>NZ_JBMRGJ010000003.1:0-317377 GCF_049384325.1 Stenotrophomonas sp. CASM114 | reverse complement strand
CGGACGCCGCAACCCGGGGCATGCCGCGACGGGGGCCGGCACTACCGTTCGGCATCAAGCCACGTAGACGGTCTTGATGTTCATGAACTCGTGGATGCCGTGGTCGGCCAGCTCCCGGCCGAAGCCGGACTGCTTGCTGCCACCGAACGGCAGCCGAGCGTCGCTCTTGACGATGGCGTTGACGAACGCGGCGCCGCATTCCATGCGCTGCGCGAAGGCTTCGCCGCGCACCGGGTCGCGCGTCCACACGCTGCCGCCCAGGCCGAAGCGGGTGTCGTTGGCCACGCGCAGCGCCTCGGCCTCATCCTTGACCCGGATCACCGCAGCCACCGGCCCGAACAGCTCCTCGTCGTAGGCAGGCATGCCTGGGCCGACCTGATCGAGCACGGTCGCCGGATAGCCCGCATGGGTGCCGGCAATGGGCTCGCCGCCGACCAGAACGCGCGCACCTTTCGCCACGCTGGCCTGCACCTGTTTGTGCAGCTCATCGCGCAGGTCCGCGCGCGCCATCGGCGCCAGCGTGGTGCCACGCTCACTGGGATCGCCATACTGGCGCTCGCCTGCGGCTTCAACGAAGCGTCGGGTGAAGTCATCGGCCACCGCATCGACCACGATGAAGCGCTTGGCCGCAATGCAGGTCTGCCCGCTGTTGTCGAAACGCGACTTCACCGCCGCCGCCACGGCCTTGTCGAGGTCGGCATCGTCGAGTACCACGAAGGCATCGCTGCCACCCAGCTCCATCACCGACTTCTTCAGCTGGCTGCCGGCATTGGAGGCGATCGAGCGCCCTGCCCGTTCGCTGCCGGTCAGCGTCACCGCCTTCACCCGTGCGTCGCGCAGCACCTCGGCAGCCTGGTCGTTGTCGATGTGCAGCACGTCGAACACGCCCTCAGGCAGGCCTCCGTCACGACACACCGCCAGGATCAGGTCGGCGCACTGCGGCACGTTGCTGGCGTGCTTGAGCAGGGCCACGTTGCCAGCCATGAACGCCGGGGCCAGGAAACGGAACACCTGCCAGACCGGGAAATTCCATGGCATCACCGCGAACACGCAGCCGATCGGCTCGTAACGCACGTAGCTGCGCTGGGCTTCGGTATCGATCAGCTGCGGCTTGAGATAGTCGGCCGCGTGGTCGGCGTAGTACTCGCAGGCGGCAGCGCACTTGTCGACCTCGGCCAGCGCCTCGGCCTTGAGCTTGCCCATCTCATGGGTCATCGCCTGCTGCAGGTCGTCGCGACGCGTGCGCAGCTGCGCGGCGATCTGGCGAAGGACGGCACCGCGATCCTGCAGCGAGCGATCGGCCCAGCCGGGGAAGGCATCGGCGGCAGCCTGCAGGCGCTGCTCGATGTCAGCAGCGCCCATCAGTTCATGGCGGTAGGTCACCTGGCCGGTGGCCGGGTCGATGATCTCGACGGTCATGGGGGATCTCCATCTGGAAGACCCCCATTGTGCGCCGCTGTCCGTGAGCCGGGTGTTGCCGGCGCTGTCGACAGGCCGTGTGCTCAGCCGTTGTCCTGCCGCGCCAGCTGCAGGTCGCGCTGGCGCCGCTTCTCGGCGCGGGCGTTGATGTACCAGCCGATCACCGCAGCGATCGACACCGCCGACACCAGCAGCGTGGCCAACGCGTTGATCTTCGGGCTGATGCCCATGCGCACCGAAGCGAACACCTTCATCGGCAGCGTGGTCGAGCCCGGCGTGGCCACGAAGCTGGCCACCACCACGTCATCCAGCGACAGGGTGAAGGCCAGCAGCCAACCCGCCACCAGCGCCGGCGCGATGATCGGCAGGGTGATGCGGGTGAACACGGTCAACCGGCTGGCGCCCAGGTCCATCGCCGCTTCTTCCAGCGACAGGTCCATTTCCTGCAGGCGCGAGGACACCACCACGGTGACGAAGCAGAGGGTGAAGGTCACGTGCGCGATCCAGATGGTGGCCAGGCCACGCGCCGGGAAGCCGGGAATCGCGCCCATCGATGCCAGCAGCGCCATCAGCGAGAAGCCCAGGATCACGTCCGGCATCACCAGCGGCGCGGTCACCAGCGCGCCGAACAGTGGCTTGCCACGGAATCGCTTGAAGCGGGTCATCACCATCGCCGCCAGCGTACCCAGCACGGTGGCGGTACAGGCGGTCCAGAACGCCACCACCAGGCTGGTCCACATCGCGTCCATCAGCGCGCGGTCGGCGAACAGGTCGCTGTAGGCGCGGGTGGAGAACCCGGCCCAGACCATCGCCAGCCGCGAGCTGTTGAACGAGTAGAACATCAACAACAGGATCGGCAGGTACAGGAAGGCGAAGCCGAGCAGCAGCACGCCCAGCCCCAGGCCCTTGGCGGTACGCGGGCTCATGCCTGCTTCCCTTCCAGCAGGCGCTGCTGGGAACGGTTGAACAGCAGGATCGGCACCAGCAGCAACAGGATCATCGCCACCGCCATCGCCGAAGCGCCCGGCCAGTTGCGATTGTTGAAGAACTCGTTCCACAACTGGCGGCCCACCATCAGCGTCTCCGAACCACCGAGCATTTCCGGGATCACGAACTCACCCACCGCCGGGATCATCACCAGCATGCAGCCAGCGATGATGCCGGCCCTGGACAAGGGCAACGTGATGCGCAGGAACGCCTGCCAAGGCTTGGCGCCGAGGTCGTAGGCCGCTTCCAGCAGGCGGTGGTCATGCTTGACCAGGTTGGCGTACAGCGGCAGCACCATGAACGGCAGGTAGCAGTAGACGATGCCGATGTAGGCGGCGGTCGGCGTATCGATCAGCTGCAGTTTCGGCAGCCCCATCGACGTCATCAGCGTCTGCAGGCCGGTGAACTGCAGGAACTGGTCAAGCAGGCCATTGCGGTCCAGGATCGCCTTCCACGCGTACACGCGGATCAGGAACGACGTCCACGACGGCAGCACCACCAGCATCATCGCCACGTTGCGCGCGGCCGGCGACAGGCGCGCGATGGCATAGGCCATCGGATAGCCGATCAGCAGGGTGAAGAAGGTGGAGATCGCCGCGATCTTGATCGAGCTCAGGAACGCCTGCGCATAGATCGAATCGCGGAACAGCGCCAGGTAGTTCTCCAGGTTCAGCTTCAGCGAGAAGCCGCCGTCGGCGTACTGCAGCAGCCAGGTATACGGCGGCGAGCCGACCCGGCTGAGCGAGAAGCTGATCATCAGCACGATCAGGAACGGCACTGCGAAGAACAGCAGCAGCCACAGGTACGGAATGCCGATCACCGTGGCACGCAGCCCCGGCAGCCAGCGCTTCAGGCCGGCGACGCTCATGAGGTCAGCACCACGCCGTCGTTGTCGCGCCAGTGCACCCATACGCTGTCACCCCAGGTCAGGCCGTCGCTGGCCCAGCGCTGCGAGTTGGCGAAGTTGGCCAGCACCTTGGCGCCGCTGGGCAGGCGCACGTGGTAGACCGAATGGCTGCCGAAATAGGCGATGTCCTCGATCACGCCCTGCGCTTTGTTGGTGTGCCCTTCCGGCTCGTCCTTGCCGATCATCACCTTCTCCGGGCGCAGCGCGAATGCGACCGGCTGCCCTTCGTAACAGGTGATGCCATGGGCGATGTAGATCGGTGCCGGGAACAGCGGCGAGCGCACGGTCACGTACTCGGGCAGGTCCTCGTCGATCACCCCGTCAAACAGGTTGACCGAACCGATGAACTCGGCGACGAAGCGGTTGGCCGGCTGCTCGTAGACCTCGTCCGGCTTGCCGACCTGCTGGATCCAGCCGGCATCCATCACCGCGATGCGGGTGGCCATGGTCATCGCTTCTTCCTGGTCGTGGGTGACCATCACGCAGGTCACGCCCGACGACTCGATGATGCTGACCAGTTCCAGCTGCATCTGCGAGCGCAGCTTCTTGTCCAGTGCGCCCATCGGCTCGTCCAGCAGCAGCAGCTTCGGCCCCTTGGCCAGCGACCGCGCCAGCGCCACGCGCTGCTGCTGGCCACCGGACAGCTGGTGCGGCTTGCGCTTGCCCAGGTGGCCCATCTGCACCAGGTCGAGCATCTCGCCGACGCGCTTGCTGATCGCGTCCTTGCCCAGGCCATCCTGCTTCAGGCCGAAGGCAATGTTCTGTTCGACCGTCATGTGCGGGAACAGGGCATAGGACTGGAACATCATGTTGACCGGCCGCTGGTACGGCGGCAGCGCGTCCAGGCGCTGGCCATCGACGGTGATGCTGCCCTTGGTGGGCGTCTCGAAGCCGCCCAGGCAGCGCAGCAGGGTCGATTTGCCGCTGCCGGAGCCTCCGAGCAGGGCAAAGATCTCGCCCTTGCGCACGTCCAGATTGACGTCGTCGACGGCCACGAAACCGTCGAATTCCTTGCGCAGGTCACGAATGGAGAGATAGCCGGGCGCACCGGTCGTGTCGACGACGGCGGCTACCGGCTGGGCTTCAACGGGCATGGGGGCTCCGGGAGCGGGCGGTGGACAGCGGCCGCCATTCTAACGGCCGGGGGCTGCAGGGGATATGACGGCAACGGGTGGCACCCACCGGGCCGGGGGGATCTGCAGATCTGGTGGGGGCCGACCGTTGGTCGGCCCTGCCGGAAAAGCATGCCGACCAACGGTCGGCACCCACCTGCGAGCCAGCCCTTAGCGCCCGGTCTTCACCTCGGTCCACAGCCGGGTGTAGAGCTTGTCGGTCTCCGGCGTGTTGATCGAGTAGGTGAACATCTTCTCGGCCACGTCGGCCGGCGGGTAGATGGTCGGGTCGGTACGGATCGCCTCGTCCACCAGCGGGGTCGCGGTCGGCACCGGGTTGGCGTAGTGGATGAAGTTGGTGTTGGCCGCGGCAACCTTCGGCTGCAGCAGGTAGTTGATGAAGGCGTACGCGGCTTCCGGATGCTTGGCGTCCTTCGGGATCGCCAGCATGTCGAACCACTGCGGTGCGCCTTCCTTCGGGATCGAATAGGCCACGTGCACGCCATTGCTGGCTTCCTCGGCGCGGTCGCGGGCCTGGATGATGTCACCCGACCAGCCGACCACCAGGCAGGTACCGCCGTTGGCCAGCGAACCCACGTACTGCGAGGAGTGGAAGTTCTGCACGTACGGGCGGATCGACTTCAGCAGGTCGGCGGCCTTCTGCAGCTCGGCCGGGTCGCCGCTGTGCGGGTCCAGGCCCAGGTAATGCAGTGCGATCGGGATCATGTCCGCTGGCGTGTCCAGGATGGTCACGCCGCAGTCCTTCATCTTGCTGATGTTCTCCGGCTTGAACACCAGGTCCCAGCTGTTGGCGATGTCGGCGCTGCCGCCGAAGCGCTGCTTCAGCATGTCCACGTTGTAGCCGATGCCGGTGGTGCCGATCATGTACGGCACGCCGTACTGGTTGCCCGGGTCCTGGGTAGCGATGCGCTTCATCACCGCCGGATCGAGGTTGGCCAGGTTCGGGATCTTGCTCTTGTCCAGCGGCAGGAACACACCGGCCTGGATCTGGCGACCGAAGAAGTTCAGGGTCGGCACCACCACGTCATAGCCGCTGTTGCCGGCCAGCAGTTTGGTCTCGACCATCTCGTCACTGTCGAACACATCGTAGGTCACCTTGATCCCGCTCTCCTTCTCGAAGGTCGGAATGGTGTCCTCGGCGATGTAATCGCTGTAGTTGTAGACGTTCAGGACCTGGCTGTCCTGCGCGCCGCCATTGCCACCGCCACAGGCGGCGAGCATGGCGGAGGCCAGGCCGAGCGTGAGGATACGCAGCTTCATCGGGTGCTCCAGAATGCGGGAAGGGGGGGCCGGCGGGGCCGGCGACGGGTGCCAGCCTACCCCCCGGCGGCGGATTTTTCTATTCCGGATGCTCAGACGTTCAGCAGCAGGAACTCGCGCTCCCACGAGCTGATGACGCGGAAAAAGGTCTCGTATTCCTTGCGCTTGACCGAGATGTAGGCCCGGCAGAAGCGCTCGCCCAGCAGGGCCTGCAGCTCGCTGCACCGCTCCAGCCCGTCCAGCGCCTCGCCCAGCGAGCGCGGCAGGTTGTAGCCCAGTTCCTTGGCGCTGCCGGTCACCGGCGCATCCGGTGCCAGCCGCTCGCGGATGCCCAACAGGCCGCAGGCCAGGGTCGCGGCCATCGCCAGGTAGGGATTGGCATCGGACCCGGCGAAACGGCTCTCCACGCGCATGTTCTCCGGCGTATCCAGCGGCACGCGCAGGCCGCAGGTGCGGTTGTCGAAGCCCCAGTGGACGTTGCTCGGCGAGACTTCGCCGAACACCAGCCGGCGGTAGGAGTTCACGTTCGGCGCGAAGAACGCCATCGCCTGCGGTGCGTACTTCTGCAGGCCGCCCAGGTAGTGGCCGAACACCGGGCTGAACTCGCCCTCGGCATCGGTCTCGCCGGCGAACACGTTGCTGCCATCGCTCACCCGCACCAGGCTCTGGTGGATGTGCATGGCACTGCCCGGCTCGTTTTCCATCGGCTTGGCCAGGAACGTGGCATACACCCCGTGGCGCATCGCCGCTTCGCGCATGGTGCGCTTGAACAGGAACACCTGGTCGGCCAGGTCCATCGCATCGGCATGGGTGAAGTTGACCTCCAGCTGCGCCGCGCCGGACTCGTGGATCAGCGTGTCCACGTCCAGCTTCATCGCATCGGCGTAGTCGTACATCAGGTCGAGGATCGGGTCGAACTCGTTGACCGCATCGATCGAGTACGACTGCCGCGCGGTCTCCGGGCGCCCGGAGCGGCCGGCCGGTGGCAGCAGCGGGAAGTCCGGGTCGGTGTTCTTCTGCACCAGGAAGAACTCCAGTTCCGGCGCCACCACCGGGCGCAGGCCCAGCTCGGCGTAGGCTGCCAGCACGCGGCGCAGCACGTTGCGCGGCGCCAGTTCGTGCGGCTCACCGCTCTTGGTGTAGCAATCGTGGATGACCTGCGCGGTGGCGTCGGCCGCCCACGGCACCATGCGCACCGTGTCCGGATCGGGGCGCAGCATCATGTCCGAGTCGGACGGCGAGGTCAGCTCGTAATAATCGTCAGGGAACTCGCCGGTGACGGTGGTGGCGAAGATGCCCTCAGGCAGGCGCGTGCCGTAGTCGTGCGAGAACTTGTCGGCGGGAATGATCTTGCCGCGCGCGTTGCCGGTGATGTCCGGCACCAGGCATTCCACCTCGGTGATGCGCCGCTCCTTCAGCCAGCGCAGCAGCGTGCTTTCCTGCGGTGCGGGGGGCGTGGCCGTCTTGCGCGGGCGCGTTCGGGAACTCATCGGGAATCCAGTCGGTTCTGTTGGTGCTGCCGGCAAGCCTGGCCGAACGCACGGAAAATAGCGTGATAGAACGGCGCCTGCATGACACGCCACTCCGGGTGCCACTGTACGCCGAGCACGAAACGATGGTGCAGGCTGCGTGCCGCTTCGACCAGCCCATCGTCGGCCACGGCCTCGACCTGCAGCCCCTGCGCCAGGCGGGCGACACCCTGCCCGTGTACCGAATTGACCTGCGCGCGGCCACTGCCGTGCCACTGCGCCAGCCAGCCATCGGCAGCCAGCGTGACCGCGTGCGCCGGCCCATACTGCACCTCCACCGGCGCCTGCGGTTCTTCGCGATGGTCGGCCAGGCCAGGCACCGCGTGCACCTGCGGATGCAGGCTGCCGCCCAGCGCGACGTTCAACTCCTGGAAGCCGCGGCAGATCGCCAGCACCGGCAGGTCCAGCGCCAGTGCCTCGTGCAGCAACGCAAAGGCATTGGCATCGCGGGCCGGGTCATGTGGATTGCCTGGCCAGCTGCGGCCACCTTCGTAGTGCTGCGGTTCGATATTGCTGACCGCGCCGGTCAGCAGCAGGCCATCCAGCCCCTGCAGCCAGTCGCCGGCCGGCAGCGGTGGCTGCAGGCTCGGCAACACTACCGGAGTCACCTCGGCCGCCTCGGCCAGCGCGCGCACGTACTTCTCGCCGGCCACCGCGAAACGGTGATGGCCGAGCACGGTGCTGTCGGTGGGCAGGCCCACCCAGGGCAGGCGGCGCATGGGAACACTCCTTGGCGTGCCGACACGTTACCTGGCGTCCGGCGAAGGCGGCAAGTCGTCGCCGTCACGCCATGGCTGTCACGCATCGGCGAAACTAGAGGGGTGAATGCTGATCGTCCTCCTCCGCTTCGCCTTCCCGCACTGCGCCCGCGAGGCCTGCGGTGAGTGCCGCGTTCCCGCCCAGCTGGTACGCCGCCAGCCTGCCCGAACCGCCCGCACTGCCCCCGCTGCAGGGGAATGTGCAGGCCGACGTTGCGGTGCTCGGTGCCGGCTATACCGGCCTGACCGCAGCCCTGGAACTGGCCGCGCGTGGCCAGCGCGTCGTGTTGCTGGAAGCGCAGCGGATCGGCTGGGGCGCGTCCGGCCGCAATGGTGGCCAGGCGCTGGTCGGCTACGGCTGCGAGGTGGACGAACTGGAGCGTCAGCTCGGCCGTGAAGATGCGCGCCACCTGTTCGACTGGTCGCGCGACGCGGTGCAGGCGATGCGCACCCGTATCGATCGCCACGGTATCGACTGCCACTGGGTGGAGGGCCACGCCAGCGTCGCCATCCGCGAGCGCCATGAGCGCGACCTGCGGGCCAACTGCGAGCACCTGCAACGCCATTACGACTACCCCATGCAGTGGTGGGAGCGGGATGCCCTGCGCGCGCAGCTGGACAGCCCGCGCTACCGCGCCGCGATGTTCGATCCGCTCAGCGCGCACCTGCATCCGCTGGCCTATGCGCGTGGCCTGGCCGACGCCGCGCGCGCAGCCGGCGTGGTGATCCACGAGCATTCGGCGGTAACCCGCGTGCAGCGTGGGCCGCAGCCTGCCCTGCACACCGCGCAGGGCAGCGTGCGCGCCGCACATCTGGTGGTGGCCGGCAACGCCTGGCTGCAGGGCCTGCTACCGGAGCTGGAACGGCGGATCATGCCGGTCGGCACCTATATCGGTGCCAGTGAGCCAATCGGGGCCGAGCGTGCCCGGGCGCTGATCGGCAACAACATGGCGGTGGCCGATACCGCCTGGGCACTGGACTACTTCCGCCTCAGCCACGACCACCGGCTGCTGTTCGGTGGCCGTGCCAGCTATTCGGCGCTGCCACCGCCCGGTCTGCGCAGGGTGATGCAGCGGCGCATGCACCAGGTGTTCCCACAGCTGGCCGACGTGGCCCTGGACCAGGTCTGGGGCGGCTACGTGGACATCACCCGCAACCGCGCCCCGCACTGGGGCCGGCTGGACGGCAATCTGTACTTCGCGCAGGGCTTCTCCGGCCATGGGGTGGCCGCCGCCGGGCTGGCCGGCGAGGTGATCGCCGCCGCCATTGCCGGCCAGAGCGAGCGCCTGGACGTGTTCCAGCGCCTTCGGCATGCGCCCTTCCCCGGCGGCCGGCTGCTGCGCACGCCGCTGCTGGTGGCGGCGATGTCCTGGTACAAGCTGCGGGATGCATTGTGGTGAAGATTCTGCATCTCCACCTGTATTGAACGTTCTGACAAACGTACCGCAGCGCTGATCGTGCTGCACACGTCACAGATTTTCACGCGACATCTGTGATGGATGGCTGGACAATTTCCTAAATGCGCAGCTATGCAATTGCATAATCGTTCGCAGACCGATACCGTCCTGAGAAACCGGGCCCCGCGGCGAATGGATGCTGACAGGGGACACGTAGGAGAGGGGGACGTGCGATTGGACTGGTGGAAAGAAGGATTGTTGCTGAAGGTGCGCATTCGTCCGGCTGGCCTGATGATTGCCTTGCTTTATGCAGTTGCCTATTGGGCAACCCGACAGCTGTCGCTGGATCAGTTCTATTTGCCAGCCGGCATCCGGGTGGCAGCCGTGCTGTTGTGCCCGCCGCGCCTGTGGCCCTACCTGCTGCTGGGCGAATATGCGTACTTTGCACAGTCCCGCGTGCCGATGATCGAGAAGTACGGCCTGACATGGGTCATTGTTGCCTCCGCATTCCTCATGCCAGCGGTGATGCTGATTGTGAAGCTGCAACGGCGACTGATGGCGGAGTCGCAGACGATCGGCCTCTTGTTGATTGCCGCCGCTTCCAGCGTCGTTATTACTCTGCTCAACCTCAGCTTTTCCCATCTGCTCTGGCCAACACCTCCTTCCACACCCTTCCTGACCAATGCCGCGCGCTTCAGCGTGGGTGATTTCATCGGCATTCTGACGGTGGCCCCCATCGCCATGCTGTGGGCGCGACAGGACGTGGGGCAGGAGTGGAACGCTCGACGAAAGACCCCGATGCTGGCAGCACTTTCATCGATGCTGCTGATCGGGATAGCAGCGACTCAACTGCCCGCAGACTGGATTGCATTGAAGGCAACGTTCCTGCTGCTGTTGGCACTCCCCGCGGCCGCGCTTACCTGCCTGTATGGCTGGAAGGGGGCTGCCCTTGCAGTGCCGGTGCTCAACATGGTCATCGGCCTGACCACGCCCAACACCCATCCCACCGCATTCGATCCAGCGGCCTTCATCACCCAGCAGATCATGGCGATCAGCGGCATCGTATTGCTGCTGCTCGGATCACGCATCACCCACTTCTACCACCGTTACAGGCTGCGCGAGATGGGGGAAAGGGACGCCATCCATCTGGCGAGGAGCTCGCAATTGGCCAGCGAGATGGAGCTGCGTGAACGTGCCCTGCACCTTCGCAAGCTCGGCGACGGCATTGATACGTCGCTGGTTGAGCTGGCCGAATGGCTCAAGGCCCAGGGACATCACGCAGTGGCCAACAGCCTTCTGCATACCTCGAATGTACATTCGCGGCTCTTTCGCGAACAGACAAGCATGGTCTATCCCTCGGGCCTGGAGCATCTTGGGCTTTACGTGGCCCTGCAAGCGGGTGGCATCCGTGAGTCGTGGAAGCTGACGGAGCGCGTTCTCCGCCCGGATCTGAAAGGCGACCCCTGCAACCTGAGCGTGGAACTGCAATTGGCCGCTTACCGGACACTGATTGACGCGGTCTCCATTCTTCTCAAGCATGAAGGTGGTCAGATTCGCATTCGTGCAAGGTGCGGCAGAATGGGCTCCAGGCGCGGAATCCTCATGGTCGTGTCACTGCTGGAACAGCGCAGACGCCTTTCCAAGCAGACAACGATGGCAGCGTTCGAGCGACTGACCGGGCGAACCCTCCCCTATGACGGGACCGTTGACTGCTATCGCAACCGGGTCAGGATTCTGTTCCTCGACCGCGAAACCAGACTGGAGGCAGTAGCCAGTACTCCATCGCGGTACGGCTGCCCCGCACCCTCTGCGCTGCAGTAGTGCATTTCACAGTCAAGCGACCGGATCGAACCAACACAGCAGAATCGCATAACGTCCCGCTCGTCCCCCTGGCCCAGGGCGTCATGGGCACCCGGCGAACACCGGGTGCCCATGCAGTCTGATACTGAAGCTGGCCGATATCCCGGCAACTGTCAGTATCAGGGTGCCTCTACTGCCCACAACACATCAGCTCCGCTTGCATATCTGACCAGCGTGAATGCGGGGGCCCGATAGACAACCGTTCTGGTGGCCTTGGCGGGAACAGGCAGGCGCTGCTCCGGCAACGACACCTTCGCAGACGGGTCACCTGCCGGCAGCACCCAGAACGTGCCGGCAGCATTGCCGATCACGATGTGCACGTGCCCTGCGAGATCGTTTACCTGGAAATAATCCATGCCATCGCGCTCGAACCCATAGACCAACCAGCCGGGATCCACGCTGAGGTCTTGTGCCTGCGGAATCGACTGGCCGAGTCCTTGGCCGGCCAACTTGATTCCATGGTCGTCACTCGGGGCAAAAGCAAAAACGGATACCGGCACCAACATCAATGCACCAGCAAATGCATGAATTCGGAAACTTCTCACACTGACCTCCAGGTTGGATGCAATACGGATCAAGAAGGATGCTACCGCCAATCGCATCAGCATATACCGGGCGGACTCCGCAATGCCTGTCGGAGATAATCCACTGGATCGATGCAAACCCATGCCACGCCGAAGCTGCCTCCGAAATCGCCAATACCCGCGGCGAAACCCGCGCACGGTGCGGGTCAGCGGCATCTGCGACAAGGCCCTGGACAGGCGCGTGCAACAGCAGGATGTCGTCGATTGTGTGACGGCGAACACAGCGGACAGCATCAACCGCCGAATGTGGCGGGTGCAACGGCTGAAACGCGATCGACACATGGGCGCACTGATTGTGGATGATTCACCGTTCTCTGGTGGCTATGCCGCCGCACTGCCGGGCATGTAGGGCCTCGAAGCATGGGAAGCCGCCGATTGCAGCGCAAAGGGAGGCCAGACACATCGATTGCCCCCATCTCCAACTGTCGATAGTGTCTGCGGAAGTGGTCAGTCATCATTGGCCAGGAGATGAGAGGCGCGGGCTTGGACCGATTCAAAGAAGCAATTGAACTGAGCTTCCGGATCCGACCCGTCGGAATCGCACTCGCGGCCGTCTACGCCCTGGGCTGCCTTGCCTCGCGTCAGTTCTCGCTGGATCAGTTCTTCCTGCCCGCGGGCATCCGGGCAGCGGCACTACTGATCGTCCCGACCCGCCTGTGGCCCTACCTGCTGCTTGGCGAGTACGCGTACTTCGCAACCTTGCGCATTCCCATGATCGACAGCTACGGCCTGGCCTGGGTCATCCTGGCCTCGACGCTGCTGATGCCGGTGGCGATGCTGGTGGTCTACCTGCATCGCATGAGAATGCCATCGGAGTCCGCCACCGGCCTCTGGTTGCTGTCGTTGACCTTCTGCATGGCGTTGTTCGTCCCGGCTCTCAATATGGGCATTTCATTTGCTCTGTGGTCGAACCCACCGCCGAGCAACCTGCTTAGCGCAGTTGATCGCACGATCTTTGGCCACTTCGCCGCCATCATCACCCTCGTGCCGTTGGCATTCCTCTGGTCGCGACGACACGCGGCCCCCAATTGGACGCGCCGCTTTGCTGCGCCTACGGTCACGGCCATCCTGGTGATGCTGGTCCTGGGCCTGTGCATGCAGCTTACGGCCATCAGCGCCCACACCACACGCACCCACCTGGTACTGCTGTCCTCCCTCCCAGCGATCGCCCTGACCTTCATGCATGGGTGGCGTGGCGCTGCCATCGCGATTCCGCTGTTGAACCTTCCACTCCATTTCGCCACACCCAGCACCGGCCTACCGTCCTCGTTCGACCTGGGCACCTTCGCCACCCAGCAGAACATGGCCGTGATGAGTGTCGCACTGCTCGCCCTGGGGTCCAGCATCAGCTATCACCATGAGCGTGCACGGTGCCGTGGACTGGCAGAGGAAACCACGTTGCGCCTGGCACGTAGTTCGCACCAGACCCGTGAGCGTGAGCTTCGCGAGCGCGCCTCCCATCTCAAGCAACTCGGCGAAGGCATGGACAGCTCGCTCGGCGAGATGGTCAGCTGGCTGAAGGCGCAGGGGCATCATGCGGTGGCCAACAGCCTGCAGCACGCCTCATCCGTGCACTCGCGGCTGTTCCGTGAACAGGCCAGTCTGGTCTACCCCACGGGGCTGGAGCAGGTTGGGCTGTATATCGCGCTGCGGGTTAGCGGCGCATGCGAAAGCTGGGACAACTCCCATCGCGTGATTCCGCCCCGGCTGGAGGGCAACCCCTGCCTGCTGACTGTCGACCTGCAGCTCGCCATCTATCGCTCGCTGATCGAGGCGGTGTCGCTGCTGCTGGAACTGGAGTCGGGACAGGTCAGCGTGCGCGCCCGGAGCGGCCAGGCGGGCGACCGGCGCGGCATCGTGGTGGTCGTTGGCCTGCTTGACCGCGGTCGCACGCTGTCGAACCGGACCGTTCAGCAGGCCATCGAGCGTCTGGCCGGCCGGATAATGGCCTACGGCGGCACGGTGCATTGCCGTGGCAACCGGCTCCGGCTCGTCCTGCACGAATCGCTTGCGGGTACAGCGGCGGCATTCGCATCGCCTGCCTGATCGGTGAACGACGCGCAGGGCACGCTGCTCCGGCTAAAGTTGCACCCGAAACCGCCGCTATCCGTGCCGAGTCCCTCCCTCGTGAGCCACCGCATCATGCCCGTCCTGCCGCAGGCCGCCGTCGATGGCGACCTGGCCGATCCGCTGCCGCAACGGATCCTGCTGGTCGAAAACTCCCGTGCGTTCACCGGCATGCTGCGCGAGGCCATCGAGCAGCGCCTGGAACTGCCGGTGGTGATCGCTTCCACCCTGGCCGAGGCCGATCGCCTGCTGAGCGAGGATGGGGGCTGGTTCCTGGTACTGACCGGGCTGGTGCTGGCCGACGGCGACCGCGACGCGGTGGTCGAGTTCTTCCTCAGGCGCGGCCTGCCCACCGTGGTGGTCAGCAGCGTCTACGACGAGGATCTGCGCAAGCGCGTACTGCAGCAGCAGATCATCGACTACGTGCTGAAGAACACGCCGGGCAGCATCGACTACCTGGTGTGGCTGGTGCAGCGCCTGGAGCGCAACCGGCGCATTGCGGCACTGGTGGTGGACGACTCGCCGTCCGCGCGCGGCTATGCCGCCGCCCTGCTGCGCATGTATGGCCACGAGGTGCACGAGGCCGCTGACGGCAACGAGGGCCTGGCCGCGATCGACGCGCATCCTGCGATCCGCCTGGCCGTGGTCGACCAGGAAATGCCGGGCATGCAGGGCGTGGAGTTCACCCGCCGCCTGCGCACCCTGCGCTCGCGCGACAAGGTGGCGGTGATCGGCATTTCCGGCAATGCCGATGCCTCGCTGATCCCGCGCTTCCTGAAGAACGGCGCCAACGACTTCCTGCGCAAGCCGTTCTCGCGCGAGGAGTTCTTCTGCCGGGTCTCGCAGAACGTGGATCAGCTGGAGCTGATCGGCACGCTGCAGGACCTGGCCACCCGCGACTTCCTCACCGGCCTGCCCAACCGTCGCTGCTTCCTGGAACAGAGCCAGCGCCAGCTGCCGCAACTGCAGCTGCATGGCCAGTGCGTGGCGGTGGCAATGATCGACATCGACCACTTCAAGCACATCAACGACACCTACGGTCACGAAGCCGGCGATGACGCGCTGCGCGCGGTGGCCGGTGCGGTGGCCGCGCATGCCCGCAGCCACGACCTGACCGCCCGCTTCGGCGGCGAGGAGTTCTGCCTGCTGGTGCCGGACATGGAGCAGGACGAGGCCCTGCTGTACTTCGAGGAACTGCGCCAGCGCATCGCCGCGCTGGAAGTGGACATCGGCACCGCCAGCCTGCGCATGACGGTGAGCATCGGCCTGTGCTGCCTGCGCCCGCAGCGCGATGCACTGCATCGGCTGATCTCCGAAGCCGACCGCCAGCTGTACCTGGCCAAGGCCGGCGGCCGCAACCGGGTCAGCTGCACCACGGTGGCCAGCCCGCTGCGCCCGCGCGAGCCCGCGCTGACCTGACCGGGCAGCCTTGATCCAGATCAACGCCGCGCCAGCGCGGCAGCTCTACAGTCAGCCCCGACATACGCATGAAGGGGAGCCGGGGATGGCACTACTGGTCTGGCAGGACGATCTGAACATCGGCATCGATGTGATCGACCAACAACACCGCCGCATCATCGAGATGCTCAACCATTTGCACGTGGCCCAGGCCAGCATGCAGCGTGCGGCAGTGGGCGAGGTGATCGACGAAGTGGTGGACTACACCATGTCGCACTTCGCGTTCGAGGAAGAACTGATGGAGGAAGCGGGCTATCCGTTCTGTGCCGCGCACAAGCGCGTGCATGAAGTCTTCATCAAGCGGGTATCGGAGTACCGCATGCGCTTCCAGGCCGGCGAGGACATCAGCGATGAACTACGCACCATGCTCTCGCGCTGGTTGTTCAACCACATCCGCGGCGATGACCAGGCCTACGCCGAACAGGTCAAGGCGCACTTGAACCAGTTCGCCCGCGAACACCAGGGCGGCGGTTGGCTGGGGCGCACGCTCAAGCGCTTCTTTGGCTGAGCCGCAGCGCGCGCCGGTGCAGGGCCACCAGCGCGCACAGGGTCGCTGCCGCAGTCAGGCACAGGTAGTAGCCGACCGCGACCAGGCCGAAGCGTTCGGCCAGCCAGGTGGCCAGGTACGGCGCCGGCGCCGCACCCAGAATGCCGGCCAGGTTGAATGACAGCGAGGCGCCGGTGTAGCGCACTTCCACCGGGTAGATCTCGGCCAGGAAGGTGCCGCAGGGGCCGTAGGTCAGCCCCATCAGGAACAGGCCCAGGCACAGGAACGCCGTGACCAGCCAGGGACTGTGCGGCTGGAACAGCGGAGCGAACAGCACGCCGAAGCCGATGATCAGCACGCTGGCCACGATCATCGTGCGACGCGTGCCCCAGCGGTCGCCATAGCGCGCCGACAACGGGATGCCCAGCGCGAAGAACAGCATGCCGGCCATCTGCATCAGCAGGAACTGCTCGCGGCTGTAGCCCAGCACGGCGGTGCCATGGCCGAGGCTGAACACGGTCATCAGGTAGAACAGCACGAAGGTGGCGAACGCCCCCAGCGTGCCCAGCAGCATCGCCACCGGATGGTCACGCAGCACCGTCCACATCGGCAGCCGCACCGGCGCCTTGCGCTCCAGTGCCTGCTTGAAGTCGGGCGTCTCATGGATGTTCAGGCGCACCCACAGGCCCAGGCCGACCAGCAGCGCGCTGGCCACGAACGGAATACGCCAGCCCCACTGCAGGAAGTCGTCCTGGCTCAGGCAGCGGCCGAGCGCCAGGAAAATGCCCGCCGACAACAGGAAACCGATCGGCGCGCCCAGCTGCGGGAACATGCCGTACCAGGCGCGCTTGCCCGGCGGCGCGTTCTCGGTGGCCAGCAGCACCGCCCCACCCCACTCGCCGCCCAGCCCCAGGCCCTGGCCGAAGCGGCACAGCGCCAGCAGCGCGGGCGCCCACAGGCCAATCTGCGCGTGGGTCGGCAGCAGACCGATCAGCACCGTAGACAGGCCCATGGTCAGCAACGCGGCGACCAGGGTGGCCTTGCGGCCGATGCGGTCGCCGAAATGGCCGAACACCGCCGAGCCGACCGGCCGTGCGATGAACGCCACCGCGAAGGTCGCCAGTGACTGCAACAGCGCCGCCTGTTCGCTGCTGTCCGGGAAGAACAGGTGCGGGAACACCAGCACCGCGGCCGTGGCGTAGATGTAGAAATCGAAGAATTCGATGGTGGTGCCGATCAGGCTGGCCAACAGGACGCGGCGGGGAGAGTTCACGGGCGGTGCGGCAGCGGTGATCGTCGACATCGGCAACACGGGTAACGGCGGATCGCCCGATTCTGCCACGGGCCGGTGGCCGCACGGGACGATGGTTTCAGCCGACACCGATGCCAATAAGGGTGCCAGGCGCCATTGTTCTGCAGGTCCTCGCCCCTGCTCGACCACATTCCACGAAATGCAGCCGAGCATCGGCTCGGCTCTACATGTGGGCGCAAGCCCCGGCGCTGTTACAGCTGGATCCAGGTGGCCTTGATCTCGCTGTACTTGTCGAACGCATGCAGCGATTTGTCGCGCCCATTGCCGGACTGCTTGTAGCCACCGAACGGGGCGGTCATGTCACCGCCATCCCAGCCGTTCACCCAGACGCTGCCGGCGCGCAGCTGGCGTGCGACGCGATGGGCGCGGCCCAGATCGCGCGTCCACAGGCCGGCGGCGAGGCCGTAGCGGCTGTCATTGGCCAGGCGCACCGCTTCGGCTTCGTCGTCAAAGCCGAGCACCGCCAGCACCGGCCCGAATACTTCCTCGCGCGCCAATGCCTGGTCGGGGCTCACTTGATCGAATACCGTGGGCTGCACATAACAACCGCCCGCCTCGACATCGGCGCGATGACCGCCCAGCAGCAGGCGGGCGCCCTCGCTTTCGGCACGCACGATATCCCCCATCACCTTGTCCAGATGCGCGGCATCCACCAGCGCGCCCATCGGTGCGTCGGCGTCAAGCGGGTGGCGCGGCTGCATGTGCTGGCCGTAGGCAACCACCTGGTGCACGAAATCCTCGCGGATCGAGCGCTGCACCAGCAGCCGTGACCCGGCAGTACAGACCTCGCCCTGGTTGAAGAAGATGCCCCGTGCCACCGCCTTCGCAGCGGCATCCAGATCGGGGGCATCGGCAAACACCACGTGCGGGCTCTTGCCACCACACTCCAGCCAGACCCGCTTGAGGTTGGACCGCCCTGAATACTGCAGCAGCCGCGCGCCGGTGGCCGTGGAGCCGGTGAACGCCAGCACGTCCACATCCATGTGCAGGGCCAACGGCTCACCGACGCGCGCACCGTGGCCCGGCAGCACGTTCAGCACGCCCTCCGGCAGGCCCGCTTCGGTGGCCAGCGCCGCCAGCCGCAACGCACTCAGGGGCGAGCGCTCGGAAGGCTTGAGCACCACCGAGTTGCCCATGGCCAATGCAGGCGCGATCTTCCAGCACGCCATCAGCAACGGGAAATTCCACGGCACGATCGCCGCCACCACGCCGGCGGGCTCGCGCGTGACCAGGCCCAGCTCATGCGGGCCGGTGGGCGCGACCTCACCGTACAGCTTGTCCACCGCTTCGGCCGTCCAGCGCAGGCAGCGCACCGCGCCGGGCAGGTCGATACGACGCGCATCACGCACCGGCTTGCCCATGTCCAGGGTTTCCAGCAGGGCCAGCTCGTCCGCGTGTTTTTCCACCAACGCCGCCAACGCCAGCAGCACGCGCTTGCGATGGGCCGGGCTGGCCTGTGACCAGTGGCCCGCATCGAAGGCACGCCGCGCCGCGCCCACTGCGCGCTCCACGTCCTGTGCATCGCAGTCGGCGACCACCCCCAGCACGCGACCATCAATCGGGCTGATGCAGTCGAAGCGCGCGCCGCTGGCAGCGTCGGTGTAACGACCCTCGACAAAGGCCTGTCCGGGTATCGAAAGCTGCTGGGCCAGCGCCTGCCAGTGGCTGCGGTCGGGAAAGTCGGCCATGTCGGGCTCCTCGGAACAGTTTCCCCGGTTATACCGGCGCGGCCGCGACTCCACCGTGACGTGGCTGCGCTACATTTCCCCCATCGGACCCGATGGAGCTGGCATGAAGCGTTCCGCGAGCGACCTGCACGATCTGGCCACCCAACGCCCGGAGTCATTGGAGGCGTACTGGATGCCGTTCACCGCCAACCGCCAGTTCAAGGCTGCGCCGCGTGTGCTGGTGCGTGCCGAGGACATGCACTACGAGGATGTCGACGGCCGCCAGATCCTCGATGGCACCGCCGGCCTCTGGTGCTGCAACGCGGGCCATGCACGGCCGCGCATCGTCGAGGCCATCGTCGAGCAGGCGCGCACGCTCGACTATTCGCCGGCCTTCCAGATGGGCTCGCCGCCGGCCTTCGCCCTGGCGCAGCGGCTGGCCGCACTGGCGCCGGGCCCGCTCAACCATGTGTTCTTCACCAGCTCCGGTTCCGAGGCGGTGGATACCGCGATGAAGATCGTGCTGGCCTACCACCGCCAGCGCGGCGAGGGCCAGCGCACGCGCTTCATCAGCCGCGAGAAGGCCTACCACGGGGTGGGTTTCGGCGGCATGGCGCTGGGCGGGCTGCCCAACAACCGCAAGCCGTTCGGCCTGCAGCTGGGCGGCGTCGACTACCTGCGCCACACCCTGGACCTTCCGCGCAATGCGTTCAGCAGGGGCCTGCCGCGCCAGGGCGCGGAGCTGGCCGATGACCTGGAACGGCTGATCGCGCTGCATGATGCCTCGACGATTGCCGCCGTATTCGTTGAACCCATTGCCGGCTCAGCCGGGGTGATCCTGCCCGCACCGGGTTACCTGCAGCGCCTGCGCGAACTGTGCGACCAGCACGGCATCCTGCTGGTGTTCGACGAGGTCATCACCGGTTTCGGCCGGGTTGGGATGCCCTTCGCCGCGCAGCGCTTCGGGGTCACCCCGGACCTGCTGACCTTCGCCAAGGCGGTCAGCAACGGCGCGGTACCGCTGGGTGGCGTGCTGGCCAGCGACGCCGTGCATGCAACCCTGATGCAGGCACCGCCACAGGCCATCGAGCTTTTCCATGGCTATACCTGTTCGGGGCACCCGCTGGCCTGCGCCGCGGCGCTGGCGACGCTGGAGGTCTATGCCGAGGAGCGTCTGTTCGAGCGCGCCATCGAGCTGGGCGAGTACTGGCAGGAACGACTGCATGCGCTGCAGGGCCTGCCCAACGTGATCGACATCCGCAACTTCGGCCTGGTCGGCGCGGTTGAGCTGGCGCCTCGCCGCGATGCGCCGGGCAGCCGGGGCTACGAGGTCTACCGGCGCTGCTTCCACGACGGCCGACTGCTGGTGCGCTGCACCGGCGACATCATCGCACTGTCGCCGCCGCTGATCGTGGACAAGGCGCAGATCGACCAGATCACCGGCACCCTGGGCGAGATGATCCGGGCCACCGCCTGAGCCGGGCCGATGGTGGCGAGCGGGTACAATGGGCGGTTCCGCTCCTGCTCGCTGCCGTGCCCATGGATATCGTCGTCAAAGAAGAACTCAAGGCCTACATCGACCCGCTGACCGCGGACGAACATGACGCGCTGGAGCGCAGCATCCTGGCCGAAGGCTGCCGCGATGCGCTGGTGTTGTGGGGGAATGTACTGGTCGATGGCCATAACCGTTTCGGCATCTGCCAGAAGCATGGCCTGCCCTTCAATACCGTGCAGAACACCCGCTTCCAGAGCATGGAAGACGTGCACCTGTGGATGATCGAACAGCATCTGGGCCGCCGCAGCGTGTCCGACTTCCAGCGCGGCGTGCTGGCGCTGCGCAAGCGCGACATCCTGGCCGCCCGCAAGCAGGTCGAGCAGGCGCAGCTGCAGCGCGAGAGCGATGGCACCGCCGACGTCGCCGATGAGACCGGTGAAGACAGTCCGCCGTGGGAACCGGCACCGAAGATCAGCCGCGCCGAGCTGGCGCGCGAAGCCAAGCTGAGCACCAGCCAGGTCGGCATGATCGAGCGCATCCACGCCCAGGCCGCCGCCGAGGTGGTGGAAGCGGTCAAGGCCGGCGTGATCTCGATCAGCGCCGCCGCCGCCGTGGCCGACCTGCCGGAAGAAGAGCAGCGCGCCGCCGCCGCCGGTGGCAAGGACGAGCTGAAGCAGGCCGCCAAGCGCGTGCGCGAGTCCAAGCGCAAGCCGCGCGCACCGAAGCCGGAAGCGGCCGAGATGGACTTCGAGGAACCGGACGAGGAGCAGATCGCCAGCCGCGACGCCGAGGTGCTGTCGGCGCTGGAACAACTGGGCGAGGATGCCCCGGCACTGCGCCGCCGCGTCGTCGCGCTGACCCGCGAGAACGACACCCTGCGCGCGCAGCTGGCTGCGTTGCGCAAGCAACTGGAAGCGCTCTGAACCAGCGGGTAGTGCCGGCCGCTGGCCGGCAACCCCATGAACGTTCCGCGTGCGTAGCGGATGCCGGCCAGCGGCCGGCACTACCAGATGCTCATGCCGTGCCGGTTAGACTTCCGGCATGACGCCTGCCCACGATCCGCGCCGCGCTCAGCTGCGACGCCTGAAAGCCCTCGCACTGGGCCTGCTGCTGTTGATGCTGGCCGGATTCGCGGTCAGCCACTGGCAGGGCGAACGCGGCATCTGGGCCTGGGTCTCGGCGTTCTGCGAGGCCGCAGCCGTGGGCGCACTGGCCGACTGGTTCGCCGTCGTCGCGCTGTTCCGGCGCCCGATGGGCCTGCCGATTCCGCACACTGCGATCATCCCGCGCAGCAAGGAACGCATCGGCGACAGCCTCGCCCTGTTCGTGCGTGACCAGTTCCTGGAACCGCAGGTGCTGCTGGCCAAGCTGCAGGTGTTCGATCCGGCCAGCCGCCTCGGCAGTTGGCTGGCAGACCCGGCGCGCTCGCGGATGCTGGCCGACATGGCACGCGGCTGGGCCCTGCAGGCACTGGACTTCTTCGACGAGACAGCGGTGCGCCGGCAGCTGCATGCGTTCGTGGTGCAGCAGCTGCGGCAGTGGAATGCCGCCGCCACCGCCGGTGAGCTGCTGGCCCTGCTGACCGCCGACGGGCGCCACCAGCGCGTGCTGGACGAGGGCCTGCAGCGGCTCGGCCGCTGGCTGGAACAGCCAGAAGTGAAGGAACGCGCCTCGCAGCTGATCGTGCGCTACATCCAGCGCGAATGGCCGACGCTGTCGAGCACGGTGAACTGGGTGAAGCCGATCGATGAGATCGGCGACAGCCTGGCCGAGCGCCTGGCGCGGGCGGTGCTGGAAGAACTGCAGCAGGTACTGGCCGAGCCGCAGCATCCGCTGCGCCAGGACTACGAGACCTGGCTGCAGAACTACGTGCAGCGCCTGCGCGAGGACCCGGCCCTGGCCGAGCGCATCGAACAGCTCAAGCAGGAAATGATCGACCACCCCGCCCTGCAGGACTATGTGCAAGGGCTGTGGGCGCGCATCCACGCCAGCCTGCGTGACGACCTGCAGCGCGAGGACTCGGCGCTGGTCGGACACCTGCAGCGCAGCCTCGCCTCACTGGGCGCCAGCCTGCAGGCCGACCCGGCCCTGCGCGAGGCCCTCAACCAGCACCTGCTGGAAGGTGCGCAACGCCTGACCGGCCGTCTGCGCGAGGGTGTGACCACGCATATCGCGCAGACCGTGAAGGGCTGGGACGAGCGGCATCTGGTCGAACAGCTGGAACTGAGCGTGGGCCGCGACCTGCAGTTCATCCGCTTCAACGGCACGCTGGTGGGTGGGCTGATCGGCCTGTTGCTGCATGCGGCGACAGTGGTGTTCAGGTTCTAGGCCTCGGTGCGCCCCCGGATCATCATGCTTGATTCATAAAATGCGAATGCCTATCATTTACTGATCGGTTTGTACGCTTAGCCAAGCGGGCGCGGAAGACGCGCCCATCGCCCGTGTACATCCCCGACCTCTGGATTGCCCGCCTGCGCGGGCAGTGCTTCGTCGATGGGACACGCTGGGCGACATGCGCAGGGCGCAAGGGGGCCGCGGACGCGTTCCATCCCCTCCCCTACCTGCAGGAACGCCGTGGACCGCTCGCCCGCAACCGCCAGCCCCCGCACCTTCTTCTCCAATCCACGCTGGGGCGTGCTGTCACGCTCGCTGGCCGCGATCTTCGGCGGCTACGCGCTGGCTTCGGCCACCAGCGTGTTCTGCGCGGTGGCGCTGCCCGGTGCGCGCGGCCAGACCGTGCTGACCGGCATGCTGCTGGCCATCCTGGTGGCCGCGTGCGCAGCGCTGTGGGCGTTCGCGACCCGCAGCGCGCTGCGCGCCTGGGTGGGCATCCTCGCGCCCGCGCTGCTGATGGCCACCATTGCGCGCCTGCTGGGGGCCTGGGCATGAAGAACGGGTTCCGCCAATCGATGGCCTGGCTGCACACCTGGACCGGCCTGCTGGTCGGCTGGTTGCTGCTGCTGATCTTCATGGCGGGCACCGCCAGCTACTATCGCGAGGAAATCAGCCGCTGGATGCGACCGGAACTTCCGTCCAGCCAGGTCAGCATCGATGTCGCCGCGCAGCGCGCCGTGGATTACCTGCAGGCCAATGCGGCGCAGGCCGGGAACTGGTTCGTCACCCTGCCGCAGCCGCGCAACCCGGCCATGCAGATGTTCTGGCGGTTGCCACCGGAGCTGGCCGATCCCAGTCGCGGCCGTCGCGGTGGCTTCGGCGAAGCCACGCTGGACCCGAATACCGGCCAGGCACTGAAGGCACGCGAAACGCGGGGCGGTGATTTCTTCTACCGCCTGCATTTCGACCTGCACTACATCCCGGTGCTGTGGGCGCGCTACCTGGTCGGCTTCTGCGCGATGTTCATGCTGGTGGCGATCATCACCGGCGTCATCACCCACAAGAAAATCTTCAAGGACTTCTTCACCTTCCGCAAGGACAAGGGCCTGCGTTCCTGGCTTGATTTCCACAACGTCAGCGCGGTGATGGCCCTGCCCTACCACGCGATGATCACCTACACCGGCATCGTCACCCTGATGATCATGTACCTGCCGTGGGGGGTGAAAGTCGCCTACCCGCAGGACGAAGACAAGTTCTTCAGCGAAGCCTTCGGCGGCATGCCGGAGGTGACCGCGCCGGCCGAAGGACGCGCCACGCCGCTGCCGATCGCGCAGCTGCTGGACAGCGCACGTGCGCACTGGCACGGTGTGGAAGTGGCCGGCTTCACCGTGTCCAACCCGGGGGCGGCCAATGCGGTGATCGACATCCGCCAACGCGACGGCAAGCGCCTGTCCACCGACACTCCCGCCGTTCGCTACAACATGGTCAACGGCACGTTGCTGGAAGAGACGCCTCCATCCGGCGGCGCTACCGCCACCCGTGGCGTGCTGTACGGCCTGCACCTGGCGCGCTTCGCCGATTGGGGCCTGCGTGCACTGTTCTTCCTGTCCGGCCTGGTCGGCTGCCTGATGGTGGCCAGCGGCGTGGTGCTGTGGGCGGTGAAGGAACGGCCGAAGCATGCCAAGAGTGGGCGCACCGGCTTCGGCCTGCGCCTGGTCGATGCGCTGAACATCGGCACCGTGGCCGGCCTGCCGATCGCTTTCGCGGCCTACTTCTGGGGCAACCGCCTGCTGCCGCTGGACATCGCCGAGCGCGCGAGTGCGGAGGCCAACGTGTTCTTCTACGCCTGGGGCGGCGCGCTGCTGGCCGCCTTCATCTGGCCGAAGCGGATGATGTGGGCGTGGCAGCTGTACCTGGGTGCGGCTGCGTTCGCGCTGGTACCGGTGGTCAACGCGCTGACCACGCACGCGCATCTTGGCATCACATTGCGCAGCGGTGACTGGGTACTGGCTGGCGTCGATCTGTCGATGATCGCGTTCGGTGCGATGCTGGCGCTGTGCGGCTGGCGCATGCAGCGCTGGACGCCACCGCTGAGCGCGGCCGAGAAGAAGAAGCGCGCCGCCGCCGCAGCAGCACCCAGGGCCCCGGTGGACGCTGCGGAAACCGCCGAAGCGGAGGCCAGCGCATGATGCTGCTGGCACTGGCCCTGTCGTTCTCCGCGTTCACCGCGTTGTCGCTGGCGATGGAAAAGCACCAGCACGACCTGCACGGCAGCGCCGCAGCCACGCCCGCACGGCGCACCCAGTGGCGCGTGCTGGGCTGGGCCCTGCTGACGGTGGCGTTCGCGCTGTGCGTGATCGACCACGGCTGGGCGATGGGCCCGGTGCTGTGGCTGGGCACGATGACACTGGGCGGTCTGGCGCTGTCGTTCGGGCTGTACCCGTACCGGCCGAAGTGGATCGCGGCGTTGGCGATCGTGCTGCCGGTGCTGGGGCTGGTGGTGGCGGTGCTGTAGCCGGGCCACCGGGGTCGGATCCCTTTCGCGAAGCGCAAGGGCTCTGACCCCTGGTGCGTAGATCCGGATGGGGTCAGAGCCCCTGCGCTTCGCGCAGGGGATCCGAGCCCGGGCGTCGCGTTACCCCAACCGCTTCAATTCCCACGCGCGGTGGATGCGCGCGTTGCGCTCGAAGTCCGGGCCGATGGTGCGCGCGGTGATCTCGCGGCACTGGGCGAATTCGGCGATGGCGTTCTCTTCCAGCTTGAAGCGGCGGAAATTGTTGGAGAAGTACAGCACGCCGCCCGGCGACAGCCGCGCCACGGCTGCACGCAGCAGCTTGATCTGCTCGCGCTGCACGTCGAAGTCATCGGCGCGCGCGGAGTTGGAGAAGGTCGGCGGGTCACAGAAGATCACGTCGTACTGGCCACGGTCGCCCTCCAGCCACGCCATCGCGTCGGCCTGCACCAGCAGGTGCTGGTTGCCGCCCTGCCCGTTCAACGCCAGGTTGTCGTAGCACCACTGCAGGTAGGTCGCCGACAGATCGACGCTGGTGGTGCTGGCGGCACCGGCCACCGCCGCCTGCACGCTGGCCACGCCGGTGTAGCAGAACAGGTTGAGGAAGCGCTTGCCACGTACCTGCTCGGCCATCATCCGGCGCAGCGGGCGGTGGTCGAGGAACAGGCCGGTGTCCAGGTAGTCGAACAGATTCACCTGCAGCAGTGCATTGTTCTCGCGCACCACGATGAATTCGTCACGCTGCTCGAAGCGGCCGTACTTGCTGCCGCCCTTGCCGCGCTCGCGCGACTTCATCGAGACCTGCTCGGGCGGCACGCCGAACACTTCGCGCGCAGCGGCCAGCAGCTCGTTGCGGCGGCGGCGCACGTCGTTCTCGGGAATGGCAGCCGGTGCGGCGTATTCCTGCACGTGCAGGAAGGTACGGCGCTTGCCGCCGTCTTCCTCGTAGACGTCGATGGCGGCCGCGTACTCCGGCAGGTCGGCGTCATAGGCGCGGAAGCAGGTGATGTCTTCGCGGGCACGCCAGCTCTTGAACTTCTTCAGGTTCTTGCGCAGGCGGTTGGCCACCATCTGCGCGCCTTCGCTCAGCTCGCGCGGCTGCGCCGGGTCACGGCCCGGCACGGCAATCGGGTCGCAGACGATCAGCGCACATTCCAAGGCACCGTTGAACATCTGGTACTTCTTGCCGGCGCGCAGGCCGGTGGCGAAGGCCAGTTCGTCGTTGCCGCACAGCAGGCTGGCGCGCCACTGCGGCACCGCCTTCTGCAGGGCATTGCCCAGTGCACGGTACAACGCCGGATCGGCAGCCAGGCGTTCGTCGTACGGCGGGTTACAGACCACCGCTCCGATCTCCTGTTCGGGCGCGGCCAGGTCGGCGACATCGGCGCGGGTGAAGCGGATCGCGTGGGCGACGCCGGCAACCTCTGCATTCTCGCGGGCGGCCTGGATCGCGGCCGGGTCGATATCGCTGCCATGGATGACTGGCTTCAGCGCGGCCAGGCCGGCTGCTTCGCGCTCGCGTGCTTCGCTCTGGATGGACTTCCAGGCCGCCTTGTCGAAACCCAGCCAACGGCTCGGCGGCAGGCTGCCATGCCGCATCAGGCCGGGGGCAACGTCGGCGGCCATCAGTGCGCCTTCGATCAGCAGCGTGCCGCTGCCACACATCGGGTCCAGCAGGCCACCGCCGGCGGCATGCAGGCGCGGCCATTGCGCGCGCAGCAGCAGCGCGGCTGCCAGGTTTTCCTTGAGCGGCGCCTCGTGGGCGGCACCGCGCCAGCCACGGCGATGCAGCGGGCCACCGCCGAGGTCGATCGACAGCGAGGCGCGGCCCTTGCGCAGCGAGAGGTTGACGCGCACGTCGGGCAGATCGGTGTTGACCGAGGGCCGCTCCAGGCCTTCGTCGCGCATGCGGTCGACGATCGCATCCTTGATCCGCTGCGCGGCAAAGCGTGCATGGGTGATCTTGTCGCCGGACACGTGCGCATCCACCGCCAGGGTCATCTCCGGCGAGATGTGCTCGTGCCACGGCAGTGCACGCACGCCGTCATACAGGGCCTGCTCGTCCGGGCAGTCGAACTCGTCGATCGGCCACAGCACCCGGCTGGCCAGGCGCGACCACATCACGATCCGCAGCGCCTGCGCCAGTTCGCCCTCGGCGTTGACGCCGGCGATGGTGGCGGTGGCCTTGCCAAGGCCCAGGGCCGACAGTTCATCGGCAAGCAGGTATTCCAGGCCCTTGGCGCAGGAGACGAAGAATTTCACGGGGTCGGTTCGCAGGTGGTCGGGCGCGGCACAGGGGCCGGGCCGGTCGGAAAGGAGGGCCGTAGGCACGGCCGGCAGGCCCGCGCCGGGGGCGGCGGGGCTGCCATTGTAGTCAATGCGGGCAGGCGCGCCGTCCGCCCCGGCTTCACAGTTGCCGCAGCAGGCGCTCGAAGGCCTGCGCGGAAGCGTCTACGTGGCGCTCCAGGCGGTGGCCATCGTCAACCAGCAGCAACTGCGCCGAACGCGCCTGCGCCCAGGCAATCACGCCGGCAGCCGGCACTACATCGTCATGCCAGGCCTGCACCACCGTGGTCGGCACCGCAGCGGCGTCCAGCGCCGGCATCGGGCCCATGGTGGTCGGCGGCACCATCAGGAACAGGCCGGCGACCGGCACCTGCAGCGAGGCGATGGCGGAGATGTAGGCGCCCAGGCTGGAGCCGGCCAGCACCACCGGCCCCTGACGGGCAGCGATGGCGGCGCGTTCAACCAGACGGCGCAGGCGGGTCGGCACGTCGCCCACCCGGCTGACCTCGCTCATCGCGTCCAGGTCGGTGTAGTCGGGGCGCTCGTGGGTCCAGCCCAGGCGTTGCGCCACCTCGGCCAGCGCGGTGACCTTGGTCGCCTCCGGGCCGCTCTCGAAGCCATGGGAGAGGATGCAGTGGCCGCGGCTCATGCGCGCGCTCCGTGGGAGCGGGTCGGCGGCGAAAGAGGAGGCAGGTTCATGCTGCAATGCTAGCATCGCCGGATGCCCAACCCGCTCCTGCCCGGCCTGCAGCTGCAGCCCCTGCCCTACCACGACCGACTGCCGCTGCGCGACCCGGCCACGCTGGAGATGGTGGTGATCCACTGCACCGAGCTGCCCGATCTGGCGATGGCCCGCGAGTACGGCGAGCGCGTGCTGTACGACAGCGGCGCCGGCAACAGCGGCCACTTCTACATCGACCGCGATGGCAGCGTGGTGCAGTACGTTGCACCGGAACGCGTGGCCCATCACGTGCGCGGCATGAACGCGCATACGCTGGGCATCGAGCTGGTCAATACCGGGCGCTATCCGGACTGGTTCGACAGCCGCCACCAGGCGATGGACGAGGCGTACACCGAGGCACAGCTGCAGGCGCTGGAACAGCTGCTGCTGGCGCTGGTGGCGCACTACCCGTCGCTGCGACGGATTGCCGGGCATGACCAGCTGGACCTGGAACGGGTGCCGGCCAGCGACGATGCGACGTTGACGGTGGCGCGCAAGCGCGATCCGGGGCCGTTGTTCCCGTGGGCGCGGGTGCTGGCGAAGGTGCCGTTGCAGCCGGTTGGGTAAGCGGCAGGGCTGCGCCCTGCACCCGCAGAGGCAACGGCAACGGCAAACGCTGGCATTCCGTGGGATGGCGGGGTGGGTCCGGTTGCGGACACCCCCGCAACCGGACCCACCCCGCCTTCGGCAGTTCTCCGCGGTCCTTCGAATCGACACGGGGTCGGATCCCGTTGCTACGCAACGGGCTCTGACCCGATTTTCGGTTGATGGGGTCAGAACCGTTCTCCGTTGGAAAACGGATCCGACCCCGCGCGGCTCAGGCGCCGGTCGCCACCGGGCGGCTGCTGTCGCTGACCCACCCGCTCCAGGAGTCGGCGTAGATGCGCGCGCCGGACAGGCCCGCCGTTTCCATCGCCAGCAGCAGATGGCAGGCGGTCACGCCTGAGCCGCACATCAGCACCACCTGCTGCGGATCACGGTTGCCGATCACGCCCTGCAGTTCGGCGCGCAACTCCTGTGCGTCGCGCAGGCGGCCGTCGAGCACGTTCAGTGCAAACGGGCGGTTGACCGCGCCCGGCACATGGCCGGCGACCGGGTCCAGCGGCTCGACTTCGCCGCGGAAGCGTTCGCCCGCGCGTGCGTCGACCAGCCAGCCCGGCGCATGCTTCAGGCGTGCG
This sequence comes from Stenotrophomonas sp. CASM114, assembly GCF_049384325.1. Taxonomy (NCBI): domain Bacteria; kingdom Pseudomonadati; phylum Pseudomonadota; class Gammaproteobacteria; order Lysobacterales; family Lysobacteraceae; genus Stenotrophomonas; species Stenotrophomonas sp. CASM114. Next base: position 288,026 of record NZ_JBMRGJ010000003.1, on the reverse strand, counting down.
CTGATTTCCTCGGCATTGGCGATCTGGGCGGTGTCGAAACGGCCCGGGTAAGCCGGCAGCGCGGTCACCTCATCCGGCCCCGTCGCCAAAGGTTGCCCTGCGGCCTGCCACGCGGCGATACCACCATCGAGCACGGCTACCTTGCTGTGCCCGATCAGGCGCAGCAGCCACCACAGGCGCGAGGCGGCCATGCTGCCGTCGCTGCCGTCGTAGACCACCACCTGCGTGTCAGGACCGATACCCCACTGGCCGAGCTTCGCGGCGAAGGCATCGCTGTCCGGCAGCGGATGGCGACCATGGCCGACGCGGCTGAGATCGGACAGATCACGGTTCAGATCGGCATGCACCGCAGTCGGTATGTGCCCTGCCAGGTACTGGCCGCCCGCAGCCTGCGGGTCGGCCAGCGAGGCACGCGCATCGACCACGCGCACGGCGGTACTGGCGGTGGCACGCGCGTCGACCACGCGTACGCCGTCGCCCAGTGCAGCGGCCAGGGTGTCGACATCGACCAGGGTGGTCCACGGCTGCTTGATCGGGTTCATTGCACTTGCTCCAGGCGGCGACGCAGGTTGTAGAGGATGGCCGCGGTCGCGCCCCAGATGCGCTGGCCGGGCCAGCCATACTCAAGAACGTGGCGGACGCGGCCGCGATGATTGATTTCGACCTGGCGCAGGCTGTCAGGGGCCATCAGGTAGTCCAGCGGCACCTCGAACACTTCGGCCACTTCGCTGGGCTGCGGCACCGGCACGAACTCCGGATCGACCACCGCCACCACCGGCGTGACGCGGTAGCCGGTGATGGTGACGAAGGGATCGAGATAGCCCAGCGCCTGCACCTGGCCGGGCGCCAATGCGATTTCTTCCTGGCTCTCGCGCAGCGCGGCCGCCAGCGCGTCGCGGTCATCGGGTTCGGTGCGGCCGCCGGGGAATCCGACCTGGCCACCATGGGTGCGCAGTGTTTCGGTGCGACGGGTGAGGATCACCTGTGCGCCGTTGGCGCGCGGCACGATGCCGGCCAGCACCGCAGCCTCCACCGGAGGCCCGGGTGGCAGCAGATCGACCAGTTCACTGCGGTTCCAGCCGTCGCCGGCAGGTGGTTGGGCCAAGGGGTGCAGCGCGCGCATCAGTCGTTCGTGGTCGGCCAGCGAGCCGCGCAGGGAGTGCTGCAGTTGTTCGCGCAGGGGCTGCACGCGATGCAGGATGCGGCTGCGTTCCTCGTTGCTCATCGACGACCACCGCGCGATCTCATCGATATGCCGCCCGCAGCCGGCGCATTGCCGGTCCGGATCCAGCGTGCACACTCCGATGCAGGGACTTGCGACAACACGCGCCGTTTCTTCCATTGTTTGCACCCGCCAACAGTAGCGCGATCGGGCTGAATTTGCGCGCGCAGCGTGGGCGTTTCCTCGATGTGACCCAAGAGCAGTCGACTGACAGTCGACTCTACCGTCAGGCACTGCGCAAACAAAAACGCGCCGGTGGGGTCACCGGCGCGTTTGGTTTGCTGCTTCGATTTACTTGACGCTGACCAGCTTGATCTCGAACTGCACAGCCACGTTCGGCGGGAACGGGGTGCGCGGATCGGCACCGTAGGCCTGGTCCGGCGGCAGGGTGACTTCCCACTTCGAGCCTGCCGGCATCTGCAGCAGGGTCTCGCGCATGGCCTTCATTTCGACTTCGCTGACCTTGATCGACGGGATCTGCTGGGCCGGGCGGGCTTCGGTCGGGCGCTGGCCGTACGGGAACGGACCGGCCACTTCCAGCTGCACAGTGCTGGCCTGGGTCGGCTTGGCACCCTTGCCGGCTTCGATCACGCGGTACTGGACGCCGCTCGGCAAGGACTGCACGCCGGCCTTGGCCTTGTTCGCCGCGATGAACTGGTCGCTCTTGGTCTTGTTTTCGGCAGCCGCCTTTTCGTACTCGGCCTTGGCGGCCTGGGCACGGCCCTGCTCGCGCTTCTGGAACGCTTCAACGGCCGGCTTCAGCTGCTCGGCGGTGATCGCCGGCTGCTTCTTGGCGTAGGCATCCTGCAGGCCCTTCACCACCGAGTTGATGTCCAGCTGCTCACCACGACCGGTCAGCTCCGCCAGGTTGTTGCCGTAGTCGTAACCGAAGTAGTAGCTCAGCTTGCCCTTTTCGGACGAGACGTCCTGGGCGAAGGCATTGCCCGTCAGGGCCAGGGCCGCGACGGCGACCGCGATAGAACGCAACTTCATCAAACAGTTCTCCAGGGGTGGTAACTCAGGGACGTTCTGCGCCGCCCTGAGGCGACGGGTTAGGATAACGGGCGCAACGTGTAACCGCTACTCACGATGCAGGCTATGACCCGTCTGCGTTTGCAGAGTTCAATATCACTTTTTTTTAACGTTCCAGGAGTTTCCCCGTGGCCGATGCCCTGATCGCTGTCGCTGACGACGGCGCCATCCGCACCGTGACCGTCCAGCGCCCGGACAAGCTCAATGCCCTCAACGCCGCGACCCTGCAGGCCCTGGCCGATGCCTTCAGGGACGCCGCCGCCGATCCGGAGGTGCGCGTCGTGGTATTGACCGGGGCGGGCCCCAAGGCGTTCGTGGCCGGTGCCGACATCGCGGAAATGAACACTCTCAGCGCCGTTCAGGGACGTGATTTCTCGCTGCTGGGCCAGGCGCTGATGCGCCAGATCGAACGCATGCCCAAGCCGGTCATCGCACGCGTGAATGGTTTCGCACTGGGCGGTGGCCTGGAACTGGCGATGGCCTGCCACCTGCGCATCGCTGCGGATACCGCCAAGGTCGGCCAACCGGAAATCAACCTCGGCCTGATCCCCGGCTTCGGCGGCAGCCAGCGCCTGCTGCGCCTGTGCGGCCGCGCCGCCACCCTGGAGCTGTGCCTGCTGGGGGCGCCGATCAACGCCGCGCGTGCGCTGGAACTGGGCATCGTCAACGAAGTCGTGCCGGCCGACGCGTTGGACAACCGCGTGCAGGACGTCGCCCGGCAGCTGGCGCGCTCGGCGCCGCTGGCCCTGCGTGGCCTGCTCGACGCGGTGCACGTGGGCGGCGAATGCAGCCTGGAGGCGGGGCTGGAATACGAAAGTGCGCAGTTCGGCCTGCTGTTCGCCACCGAGGACATGCGCGAAGGCACCAGCGCCTTCCTGCAACGCCGCGCGCCGGCCTTCCAGAACCGCTGACGCCATGGCATCCCGACCCAACCCCGTGCAGTTGTTCGCCCGGGTCCAGGCAGACGATCTCGATGGCGCCCTGCAGGCCGGGCTGATGGACTACGCCGTCCGTGCCGGCGACGACCGGTTGCTGCCCGACCACCCCGACCTTCCGCAACGCCTGTGCCAGGCCCAGCAGCAACTGCACGCGGCCTGGGCTGCACGCGAACGCTACCGCGCCCGTGCGGTGCGCCTGGCCCGCCGCGAGGCCGAGCGCGATGCACGTCGCACCCCGGCACCCGCCCCGGACGTGAAGCCCGCCCTGCCCGCTGCGGCAGCCGCGATTCTGGCCCGGGCCAAGGCCCGCGTCCGCGGCAAGGAACAGTGATGGCCACCACGAAGAAGACCGCACGCGCCCCGGCGCGGCGTGGCGGCACGATGCCGCGCGCCGACGTGGTGGAGATGTTCACCCGCCTGCGCGAACTCAACCCGCACCCGAAGACCGAACTGGAGTACAGCTCGCCGTTCGAGCTGCTGGTAGCGGTGGCGTTGTCGGCGCAGGCCACCGACGCCGGCGTCAACAAGGCCACGCGCCGACTGTTCCCGGTCGCCAACACGCCGGCGAAGATCCTTGCGCTCGGCGAGGATGGCCTGAAGCCGTACATCGCCACCATCGGGCTGTTCAACGCCAAGGCGAAGAACGTGATCGCCACCTGCGCGATCCTGCTGCAGAAGTACGGCGGCGAAGTGCCGCGCGACCGCGAAGCGCTGGAAGCGCTGCCCGGTGTGGGCCGCAAGACCGCCAACGTGGTGCTCAACACCGCCTTCGGCGAGCCGGTGATGGCGGTGGATACGCATATCTTCCGCGTCTCCAACCGTACCGGCCTGGCCCCCGGCAAGAACGTGCGCGAAGTGGAGGACACGCTGGTGAAGGTGATTCCGGCCGAGTTCCTGCTCGACGCGCACCATTGGCTGATCCTGCATGGCCGCTACGTGTGCAAGGCGCTCAAGCCGGATTGCCCGGGCTGCGTGATCGCCGACCTGTGCCGGTTCAAGGAAAAGACCACAGCCGAGACGTGACGCGGATCGTGTTGTGACGAAACGAAGACGGCGGGCACCAGGCCCGCCGTCCGCGTGTATGGACAAGGGTGCCTCAGGAGATCAGAACGACAGGTCGCCCCAGACGCCGAATTCCTTGGTCTTGTCGTTCTTCTTGTCGCTGGCGTTGGCCAGGTGCGTGTACTTGTACACGGTCGACAGCTTGAGGTTCTTCATGACCGGGAACTCGACGCCGACGTTCCAGTACTTGTCGCTCAGGGTCGGGTCCAGGGTCTTGCTGACGTCGGTGTCATCGTAACGACCGAACACGTTGATGCCGCCGTCGGTCACGCGCACGCTGCCCCACACCGACCAGCCACTGGTCTTGTCGGTGGCAACGGTCAGCACGTTGTTGAGGTTCTTGGCCTGGAAGTACTCGCCGCCGACGCGGAAGTTGCTGTCGGCGTAGGCCACCATCGCGTTGGCGCGGGTGTAGGTGTTCTCGGCGCTCTGGATGTCGGTTTCCTTGCCCAGCTTGCCGCTGTAGCCGCCGACGGCGACCACGAAGTTCTCGTTCGGGGTGTAGGCCACGCGGCCTTCCACGTCCATGCCCTTGCTGCGGGTCGGGTTCTTGTAGCCGGCGCCGGACACGACCGAGACGGCGTAGTTGAAGTTGTTGCCCAGGTTGCCGAAGCCATGCAGGCCCCAGTCGGACGAGTTGCCGTACTTCAGGCGGTCGGTCAGGGTGTTCTCGACATAGCGCATGCCGTAGAACTTCTCGACGTACGGGATCCACGGCATGTCGGCGGCACCGACGCGCAGGTTGAAGGCCGGGTCGAAGCTGCCCTGCACATAGGCCTTCTTGACGAACAGTTCGGTGTTGCCGATGGCCGAGCTGTACTGGAAGTCGGTGGTCAGGTTGGCCGACCAGATGTCGTTGAACTTGTGGTCGACGGTCAGGTAGAAGCGCTTGACGTCCAGGCCGGTGCCGCTGGCGGCGGTGTCCTTGCCGTTGCTGGTCTTGTCGATGTTGGTCAGGTCGAAGAACATGCGACCGCCAATCTTGTTGTCATTGACCAGCTTGGCCAGCTTGTCGACGCTGGTCTGGGTCTTCTGCGCACCTTCCAGGGCCTGCGCCTGGGTGATGTTCACTTCGGACTGCGCGTCGGACTGCGCCTGCAGCGCCTGCGAATCGTTCTGCAACTGCTGGACCTGGGCCTGCAGCGCAGCGATCTGTGCCTGCAGCTGCTGCAACTGTGCCTGGGACACGCCCGAGCTGGCGGGGGCTGCGAAGGCGTCGGCGGAAACCAGACCGAGGCTTGCAACGACCGCGGCGGCGAGCAAATGGGAACGCATTTTGGATTTCTCCAGAGGGTTGGAATGGCTTGGGCAGAACGCCACGCCGGCAGGCCGGTCAAGCGTTTTGCGAACGTTCCGTTAAAACCATGACAGCCGAATGACAGATTGAGCACCAACCACAGATTTCTTCGTGCGGTCATGCGTACGACTCATTTGCGCGCACATGCTTATCGATCCCTTGCGCCCCATGGCGTGCTGTATCGGCACCGACACGCGGGCAAGCCGCCGGGTCACCCTGGTCCGCACCGCCCGGCTTCGCGCGGATGACGCGGAATCCCTGCGCAACGCCAGGCGCAGACCGCGCGAAGGGAGGCAGCCGTCACCTCATCGGCCACCTATGCAAGGTGACCGCAACCGGCGCCGGCGCACCTCCCTTGTGCCCGCACGACCGCCTCAGCCGCTGCGCGAAACCTTCACGGCCCGCGCTGCGCAAGCGTCAGCCAGCGCTGTAACGGATGCGTCATACAACGGTCCCCGCGCTGTCATCGAACCGTTATGGAATGTGCGCCGGGCGGGTAACCCCGCATTCCAATCAACCCAGGAGCCACCCCGTGATCCACGCCTTCAAGTCGCGCGTTGCCGTTGCCGTCTTCGCAGCGTCGTCCGTGTTCGCCGCCAACGCCGCTGAAATCACCGGCGCGGGCGCCTCGTTCATCTACCCGGTGATGTCGAAGTGGTCGGCCGACTACAACGCTGCCACCAGCAACAAGGTCAACTACCAGTCGATCGGTTCCGGCGGCGGCATTGCGCAGATCAAGGCCAAGACCGTTGATTTCGGCTCTTCCGATGCACCGCTGAAGCCGGAAGAACTGGCCGCCTCGGGCCTGGCCCAGTTCCCGTCGGTGATCGGCGGCGTGGTGCCGGTGGTCAACGTGGCCGGCATTGGCCCGGGCGCACTCAAGCTGGACGGCACCGTGCTGGCCAACATCTTCCTGGGCAAGATCAAGACCTGGAACGACCCGGCCATCGCCGCGCTGAACCCGGGCGTGACCCTGCCGAGCGCCAAGATCACCGTCGTGCACCGCTCGGATGGTTCGGGCACCACCTTCAACTTCGTCAACTACCTGTCCAAGGTCAGCCCGGAGTGGAAGAGCTCGGTCGGTGAAGGCACCTCGGTCCAGTGGCCGGCCGGCATCGGCGGCAAGGGCAACGAAGGCGTTGCTGCCTACGTGAAGCAGATCAAGGGCGGCATCGGCTACGTCGAACTGTCCTACGCACTGCAGAACAAGCTGTCGTACACGGCGATGAAGAACGCTGCCGGCAGGTTCGTCCAGCCGAGCGATGCATCGTTCGCCGCCGCTGCCGCCAGCGCCGACTGGGCCAGCGCCAAGGACTTCTACCTGGTGATGACCAACGCCCCGGGCGCCGAGTCCTGGCCGATCACCGCCACCAACTTCATCCTGGTGCACAAGAAGCCGAAGAACGCTGCCAACGGCAAGGCCACCCAGGAGTTCTTCCGCTGGGTCTACAAGAGCGGCGACGCCCAGGCCCGCCAGCTGGACTACGTGCCGCTGCCGGACAGCCTGGTCCGCCAGATCGAGACCTACTGGTCGCAGAACCTGAAGTAAGCACGTTCCCCCGCAGGAACGGGGCCGGCGGGTCCTCTCTCCCCCGCCGGCCCCAACCGGGCGCGAGATCCTCGAGATCTCGCGCTCTTCTTGTTTTCGGGGATGCATGCATCTGCCTCTGCAGCGCCGAGCCCACGCTCGGCTGGGTGCTGGAGCGTGCGGACCGACGGTCCGCACCTACCGAGGGCAGGGAGCTATCGAACATGGCTTGACTCTACACGGGCCAACCGGCCGCCATACCGGTGCGCAGATCCGGGGTCTCCGGGGCTCTGCCGGATGGGGGCCAACCCGGTGAAACCCTTGTCAGAACGTGATCCAGGACACCTCTGTCATGGTCGTAATACGGCTGTAACAAAAACATCATTTCATAGCCGCATCCGCCGACCACGTCGGCTCTTCCCCGCTATGGAGTGACCATGAAACTGCACTCGGCCGGCCTTGCCGCCCTTTCCCTGGCCATCGCCCTGGGCCTGTCGGCCTGCGGTGGCGACAAGCAGGCCGCGCAGCAGCCGGCGGCCGACGGTGCCGCTGCCCCGGCCGCTGCCGGTGCCAAGGTGACCGCCGAAGTGTCCGGCGCGGGCGCGTCCTTCATCTTCCCGCTGGTCTCCAAGTGGTCGGCCGACTACAACGCCAGCACCGGTGCCAAGATCAACTACCAGTCGATCGGCTCCGGCGGCGGCATCGCCCAGATCAAGGCCGGCACCGTCGACTTCGGCTCCTCCGACAAGCCGCTGAGCAGCGAAGAGCTGGCACAGGCCGGCCTGGCACAGTTCCCGTCGGCCATCGGCGGCGTGGTGCCAGTGGTCAACATCGAAGGCCTGGAAGCCGGCAAGCTGCGCCTGAGCGGCGCCCTGCTGGCCGACATCTTCCTGGGCAAGGTCAAGACCTGGAACGATCCGGCCATCGTCGCCGCCAACCCGGGCGTGAAGCTGCCGGACGGCAAGATCACCCTGGTCCACCGTTCGGACGGTTCGGGCACCACCTTCAACTTCTCCAACTACCTGTCCAAGGTCAGCTCGGAGTGGAAGAGCAAGGTCGGCGAAGGCACCTCGGTGCAGTGGCCGGACGGCGTCGGTGGCAAGGGCAATGAAGGCGTCGCTTCGTACGTGAAGCAGATCAAGGGCTCCATCGGCTACGTCGAGCTGGCCTACGCGCTGCAGAACGGCATGCCGTACACCGCCATGCAGAACGCCGCCGGCAACTGGGTCGAGCCCAGCGCGGAAACCTTCGCCGCGGCGGCCGCCAGCGCCGACTGGGCCAGCGCCAAGGACTTCAACCTGGTCATCACCAACGCCCCGGGCGAGCAGGCGTGGCCGATCACCGCCACCAACTTCATGCTGATGCAGAAGCAGCCGAAGGACGCCAAGCGCAACCAGGACACCCTGGCCTTCTTCAAGTGGGCCTTCGAGAACGGCCAGGCCCAGGCCAACGAGCTGCACTACGTGCCGCTGCCGGCCGAACTGGTCAAGCAGATCGAGGCCTACTGGGCGACCGACCTGAAGTGACGGACTCGACGGTGCCCGCCCCGCGCGGGCACCGCTTCCACGCCGTGCCGCCCCGCCCCTTCCTGGCCCTGCCGTCCCCATGAATGCCATCGCCCAGCCTGTAGCCGCCCCGTCCACGCGTGATGCGCGTGATGCCCGCAACGACAAACTGTTCCGATGGGTGCTGGTCGGCACCGTCATCTTCGTCCTGATCGCCCTGGCCTGCGCCGCGCTGTCGATGCTGTGGGGCGGCCGCCATGCCCTGCAGATGCAGGGCCTGAGCTTCTTCTTCTCCGCCGACTGGAATCCGGTCGAGAACAAGTTCGGCGCGCTCGCCCCGATCTACGGCACCCTGGTCACCGCCGTCATCGCGATGGTCATCGCCGTGCCGGTCAGCTTCGGCATCGCCTTCTTCCTCACCGAAGTCGCGCCACGCTGGCTGCGTGGCCCGGTCGGTACCGCCATCGAACTGCTGGCCGGCATTCCCTCGATCATCTACGGCATGTGGGGCCTGTTCGTGCTGGTGCCGGTGATGACCGAGTACGTCACGCCGTTCCTCAACGAGACCCTGGGCGAATGGCCGATCATCGGCCCGATGTTCCAGGGCCCACCGCTGGGCATCGGCATGCTCACCGCCGGCTTCGTGCTGGCGATCATGGTCATTCCGTTCATCTCCTCGGTGATGCGCGAAGTGTTCCTGACCGTGCCGACCCGCCTGAAGGAATCGGCCTATGCGCTGGGCTCCACCAAGTGGGAAGTGAGCTGGGACATCGTGCTGCCCTACACCCGCTCGGCGGTGATCGGCGGCATCTTCCTCGGCCTCGGCCGCGCCCTCGGCGAGACGATGGCGGTGGCCTTCGTGATCGGCAACAGCGTGCGCCTGTCGCCGTCGCTGCTGGAACCGGGCACCACCATTGCTGCGCTGATCGCCAACGATTTCGGTGAAGCCACTGAAACCTACCGTTCGGCCCTGCTGCTGCTCGGCTTCGTCCTCTTCATCGTCACCTTCGTGGTGCTCGCCATCGCCCGCCTGATGCTGATGCGCCTGTCCCGCAAGGAGGGCAACTGATGTCCAGCACCGCTGACTCCCTGTACCTGCGCCGCCGCATCGGCAATGTCGTTGCGATCACCGCCTCCTGCGCCACCGCGCTGTTCGGTTTGTTCTTCCTGGGCTGGATCCTGTTCACCCTGGCCTCCAAGGGCCTGGCCGGCATCAACCTGGATCTGTTCACCAAGATGACGCCGCCGCCGATGCAGGAAGGCGGCCTCGCCAACGCGTTCTTCGGCAGCGCCGTGATGTGTGCGCTGGCGATCGGCATCGGCACCCCGCTGGGCGTATTGGCGGGCACCTGGCTGGCCGAGTACGGCAACGCCCGCAAGGCCGGCACCGTGGTCCGCTTCGTCAACGACATCCTGCTGTCGGCCCCGTCCATCGTGCTCGGCCTGTTCGTCTACACCCTGTACGTGATGCAGACCGGCGGCAACTTCTCGGCGTTCGCCGGTGCGCTGTCGCTGGCCTTCATCGTGCTGCCGGTGGTGGTACGCACCACCGACGAGATGCTGCGCCTGGTGCCCTCGCAGATGCGCGAAGCGGCCCTGTCGCTGGGCATCCCGCAGTGGAAGGTGATCGTGCAGGTGCTCTACCGCAGTGCCTCGGCCGGCATCATCACCGGCATCCTGCTGGCACTGGCCCGCATCTCCGGCGAGACCGCACCGCTGCTGTTCACCGCCTTCGGCAACCAGTACTGGAACAACAACATCTTCCAGCCGATGGCCTCGGTGCCGGTGGTGATGAACCAGTTCGCCGGCAGCCCGTATGAATCCTGGCAGGTGCTGGCATGGGCCGGTGCCCTGGTGCTGACTGTCTTCGTGTTGCTGGTCAGCCTTGCCGCCCGCGGCATCCTGCTGCGCAACCGTATCTCCCATGACTGACCTTTCCGTGGATAACGCCATGAACGACCTTTCCAACGCCGTGCCGATGCAGCGCATCGCCGTGCCGTCCTCGCACGAGAGCCTGCACACGCCGTCGCCGGTGAAGCTGGCTGCGCGTGGACTGGACTTCTACTACGACAAGTTCCACGCCCTGAAGGGCATCAACCTGGAAATCCCGGAAAAGCGCGTGACCGCGCTGATCGGTCCTTCCGGTTGCGGCAAGTCGACCCTGCTGCGCATCTTCAACCGCATCTACGCGCTGTACCCGAAGCTGGAAGCGCGCGGTGAAGTGCTGCTGGACGGCGAGAACATCCTGTCGCCGAAGTACCCGATGAACCGCCTGCGCAGCAAGGTCGGCATGGTGTTCCAGAAGCCGGTGCCGTTCCCGATGACCATCTTCGAGAACGTGGCCTACGGCATCCGCCACCACGAGAAGCTGAGCAAGGCCGACATGGCCGACCGCGTCGAGCAGGCGCTGCGCCAGGGCGCGCTGTGGGACGAAGTGAAGGACAAGCTGGGGCAGAGCGCACTGGGCCTGTCCGGCGGCCAGCAGCAGCGCCTGTGCATCGCCCGTGCCGTGGCCCTGCGCCCGTCGGTGCTGCTGCTGGACGAGCCGACCTCGGCGCTGGATCCGATCTCGACCAGCCGCATCGAGCAGCTGGTGGAAGAGCTCAAGCACGAGTACACCATCGTGATCGTCACCCACAACATGCAGCAGGCCGCGCGCGTGTCCGACTACACCGCCTTCATGTACCTGGGCGACCTGATCGAGCACGACCGCACCGAAGTGATCTTCTCGCAGCCGTCGCAGCGGCAGACCGAGGACTACATCACCGGCCGCTTCGGCTGAAACGTCAGTCGAGCACGGCTCGACCCTGCAGACACCATCAGTCGAGCGTGGCTCGACTCTACAGAGTGGAACAACCATGAACCTTCCCAACGACCACATCGTCAAGAGCTACGACGAAGAGCAGCAGCGCCTGGTGGCCGAGATCGTGCGCATGGGCGAGATGGCCGTCGCCCAGCTCGAAGCGTCGATGGACGTGATCGAGAAGCGCGACGAGAACGCTGCCCATCGCATCATCGCCAACGACGAGGCGATCGATGCGCTGGAACAGCAGATCAGCCACGACGTGATGCGCCTGGCGCTGCGTGGCCCGATGGCGCGCGACCTGCGCGAGATCCTTGCCGGCCTGCGCATTCCGGCCGACATCGAGCGCATCGGTGACTACGCTGCCAACGTCGCCAAGCGCTCGATCGCGCTGGGCAAGGTGCCGCCGCTGCCGCAGATCCAGGGCCTGCGTGCACTGGGCCGCCTGGCCGCGCAGCAGGTCCGGCGTGCCATTGCCGCCTACCGCGACAACGATGCTGATGCCGCGCTGGAACTGCGTGAGGACGACGCCCGCCTGGACGCGCAGTACACCGCGCTGTTCCGCGAGCTGCTGACCTACATGATGGAAGACCCGCGCAACATCACCCCGTGCACGCACCTGCTGTTCATGGCCAAGAACCTGGAGCGCGTGGGCGACCACGCCACCAACATCGCCGAGAACGTATGGTTCCTGGTGCATGGCGAGCAGCCGCTGCCACCGCGTGAAAAGCGCGACGAGACCTCCAGCACCGGCCAGCCCTGACGCTGCACTGCAACACCGGAGTCGACTCCAAGGTGGCCGCTGTCCTGGTGACAGCGGCCTTCTTTTTTGGGGTGTTTCATCCGCATTGTGGGCGCCACGCGTGCCCGGTGCGGACCTGCCGGATGCTTCTGTAACAGATCTCACGAAAATTTGAGTTCTTGGCGAGGATTCGTTGAGTAGGATCGCTGCACCATCGATTCACCCCGGGCACCTGCCCACCACCCAGGAGTAAGACCGATGAGCAGTTCCAACAAGACCCTGTCCCTGCTGACCGCTACCGCCCTGGCCGCCGGCCTGGGCATGACCGCCAGCGCCTCGGCGCTGAGCATGAGCGACCTCGCCCAGGGCTACCTGGTGGCCGGCCAGGCAGCCAAGGCCAGTACCGATGCCAAGGCCGCCGATACCAAGATGGCAGCCGACGCGACCAAGCACGCCGAAGGCAAGTGTGGTGCCGACGGCAAGACCGGCGAAGGCAAGTGCGGTGCCGACAAGGGCAAGGCTGCCGGCGCAGCGGGCGCCAAGGCCAAGACCGGCGACACGAAGTCGGCTGAAGGCAAGTGCGGCGAAGGCAAGTGCGGTGGCAAGCACTGACGTCCGCGCCAGCCTCGTCCACCCGCAGTCGCCGCTTCGCGCGGCGGCTGCAGGGTTGGGCCTGCGCCGGGCGCTGCTGCAGGATCTGCGTGACGCTCCGGCAGGCGACTTCGACTTCCTGGAATGCGCGCCGGAGAACTGGATCCATGTCGGCGGCCCGGCCGGTGATGCCCTGGCCGAACTGGCACACCGCCATCCGCTGAGCTGCCACGGCCTGTCGCTGTCGCTGGGCGGCAGTGCCGCCCTGGACACCCAGCTGCTGGAGCAGGTCGGCCGGTTCCTCGAAAAGCACCGCGTGCCGCTGTACAGCGAGCACCTGAGCTACTGCAGCGACGACGGCCACCTGTACGACCTGCTGCCGATTCCCTTCACCGACGAAGCCGTGCGCCATACCGCGCAGCGCATCCGCCACGTGCAGGACCTGCTCGGCCGCCGCATCGCGGTGGAGAACGTGTCCTACTACCTGGCGCCGGAACCGGCGATGGACGAGCTGGCGTTCACCAATGCGGTGCTCGCCGAAGCCGACTGCGACCTGCTGCTGGACGTCAACAACGTCTACGTCAACGCCTGCAACCACGGCTACGATGCCGATGCCTTCATCGCCGGCCTGCCCGCGCAGCGCATCGTCTGCCTGCACGTGGCTGGGCACCTGGACGAGGCACCCGACCTGAAGATCGATACCCATGGCAGCGCGGTGATTGATCCGGTCTGGGAGTTGCTGGCGCGTACCTATGCTCGCATCGGCCCACGCCCCACCCTGCTCGAACGCGATTTCAATTTCCCGCCCTATGCGGAACTGCAGGGCGAACTGCAGACCATCCGCCGCCTGCAGGCCGCACACGCCGGGGCTGCACATGGCTGACGCTATCGACACCCTGCGCGCGCAGCAGCACGCGTTCACCGCGCACCTGCGCGATCCACAGGCGGTGCCGGCACCGGCCGGCCTGGATGCACGCCGGTTGGCGGTGTACCAGCACCTGCTGTTCAACAACCTGCTCGGGCTCCTGAGCAACGGTTTCCCGGTCTGCGTCCGCCTGCTCGGCGAACCGGCATGGAGCGCGCTGGTGCGCCACTACTTCGCCACCCATCGCTGCCAGACCCCCCTGTTCACCGAGCTGGCCGCCGAGTTCGTGCAGTGGCTGCAGGCACAGCCGCAGCTGCCGCACCCGGCGCTGGCCGAACTGGCCCACTACGAGTGGGTGGAAACCGCGCTGTACCAGTTGCAGGCCGAGCCACTTCCTGCGCCTGGCGATGTCGATCCGCTGCGGGTGCCGCTGCAGCGTTCGCCGCTGGCGTGGCCGCTGCTGTACCAGTGGCCGGTGCACCGTCTCGGTGCAGAGGATGCGCCGACCCAGCCCCTCCCAGAACCCACCGGCCTGCTGGTCCGCCGCGAAGCCGACGGTGAAGTGCGATTCGCCGCGCTCAGCCCCTTGGCGGTGCACCTGCTGTCCAGCATCGGTGAACAGCCTGGGCTGGAAGGCCGTACGTACCTGCAACGCCTCGCCACCACGCATGGGCTGGCCGAAGACGCGCTGGCCGGCCCCGGTGCCGCGCTGCTGCGGCAGTTCCTGCAGGCCGGCGTGATCGGCCCGCTCACCACCCCGCCCTGACACCCCATTTGCGGAGATCCCCTGATGAACCTTCCGACCCTGGCCGCCGCGCGTGGCCAGCTGGACCGTCTCGCCCCCTGGTTGGCCCCGCTCGGCCTGCGCCTGCTGCTGGCCTGGGAATTCTTCGAATCCGGCCGCGAGAAGCTGCGCGGCCAGAACTGGTTCGCCGACCTGCAGGACGCCTTTCCATTCCCGTTCGACCAGTTGCCGGCCACCCTGAACTGGCAACTGGCGACCTGGTTCGAACTGCTCGGGGCGGCCTGCCTGCTGTTCGGTTTCGGCACCCGTTTCGCCGCCGCGAGCCTGCTGGTGCTGACCGTGGTGGCCACCTATGCGGTGCATTGGCCGATGGAGTGGAACTCGCTGGCCGACCTGGCCATGGGCTATGCGATCAGCGACCAGGGCTTCGGCAACTTCAAGCTGCCGGTGCTGTTCATGGCCATGCTGCTGCCGCTGATCTTCACCGGCGCCGGCAAGCTGAGCGTGGATGCGTGGCTGGCGCGGTGGTCTCCCTCGGCCACACCTGCGCGGCCAGCGGTTCGGTAGATGCCGACCTTGGTCGGCGCGTCGTGTGCCAACCAAGGTTGGCACCTACCGGGTTCTGCGTTCGTGCCACCACGGTGGCTGGCATGGGCTGCGTGGCCGGGCGCTCAGGGCCGCTCTGATAGAATTCACGCATGAATGACCCCATCCCCGCACCTGCCGCCGTTCCCGATTCCGCAGTTCCCCAGGCGCAGCGCGCGATGTCACAACGCTTCCGCGGCTTCCTGCCGGTGGTGGTGGATGTGGAAACCGGCGGCTTCGACAGCCAGCGCAATGCGCTGCTGGAAATCGCTGCGGTGCCGATCGAGATGGACGAGAACGGCCTGCTCTACCCCGGCCAGACCGCCAGTGCCCACGTGGTCCCGGCCGAGGGCCTGGAGATCGACCCGAAGTCGCTGGAAGTGACCGGCATCATCCTCGACCATCCGTTCCGGCTGGCCAAGGAAGAAAAAGCGGCGTTGGACCACATCTTCACTCCGGTGCGTGCGGCGATGAAGAAGTACGGCTGCCAGCGCGCGATCCTGGTTGGCCACAATGCCCATTTCGACCTCGGCTTCGTCAACGCGGCCGTGGCGCGGACCGGCCACAAGCGCAACCCGTTCCATCCGTTCAGCGTGTTCGACACGGTCACCCTGGCCGGTATCGCCTACGGCCAGACCGTGCTGGCGCGTGCGGCCACTGCCGCCGGGCTGGGTTGGGATGCGAATGAAGCGCACAGCGCGGTATATGACACCGAGCAGACCGCGCGGCTGTTCTGCACCATCGCCAACGCCTGGCCGCGGTAAGACAGCGCTTTCTGTAGAGCCGAGCCATGCTCGGCTTCACCTTTTTCCGCGCTGCCGCGCGGTGGTCGAGCACGGCTCGACTCTACAGGCCGACGTCGTTCCATCGATGCATGGTGGCGAATCATCGCCGCACAGTAGATCCACGCCATGCGTGGATGCGATCAACCAATGCTCGTGCGATCGCGGCCGTCGCTCTTGGCGCGGTACAGCGCGCGGTCTGCGCGCTGGTACAGCAGCGCCGGGGTGCGGTCGTCGGCATCCAGCTCCACCAGCCCCGCACTGAAGGTCACGCGCAGGCCTTCCACACCGGCCCAGTCGGGGTGGTCATGGAACAGGCCGCGCAGGCGCGCGCACAGCTGCGCGGCTTCCTCCAGGCGGGTGTCGTTGAGCAGCAGCGCGAACTCTTCGCCGCCGGTGCGCGCCGGCAGGTCGGAGTCGCGGCTGGCGGCTGCGATCAGCGTCGCCACCTGCACCAGCACGGCATCGCCGATGCTGTGGCTGTGGCGGTCGTTGACGTCCTTGAAATGGTCGATGTCCAGCACCACCAGGCACAGTGGATGACCACTGCGCTGCGAACGGGCGAAGTCACGCGCCAGCGTCTCGTCGAAGCCGCGGCGGTTGGCCAGCCCGGTCAGCGCATCCTCGCGGGCCTGGCGCTCGAAGGCTTCGGCCTGGCGCGCCAGGCGCTCGGCCAGCTCGGTCTTTTCCTGGTTCAGCGCCTGCAGGTGCACGGTCTTGGCCTGCAGGTCGAAGGTCGCGTCGTCCACCCGCCGCGCCAGGCGCAGGTTGCTGGCCTTCAGCTGCTGCAGCAGCAGGCGGTACAGTGCCACCAGGCCCGCCAGCAGCAACAGCCCGCCCAGCGCCTGCACGCTGCGCCGCTGCCACCAGAACGGCTCGACGCTGAAGCTCCACACCGCCTCCTGTTGGCCCCAGCTGCCGCCCGGATGCGCCGCAGCCACATGCAGGGTGTAGTCGCCCGGCGGCAGGCCAACGAACTCGACGCTGCGCTGCGGGCCACGCTCGACCCAGCCGGCATCGAGGCCGTCCAGCCGCGTGCGGTAGCGGATCCGGTCGGACATCAGGTAGCTCAGGCCGACATAGCTCACCGCCAACCGGCGGCCACCGGGAATGTAATTGCGATCCGGTCCCTCCCAGTGCACCGGCGCACCATCCACCTGCACGCTCTCGATCGCCGCCGGCGGCGATGGCCGCTCGCGGAAACGCTGCAGGCGTTGCGGGTCGACCGTGCTCAGGCCACCGGCGGTGACCACCCAGAACGTGCCATCCTGGCGCAGGATCGCCGATGGACTGGAGCTGCCATTGGCCTGTGCATTGGCCATGCCGTCGATCTCGTTGTAGCGCTCCAGCACCACCCGCGGCGTGCGGCCATCGGCCACCGCATTGAGGGTGGCCATGTCGGTGCGCAGCACACCACGGTTGCTGCTGATCCAGACATTGCCGAGGCGGTCCGGCACCAGCTGGAACACCGCGTCCACCGGCATGCCCTGCTCCAGGCCGACCCGCGCCAGCGCACCGTTGCGCCAGCGGTACAGGCCACGATCACTGCTGATCCACATCGCATCGCCCAGCTGGTGGAAACCGAACACGCTGCGGCCGCCCCCCAGCGGGGCCAGGTCGATCGACTGCACGTGGTCGCCACGCAGCACGCGGATGCCTTCGATGGTGCCGATCCACAGGTTGCCCTGGTGGTCATGCTCGAGCGCGGTGATCAGGCCGCCGGGCATACCCGGCACGTTCGAGACCTGCACCCGGTCGCCGTCGATGCGCACCACGCCCTTCTGCGTGCCGGCCCAGACCACGCCCTGCGGGTCAACGGTGATCGCACGGATGTTGCCGCCCGGCATGCCGTCAGTCGCCGCATAGTTGTGGCGCAGGCCCCCATCGCGACCCAGCCGGTAAACGCCGTCGCCGAAGGTTCCCACCCACAGGTCACCGTCCGGCCCCTGTGCCAGGCTCAGTACCGAGGGCGCCTTGCCGCCGCGGTTGTGCAGCGGTACCGCGCGGAAACGACCGTCGCGGGTCTGGAGGTCAAGGCCGCTGGCGCTGCCGACCCACAGCTGGCGGTCGCGATCCTCGAACACCGTGCGCACGTAGTCGCCACTGAGCCCATCGCGCTCGGTGAAGCTGCTGAACAGTGTTTCGCGCAGGCGGTACAGGCCCCCATTGGCTCCCACCCAGATGCTGCCTTCGGCATCCTCGCGCAGGCTGACCACGCGTCCGCCCGGCAGGTTCAGGCCGGCCGGCAGCCGCTCCAGGCCATGGGCGGAAATGCGCAGCAGGCCCTGGTTCTCGGTACCCAGCCACAGATCGCCATGCCGGTCCTGCAGCATCGAGGTCATGTGCAGCTGGCCCGGCAGGCGGTGCACCAGCACCAGCTGGTCGTCCTCCACCCGGTACAGGCGCTCGCCGGCGACGATCCACAGCGCGCCATCCGGTGCCCGGTACGGCCACGACAGGCCGCTGCCGGCGCCCAGCCCCCACGCGGCGGGCGCGCGCTTGAGCACGCCGTCGTTGTCGCGCAGCACCAGCCCGTCGAGCGTGCCGACCCATACCCGGTCCTGTGCATCGACCACCAGCTTGGTGAAGCTCATCGCCATCGGCAGGTCCGCCGCCGGTGCCTGGTAGACGATGCCGGCATCCGGCGTCAGGTAGCCGATGCCCTTGCCTTCGTACAGCAGCCACAGCCGGCCCTGGCTGTCCATCTGCATGGACTGGATCAGCACCTGCGGTGTACCGGCCTGGTGCTCCCAGACCCGCCATTGGCCGTCGCTGCCGCGGTGGCTGACGTTGCCGCGCGAATCGCTGATCCACAGCCCGCCCTGGCGGTCGACGAACAGTGCGCCGATGCCGTTGTCGCGCAGGCCCGGGCGCGTACTGCGGTCGAACACGGTGAAGTCCAGTCCGTTGTAGCGCACCAGCCCTTCCCAGGTGGCGAACCACAGATGGCCCTCCGGCGTCTGTGCGATGTCGCGCAGCGAGTTGTGCGGCAGGCCGTTGCGCGAGGTCCATACGTCGATGGCGTAGTCGCGCAGCGGGGGCGCGCCCTCCTGTGCCGCCAGCGGCAGCGCGAGGGCCAGCAGCAACCACAGCAGGCCCTGCCGCAGTGCCCGCCTGAATCCTGATGCGCGGCGCTCCACCCAGCGCCCCTGGTCCCCCTGCCCGCCCATCACCGCAGCAGCGGCGGCCAGGTGCGGCTGCAGGGCGCGGCAGCGTGCGGGAACAGCCGGGCAGCGCGCACTGGCATGCCGGCGGGAACGGGCTGGCTCATCGAGGGGAGACTGGGGAGATGGGCAGATGATAGGCCAAACCCCGGCCCCGGCGTCACCGTCCGCGGCCCGCCGGCTCAGCCGGCGCGGCCGGGCGCCACCACCTGGGCACTGGCCGGCCACTGCACCACCGCCTCCAGGCCACCTTCGGCCCGGTTGCGCAGCCACAGCCGCGCGCCGTCCTTCTCGGCCAGGGCGCGGGCGATGGTCAGGCCCAGGCCGGCCCCGCCGGTCTGGCGCGAACGCGAGGTTTCCACCCGCACGAACGGATCGAACACCGCCTCCAGCTGCTCTTCGGCCAGGCCGGGACCGTCATCGGCCACCACTACGGTGATCGCACCGCCGCTGCGCTCGACCCGTACCCGCGCCCGCTGCGCGTACATCACCGCGTTGTCCACCAGGTTGGAGAACAGGCGGTGCATGGCCAGCGGACGCAGCATCAGCACCGAACCACTGCCCCCCTCGAAGACCACGTCGGCGCCGCCTTCGGCGGTGTCCTCGACGATGCTCTCCAGCAGTGAATCCAGGTCGAGTGCGGCGCGCTGCTCGGCACTCTCGGCACTGCGGGCCAGTTCCAGGCCCTCGCGCACCAGCGCCTGCATCGCCGCCAGGTCACCGACCAGGCGCTCGCGCAGGGCTTCGTCGCTGACATTCTCCAGGCGCAGGCGCAACCGGGTCAGCGGCGTCTGCAGGTCATGGGTGATCGCCGCCAGCATCTGCGTGCGTTCGGCCAGGTGCCGCTGCAGGCGGTGCTGCATGGCGTTGAAGGCTTCGGCGGCGCGCTGCACTTCACGCGGCCCGCGCAATGGCAACGGGTCGCGCTGCAGATCGTCGCCGAGATCCTCGGCAGCGGCGGCCAGTTCCTGCAGTGGCGCACTGGCCATGCGCGCAACGATATAGGCCAGCACGGCAATCGCCAGCACCAGCAGGGTCAGGAACCACGGGTCCACGGCGAGGATGCCGTTGTGCGCCACCGCCGGCGAGTCCAGCGCCAGTTTC
Source organism: Stenotrophomonas sp. CASM114 (assembly GCF_049384325.1). Classification (NCBI taxonomy): domain Bacteria; kingdom Pseudomonadati; phylum Pseudomonadota; class Gammaproteobacteria; order Lysobacterales; family Lysobacteraceae; genus Stenotrophomonas; species Stenotrophomonas sp. CASM114. The sequence goes on along the minus strand of NZ_JBMRGJ010000003.1, from coordinate 268,061 downwards.
AGCAGCGTGCCGTCGTTGAGGGTCACGTCCACCGCGCGGCACTTGGGCGGGATGAACGCCGGGTCGCGTTCGCGCGGCGGCCGCCGGTGACCCGGCGGTGGCGGCGGCAGCAGGTCCTGCAGCTTGGGAATGCAGGAGCGGAACGAAGCGAAGTGCACATGCGCGCGCGACACCGGTCCGGGGCGGTCTTCCAGCACTTCCATCAGCGCCGTGTCGGCACGCCCGAGGCGGGCTCCGGGCTGCAGCGCGCGCACGCTCGGCCCGCCGATCGCCAGCAGGCGCTCGCGCAGCTCCGGATTGCCGTCCAGCAGGTTGACGTAGCCCTGCAGGCGGTCGGCGATGCGGTTCAGGTTCTGCCGCTCGAACTCCTGCTGGCGCTTGGAAGTGGCCAGCATGGTCGCGCCGATCGCAGCCACCGCCATGCCCAGCAGCAGGATCACGAACAACCGCCCGACCATTGAGGACAGGAAATGGCGCAGGCGCTTCATCGCGGCTTATTCCAGGTTGACCGCGGAGGCCAGCACGTAGCCCTCGTTGCGCACGGTCTTGATCAGTCCGTCCGGGCCACCGTCGTCGCCCAGCTTGTTGCGCAGGCGGCTGACCTGCAGGTCGATCGCGCGGTCCTGTGCCTCGTAGTTGCGGCCACTGCTGAGCGCGACCAGCTGCTCGCGCGACAGCACCTTGTTGGCGTGCGCGATGAACACCCGCAGCAGGCGGAACTCGGCGCCGGACAGCACCACCACGCGGTCATCCGGATCGACCAGGTGGCGATGTTCCAGGTCGAACACCCAGCGCGAGAAGCGCGCACGGCGCACCGCCAGCGGCTCCAGGTTGGCCGGCAGCGCCTCGGTCCGGCGCAGCACGTTGCGGATGCGTGCCAGCAGCTCGCGCGGTTCGAACGGCTTGGCCAGGTAGTCATCGGCGCCCATTTCCAGGCCCAGCACGCGATCGATCGGCTCGGCGCGTGCGGTCAGCATGATCACCGGCGTGTTCGAACGCGCACGCAGGTCACGGCACAGGGTCAGGCCATCCTCGCGCGGCAGGTTGAGGTCGAGCACGATCAGGTCCACGTGCTCGCGGTCCAGCAGCTGGCGCATGGCGGTGCCATCGGCCGCCGTGCTCACCAGGTAACCGGCGCGGCCGAGCTGCTCGGCCAGCAGCGTGCGGATGTCGTTGTCGTCGTCGACGATCAGCAGTCGATGCATCGGGTTTTCAGTCTCCATGTCGCGATCATCCCGTGTCGGCAGCTGAACCGCATCCGGGGCAATGCGTACCAGTGTATCTACCCACGGGCGGGATACCTGTGGTTACGCGTATTCACCGACAGTGTTACATACAGACATACCCCGAGGATTGAGCCGTCCATCGCCCGGTCTTCACAATGCCCGCCAACGCCGCACGCGCGGCCCCGAGAGTGAAGCCACGACGTGACGTTCCGCCTGCTGCCCGCGACCCGCCGGAGTCGCCTGATACTGATCGCCCTGCTTGCCCTGATCGTCGCCGCGACCGCCTGGTGGCTGCTGCGCAAGCCCGCCGCGCCGGCGGTGGCCACCTCGCCGGTCAGCCGCGGTGACATCGAGCAGACGGTGGACGCCACCGGCGTGATCGATGCCTACAAGCTGGTCAGCGTCGGTGCGCAGGCCTCGGGCCAGATCAAGTCGCTGAAGGTGCAGCTGGGCGACACCGTGAAGGAAGGCGACCTGATTGCCGAGATCGACGCCACCACCCAGCAGAACCAGGTGCTCAACGCGCAGGCCTCGCTGGACCAGGTCACCGCCCAGCGCGCCGTCCAGCAGGCCACCCTGCGCCAGGCCGAACTGGAATTCGCGCGCCAGCAGCAGATGCTGGCCGCCGAGGCCACCTCGCGCCAGGAATACGATGCCGCCGAGGCGCAGCTGAAGACCGCCCGTGCCCAGCTGCAGTCCTACGAGGCGCAGATCAAGGGCCGCGAAACCGAGCTGGGCACCGCCCGCGCCAACCTGGCCTACACCCGCATCACCGCGCCGATGGACGGCACCGTGGTGGCGGTGGTGGCCGAGGAAGGCCGCACGGTGAACGCCAACCAGACCGCGCCGACCATCGTCATGCTGGCGCGGCTGGACGTGGTCACCGTCAATGCGGAGATCTCCGAGGCCGACGTGGTCAAGATCAAGGCCGGCATGCCGGTGTACTTCACCACGCTCGGCGACCCGGACCGCAAGTACCACGCCACGCTGCGCCAGATCAATCCGGCGCCAGCCTCGATCGCCAACGAGAATTCATCCAGCTCCAGCAGCTCCTCCAGTTCCAGTTCCAGCAGCGCGGTCTACTACAACGCGCTGTTCGACGTGGAGAACCCGGACGGCACGCTGCGCATCGACATGACCGCGCAGGTCTCGGTGCTGCTCAAGCAGGCCAAGGGCGTGCTGATGGTGCCGGCAGTGGCGCTGGGGCCGAAGCGCCGTGGCGACGAGCGCATGGTGCGGGTGCTGGACGACAAGGGCCAGCCGCAGCCGCGCAAGGTCACGGTGGGCATCAACAATGGCGCCTCGGCCGAGATCCTGTCCGGGCTGAAGGAAGGCGAGCGCGTGGTGGTTGGCGAAGCGGGTGCGGCCGGTGCCAGCGCCGGCGGCGGCAACCGCGGCGGCATGCAGATGCGGGTTGGCGGCCCGGGCATGGGGCGCCGATGAGCACGACGGCGCCGCTGCTGCGCCTGCGCGACCTGCGACGTGAATTCCCGGCCGGCGATGATGTGATCGCCGTGCTGCGCGACGTCAATCTCGACATCCACGCCGGTGAGATGGTGGCCATCGTCGGCCAGTCCGGCTCGGGCAAGTCGACGCTGATGAACATCCTCGGCTGCCTCGATCGTCCCACCCGTGGCAGCTACCAGGTGGCCAGCCGCGAAACCGGGAAGATGCAACCGGACGAACTGGCCGAACTGCGCCGCGAGCATTTCGGTTTCATCTTCCAGCGCTACCACCTGCTCGGCGACCTGGATGCGCGCGGCAACGTGGAAGTGCCGGCGGTGTACGCCGGCAGCCCCGGCCCGGTGCGCAACGCGCGTGCCGAGCAACTGCTGCAGCGGCTGGGCCTGAGCGACCGCATGCATCACAAGCCGGGCCAGCTGTCCGGTGGCCAGCAGCAGCGCGTGTCGATCGCACGCGCCCTGATGAACGGCGGCGAGGTGATCCTGGCCGACGAACCGACCGGCGCGCTGGACACGAAATCCGGCGAGGAAGTGATGGCGATCCTCGGCGAACTGCATGCCGAAGGCCACACCATCATCATCGTCACCCACGACATGAGCGTGGCCGAGCACGCGCAGCGCATCCTCGAAATCCGCGATGGCGAGATCATCGCCGACCGCGCCAACCCGAATGCGCCGACCTACCGTGCGCAGCGCGAGGCCAGTACCGGCGTCGCCCGCGGCAACAGCTGGCGGGCCGCGCGCGACCGCTTCACCGAAGCGTTCCGCATGGCGCTGCTGGCGATGAACGCACATCGGCTGCGAACCTTCCTGACCATGCTCGGCATCATCATCGGCATCGCCTCGGTGGTCTCGGTGGTGGCGCTGGGCAATGGCTCCCAGCAGCAGATCCTGCAGAACATCAGCGCGCTCGGCACCAATACCATCGACGTCTATCCCGGCCGCGGTTTCGGCGACATGCGCTCGGCGCGCGTACAGACGCTCAAGGCCAGCGATGCCGATGCACTGGCAAGGCAGAGCTACGTGGACAGCGCCACCCCCAGCGTATCGACTTCGGTCACCGCGCGTTACCGCAACCAGTCGTCCACCGCCCAGGTCAGCGGCGTTGGCGAGCAGTTCTTCCGGGTCAAGGGCGTGACCCTGCTCAGCGGCAGCTTCTTCGATGCCGATGCGGTCAAGGGCCTGGGCCAGGTGGCGGTGATCGACGAGAACACCCAGTCCCAGTTCTTTCCCGATGTCGACCCGGTCGGCCAGGTGATCCTGCTCGGCAACGTGCCGGCGCGCGTGATCGGCGTGGCCAAGCGGCAGAGTTTCGGCTTCGGCGGCAGCACCAGCCTCAGCGTGTGGGTGCCGTACACCACGGTGATGTCGCGCATGCTCGGCCAGAGCCACGTGTCCAGCATCACCGTGCGCGTGGACGATGACACGCCGATGGACGCCGCGCAGGAAGCGATCACCCGCCTGCTGACCCTGCGCCATGGCACCGAGGATTTCTTCCTCAGCAACAGCGCCGAGATCCGCGAGACCATCGAGCAGACCACGCGCACGATGACCCTGCTGATCGGTGCCATCGCCGCCATCGCGTTGCTGGTCGGTGGCATCGGCGTGATGAACATCATGCTGGTATCGGTGACCGAGCGCACCCGCGAGATCGGGGTGCGCATGGCCGTCGGTGCACGGCAGAGTGATATCCGCCAGCAGTTCCTGATCGAAGCGGTGCTGGTCTGCCTGCTCGGCGGCGTGCTCGGTATCGGCCTGGCCCTGCTGCTGGGCTCGATGATCGGCCGCTTCGCCAGCGACTTCCAGGTGCTGTTCTCCACCGCCTCGATCGTCGCCGCGTTTGCCTGCTCGACCCTGATCGGCGTGGCGTTCGGCTTCCTGCCAGCGCGCAACGCCGCGCAGCTCGACCCGGTGGAGGCCCTGGCCCGCGAATGAAGATGATGACCCGACTGCCCTTCCCCGCTCCCCGGCACCTGCTGCTGGCCGGTGCCGTTCTACTCGCCCTGTCCGGCTGCGCGTCGGTCGGCCGCTACCCGGTGCACGACCCGGCCGTGGCGGCGCAGTATGGACGTGGCGATGCCACCCTCAACGCGCCAGCCGATGACCCGCGCAGCAGCCTGGATACACCGGGCCGCGACATCCGCCAGGACACCTGGTGGACCGGCTTCGGCGATGAACGCCTGGACCGCCTGGTGGCGCAGGCGCTGGCCGCCAACAGCGATCTGGCCGCCGCCGGCCTGGCCGTGCAGCGTTCGCGCCTGCAGGCCGGCCTGGCCAGCAACGCACTGTGGCCGCAGCCCTCGTCATCCGGCGTGAGCGGCAGCGCCAGCCGCGCCACCGACCAGTCTGATGATTGGCGCCGCAGCTATTCCACCGGCGTCTCGCTGGGTTGGGAAGTGGACCTGTGGGGCCGCCTGCGCACCCAGCGCGACATCGCCCGCTGGGAAGCCGAGGCCAGCGAGGAAGATCGGCAGAACACCGCGCTGCTGGTGATCAGCGACACCATCACCCAGTACTGGAACCTGGCCTACCTCAACCAGTCGATCGCCACCGGCCAGGCCAACCTGGAGCGCCTGGAACGCACCCGCGAACTGGTGCAGGCCCGCTTCGACGCCGGTGCGGTATCGCGCCTGGAAGTGCGCCAGGCACTGCAGAACCTGCAGTCGCAGCGGTCCTTGCAGAGCGCGCTGGAACAGCAGCGGGTGGAGGTGCGCAACGCGCTGACCGTGCTGCTGGACGGCACGCCCTGGCCCCAGCAGGACGAACCACAGGACCTGCTGGGCGCACGCAGCCCAGCCATCAGCGAAGGCCTGCCGACCGATCTGCTCGGCCGCCGCCCCGATCTGCGCGCGGCCGAACTTCGCCTGCGCAACAGTCTGAAGACCATCAAGGTCACCGCCACCCAGTACTACCCTGCGCTGAGCCTGACCGGCAGCCTCGGTTCCAGCGCGACCTCGCTGGGCGATGTGCTGCGCAACCCGGTGGCCACGCTGGGCGCCGGCCTGTCGCTGCCGTTCCTCAACCTGCAGCGTGCGCAGCTGGATACCGATATCGCCGGCACCACCTACCAGATCGCCGCCAGCAACTTCCGCAAGACGCTGTATACCGCGCTCTCGGAAGTGGACAACGCACTGTCGGCGCGCGAGCAGCTGGCGCGCCAGGTGGCGGCCTCGCAGGCTTCATACGACGAAGCGGTGGAAGTGGAACGCGCGCAGGAAGTGCGTTACCGCGTGGGTGCCACCGATCTGCGCACCTGGCTGGAAGCGCAGCAGACCCGGCGTGATGCCGAACTGTCGCTGGCACGTGCGCGCCAGGGCCAGCTCAACAACGACGTGACGCTGTACAAGGCGTTGGGCGGCAGCGCGGGGTGAGGCGGGACATGAAACGGGGTCAGATCCCTTTTCCCATTGGAAAAGGAATCTGACCCCGATCACATCGCGCTGGCCGATCAACCGCGCTGGCGCACGGCCTCGAACAGGCTGACGCCGGCGGCGACGGAGACGTTCAGGCTCTCGATCTCGCCCGGCATCGGGATCTTGACCAGGCCATCGCAGTTCTCGCGGGTCAGGCGGCGCAGGCCATCGGCTTCGCCGCCCAGCACCAGCGCGATGTTGCCCTTCAGGTCCAGCTGGTACAGCGAGGCCGTGGCTTCACCGGCCAGGCCGTAGATCCACACGCCCTGCTTCTGCAGGTCCTTCAGGCAGCGCGAGAGGTTGGTCACCGCCACCACCGGGATCAGGTCGGCGGCACCGGCCGAAGTCTTGCGCACAGTGGCATTGACCGTGGCCGACTTGTCCTTCGGGATGATCACCGCGGTCGCCCCGGCGGCAGCGGCCGAGCGCAGGCAGGCGCCGAGGTTGTGCGGGTCCTGCACCTCGTCGAGCACCAGCAGCAGGGCCTTGCCCTCGGCCGCGGTGACCAGCCCTTCCAGCTCGTTCTCGCTGTAGGTACGGGCGGCGGCGTAGCGCGCGGCCACGCCCTGGTGGCGCACCGAACCGCCAACACCGTCCAGCGCCTGGCTGTTCACCTTGCGCACATCGATGCCCTTGCGGCGGGCGTTCTCTTCGATCTCGGTCAGGCGCGGGTTCTTCGCACCGGCCTCGACCAGCACTTCGCGGACGTTCTCGGCGTCGTTCTCGATGGAGGAGGCGACGGCGTTGACGCCGACAATCCACTGGCTGTTCTTGCTCATGCGGGCGGGGACCGGAAAGGGGGTGGCTATGGTAGAGCATCGGCAGGCCGGGCGCTGCGACCGGCCGCCCCTCTGTAGCGCCGAGCCCATGCTCGGCTGGCGGGGGGCCGATGAAGCCTGAACCCGGAGCAGCCGAGCGTGGGCTCGGCGCTAGAGGGGCGTTACCGACTGCGCGGCGGCCAGTGCGGGGTGTCGTGGTCGGGGTGCTGGTGGGAGACGATGGTGGCCAGGAACTCCAGCGCGGCGACGTCGTCCTCGGTGCGCCGCGCCGGCAGGCCGGACAGGCTGTCGACGAACGGCAGCTTGCGCTCCACCCCGTACTGGATCGTCGGTGGCAGGCGTTCCGGCTCATCGAAGGCGCCGGCAGCCACGGCCACGCCATCCGGGGCTTCATAGGTCAGGGGTGTACCGCAGTCGGCGCAGAAACCACGCCGCACCACGTTGGACGACTGGAAATAGCGCGGCTGGCCGCGGGTCCAGCTGAACTGCACGCCGCGCACGGATACCAGCGGCGCGTAATAGGCACCGAACGCCTTCTGGCACATCCGGCAATGGCAGATCGAGCTGTCGGTGAGCTCGCCACGCGCCTGGAAGCGGACCGCGCCGCACTGGCAGCCGCCACTGTATTCGGGTTGGCCTTGCATGCTGGGGTTCCTCCGGGACGTCGTGCCAACCAAGGTTGGCACCTACCAGTTGAGGTAGGTGCCGACCGTTGGTCGGCACACCTTTCAATACTTCTTCTTGGTGCGCTTGGCCGGCTTGCCCCGCTCGGGCGGCGGCGGCAGGCCATCGCCCTCGTCCTCGCCCTTGTGCTCGACCAGGCGGAAGTCGATCTTGCGCTCTTCCATGCTGGCCTTCAGCACCAGGATCCGCACGCGGTCACCCAGCCGGTAGCTGCTGCCGCGGCGTTCGCCGGTCAGCGTTTTGCGGGTGGCGTCGAACTTGTAATAGTCCTGCGGCAGCTGGGTCACATGCACCAGGCCCTGCACCTTGGACTCGTCCAGTTCCACGAACAGGCCGAAGCTGGTCACGCCGCTGATCACGCCGTCGAACTGGCCGCCCACGTGCTTTTCCATCCACGCCGCGCGGTAACGCTCGTCGACCTCGCGCTCGGCTTCGTCGGCACGGCGCTCGCGCTCGGAACACTGCAGCGCCAGGGCCGCCATTTCGCGCGCGTTGTAGGTGAACTTGTCCAGCGGCTTGCCGGACAACGCATGCTTGATCGCACGGTGCACCAGCAGGTCGGGGTAACGGCGGATCGGCGAGGTGAAGTGCGCGTACGCCTCCAGCGCCAGGCCGAAGTGGCCGTGATTCTCCGGGCTGTAGATCGCCAGGCTCTGGCTGCGCAGCAACACCGATTCCAGCAGCGTGGCATCGGGGCGGTCGCGGATCTTCTTCAGCAGCTTGGTGTAATCGCCCGGGCGCACCTTCGACCACGGCGGCAGGCTCAGCTTGAACTCCTTGAGGAATTCCAGCAGGTCGGCGTACTTGGTTTCCGGCGGCTTCTCGTGGATGCGGTACGGCGCCGGCACATGGCGCGACAGCAGGTACCTGGCGGCCTCGACGTTGGCCGCGATCATGCACTCCTCGATCAGCTTGTGCGCGTCGTTGCGCACCAGCATGCCGGCCTGGGTCACTTCACCACGGTTGTCCAGCACGAAGCGCACTTCACTGCTTTCGAATTCGATGGCACCGCGCTTGGCGCGTGCCTTGGACAGCACCTTGTACAGCTGGTGCAGGCGCTGCACCTGCGGCAGCAGGTCGCCCATCCAGGCCTTGGTATCGGCATCGTCCTCGCCCACCGCCTTCCACACCTGGGTGTAGGTCAGGCGCGCATGCGAGTTCATCACCGCCTCGTAGAAGCGCGAATGCGTGACCAGGCCATCGCGGTCGATCTGCATGTCGCAGACAAAGCACATGCGGTCGACCTTCGGCATCAGCGAGCAGATGCCGTTGGACAGTGTCTCCGGCAGCATCGGCACCACGAAGCCCGGGAAGTACACCGACGTCGCACGCTTCTGCGCCTCTTCATCCAGCGGCGTACCAGGGCGAACGTAATTCGAGACGTCGGCAATCGCCACCACCAGGCGGAAACCCTCGGCATTCGGCTCGCAGTACACCGCGTCGTCGAAGTCCTTGGCATCCTCGCCATCGATGGTGACCAGCGGCGTGCTGCGCAGGTCGACACGGTCGCCAATCATCGCCGGCTCGACCACCAGCGGCACCGAGGCCGCTTCGTCCAGCACCTCCTGCGGGAACTCGAACGGCAGCTCGTGGCCATGGATGGCGGTCTCCACCACCAGCGACGCGGTCAGCTTGTCGCCGAGCACCGCGATGATGCGGCCGATCGGCGGGCGGCGGCTGTCCGGCGCCTGGGTCAGTTCACAGACCACCAGCTGGCCGTCGCGCGCACCACCGGTCTGGTCCGGCGGCACCTGCACGTTGCGCTGCACGCGCTTGTCGTCGGGCACCACGTAGTTGATGCCCATCTCGATGCTGAAGCGGCCGATCAGGCGGGTCATGCCGCGCTCCAGCACGCGGGCGATGCTGCCTTCGCGACGGCCACGGTGATCGATGCCGGTCACGCGGGCCAGCACCTTGTCGCCGTGCATGACCTTGCGCATTTCATAAGGCGGCAGGAACAGGTCGTCGCCGCCCTCGACCGGGCGCAGGAAGCCGAACCCTTCCGGGTTGGCGATCACCACACCGGTGACCAGGTTCAGGGTCTGGATCGGGGCGAAACCGCCGCGACGGTTCTGCACCAGCTGGCCGTCGCGGACCATCGCACCGAGCCGGCGCGACAGCGCCTCGGCCCGGTCCGGAGCGGTCAGGCCCAGGCGCGCGCCCAGTTCCTCGGCGGTCTGCGGCCCTTCGCAACGCTCCAGCAGGGCCAGGATGGCCTCGCGGCTGGCGATGGGCTGTTCGTACTTCTCCGCTTCGCGAGCGGCATAGGGATCGTCGATCACCTTGCCGGCCGGCGGCAGCTTGCGGCCCGGGGCCGGGCCCGGTGCATCGGTACTGCGGACCTTGCGGCCGCGTGGCGGTGCACCGCCTTCATTCAATTCGGGGAACCAGCCCGGCAGCGGCTTGCCCGGCTTGGTGGTGCGGGCTGCACCCGCCTTGGCGCCCTTGTTCGGGGCCTGGCTGCGGGACTTGCTCCCGCCCTTGCTTGGTTTTTTGGTAGTCATCGCCCTACATGGTAGCCGCTGGCGGCGTGCAGAACGGGTCAGCGGTCGCCTTCAAGCGATCGCGTCAAAAACATTCAGGAAGTCGTTGACAGCCTGCGGATTCATCTTCACAATTGCGCCTCTGGAACGCCCAGGTGGCGGAATTGGTAGACGCACTAGTTTCAGGTACTAGCGGGTAAAACCGTGGAGGTTCGAGTCCTCTCCTGGGCACCAACGAAAAAACTCCTCGCTTCGGCGGGGATTTTTTTTGCCTGTGATCCGGCAGCCGGGGTCGGATTCCTTTCCAGAGGAAAGGGCTCTGGCCCCAAGCGAGTGAGATGGGGGGCAGAGCCCGTTTCGCATGCGCAACGGCAACCGACCCGGGATCAGCAAAAAGTGTTGACACCCCCGTCACGGCACCCCATAATCTCGCTCCTCGACGCCCAGGTGGCGGAATTGGTAGACGCACTAGTTTCAGGTACTAGCGGGTAAAACCGTGGAGGTTCGAGTCCTCTCCTGGGCACCACGTCGAGAATGAGAAAAACCCGCGAAAGCGGGTTTTTTCATGCCCCGGATCCGGCATCAGAACAACGGCCGCAGCACCAGTTCCAGCCCGAGCAGCAGCAGGAACCCCAGGAAGCAGGCGCGGAACACGCGCGCGCTGATGCGCTGCCGGATCACCTGGCCCAGCCACATGCCCAGCAGCGCCGGCAGCACCGCCAGCGCACTCAGCCCCAGCTGCTGGATGCCGAACGCACCGTGCAGCACCAGACCGGTGGTCAGCGAAATCGTCGACACGGTGAACGCCAGCCCGAGCGCCTGCACCAGCTCCTCGCGCTGCAATCCCAGCGACTGCAGGTACGGCACCGCCGGCATCACGAACACACCCGTCGCCCCCGTCACCACGCCGGACAGCGCACCCACCAGCGGCCCCAGCCAGCGCTCGCGCCGCTGCGGCACGCGGAACACCGGCGCGAGCAACGCATAGGCGGCATAGACCACCAATGCCACGCCCAGCGCAATGCGCGACCAGGTGCGATCGACCCGCACCAGCAGTGCGGCCGAACCCAGCGTCACCACCACCACGGCAAGCATCATCGGCCACAAACGCCGCACGATGTGGCCCAGCGACGGCCCGGACAGCAGTTGCCACGCATTGGTGACGAAGGTTGGAATGAACAGCATCGACGCCGCCGCCACCGGTGACAGGGTGCTGCCCAGCAGGCCCATCGCCACCGTCGGCAACCCCATCCCTGTCACGCCCTTGACCACGCCGGCCAGCACGAACACCACCACCAGCAGCAAATAGAAGTACGTCGATTCATGCATGGCTTCATTGGACCGGGCCCTCGCCAGGCGCACAATGCGGTCTTCCCGGCCCAACCTTCGGCTGACCCGAAGGCGCCGGATCAGCAATGAGGCACGACATGCGGATGGACATCGCCGACCTGCGCCTGTTCCTGGCAATCGCCGAAGCCGGCAGCATCACCGCGGGCGCGGCACAGGCAAACCTGGCATTGGGTTCAGCCAGCGAGCGCCTGCGCACGATCGAAGCCGATGCCGGCACCGCGCTGTTGAACCGGCACCCACGCGGCGTCAGCCTGACCGAGGCCGGCGCCGCCCTCGCCCACCACGCACGCCTGATCCTGCAGCAGCAGGCACAGCTGCGTGGCGAACTGCAGGCGTTCGCGCAGGGTGCGCGCGGCACCCTGCACCTGTATGCCAACACCGCCGCGCTGACCAACTACCTGCCCTCGCGGCTCGCGCCGTGGCTGGCCGAACGCCCACGCCTGCATGTCGAACTGCTGGAGCGCACCAGCCCCGAAGTCGTACGCGCGATCAGTGCCGGCCAGGCCGAAGCCGGCATCATCAGCGATGCGGTCGACGCTGCCGGCCTGCAGCAGCATGTGGTCGCCGAAGATCCCCTGGTAATGCTGCTGCCGGCCGACCACCGCTTCGCGACCCGGCGCAGCCTGGCTTTTGCCGAGGCTGCCGGAGAGACCTTCGTTGCCCTGGCCGACGGCAATGCACTGCAGACCTACATCGAGGACCAGGCGCGCGACATCGGGCGCCGCCTGGATGTACGCATCCGCATGAAGACCTTCGAAGGCGTGTGCATCATGGTCGGCCACGGCATCGGCGTCGGCATCGTGCCGCGGACCATCGCGCGCCAGCATCGGCGCAGCACGCACACCGTCGCCGTACCGCTCGCCGATGCGTGGGCGCAACGACGCCTGTGCGCGTGCTTTGCCGAGTGGACACGACTGTCATCGGCGATGCGCAGCCTGCTGCATCACCTGGGCGTGCAGCCCCAGAAAAAAGTGTGAAATGTTGTTGACACATCTTCTGTCGCTCCCCATAATTCATCTCCTGAGTCGCCCAGGTGGCGGAATTGGTAGACGCACTAGTTTCAGGTACTAGCGGGTAAAACCGTGGAGGTTCGAGTCCTCTCCTGGGCACCACGACTCAAGATGATCAAACCCGCGAAAGCGGGTTTTTTCGTTTCCGGGGTCTGGGAATTCACGCCCCGAGATCCACCCATGCGAGGCGTGGATCCACCAAAAGAAAAACCCCGCCTTGCGGCGGGGTTCTGCGTTTCAACAGCAATGAACGGTCAGTGCCCGCCACCGGCGGCAGCACCTGCACCCGCGCCGAACGGCGGCTTGGCCAGCCACAGGAACGTGATGATCGCCAGGAAGATCCAGCCCAGCAGGAAGAAGATGTCGTTGAAGCCCATCTGCGATGCCTGGTGGTTGATCATGTTGTTCAGTACCGCTGCACCGTGTTGCAGGTCGCCCTGCCCCATCGCCGTCACCTGGTCCTGCATGCCGGGCTGATAGGCCGAGATGTGCTCGGTCAGGTCGGCATGGTGCACCTGGGTACGCCGCGCCCACAGCCACGTCGTCAGTGACGCCGCGAAGCTGCCACCCAGCGTACGCAGGAACGTGGCCAGGCCGGAGCCCGCCGCGATCTCGCGCCCATCCAGGTCCGACAGCAGGATCTGCAGCACCGGCATGAAGAACAGCGCGACGCCGATGCCCATGATCAGCTGCACGCCGGCCACGTGCATGTAGTCCACCTGCAGGTTGAAGTTCGAACGCAGGAAGCTGGTCATCGACAGCACGATGAAGGCCACCGTGGCCAGCATGCGCATGTCGAAGCGCGATGCGTACTTGCCGACGAATGGCGTCATGATCACCGGCAGGATGCCGATCGGCGCGGTCGCCAGGCCTGCCCAGATCGCGGTGTAGCCCATGTCACGCTGCAGCCACTGCGGGATCAGCAGCGCCACGCTGAAGAACGCCGCGTAGGCCACCACCATCGCCAGCGTGCCGGCGCGGAAGTTGCGGTGCCGGAACAGCTTCAGGTCGACGATCGGATCCTTGTCGGTCAGCTCCCAGATCAGGAACACCGTCAGCGTCACCACCGCCACGCAGGCCAGCACCACGATCTTCATCGACGAGAACCAGTCCTCGTCGTTGCCCAGGTCGAGCACCAGCTGCAGGGCACCGACACCGATCACCAGGGTGACCAGGCCGACGTAGTCCATCTTCGGCTTCTCGATCTGCTCCGGGCGTCCCTTCAGCTGGTTGCCCACCACCAGCGCGGCGAAGATGCCCAGTGGCACGTTGATCAGGAAGATCCATTCCCAGCTGTAGTTGTCGGTGATCCAACCACCGAGGATCGGACCGCAGATGGGCGCCACCACCGTGATCATCGCCAGCAGCGCCAATGCCTGTCCGCGTTTCTCACGCGGATAGATCGAGACCAGCAGCGACTGCGTGATCGGGTACATCGGGCCGGCCACGAAACCCTGCAGCGCACGCGACAGCACCAGCATGCCCATGCTCTGCGCCAGGCCGCACAGCAGCGAGGTGATGACGAAGGCCAGCGTGGCCCAGACGAACAGCTTGCGCTCGCCGAAGCGACGGCTGAGCCAGCCGGTCAGCGGCAGCGCGATGGCCGTGCTGACCGCGAACGAAGTGATGACCCAGGTCGCCTGCTGCGAGCTGGCGCCGAGATTACCGGCGATGGTCGGCAGTGAAACGTTGGCGATGGTGGTGTCGAGCACCTGCATGAACGACGCCATCGCCAGGCCCACGGTGCACAGGGCGACGCTGGGTGGCAGGAACCCGGAGGCCGCACCCGGCGCCGCCGGTGCACCCGGAGCGCCGGGTGCGGCTGGAGCTTGTGCGGACATGGCGACCTCAGCCCACCTTTGCCTGTTGCTGCGGCAGGTTGCCCTGGATGATCGTGTGGATCACCTCATCGGCATCATGCAGCTGCTTGGCATATACGTCGGTGTCGAACACGGTGCCCTTGGCCGGGGTGCTCGGCAGTACTTCACCCTTCTGGTCGCGCAGGCTCACTTCGGCCTTCATCGACAGGCCGATGCGCAGCGGGTGTTCGGCCAGCTGCTTGGCATCGATGGCGATGCGCACCGGCACGCGCTGCACGATCTTGATCCAGTTGCCGCTGGCGTTCTGCGCCGGCAACAGCGAGAACGCCGAGCCGGTACCCAGGCCCAGGCTCTGGATGCGGCCCTTGTACTTCACGTCACCGGCATACAGGTCCGACTTCAGCTCCACTTCCTGGCCCAGGCGCATATGGCGCAGCTGGGTTTCCTTGAAGTTGGCCTCGACCCACATCTGCTCGGTCGGCACCACGGCCATCAGGGCATTGCCCGGCTGCACGCGCTGGCCCACCTGCACCGAACGACGGGCAACGTAGCCGGTGACCGGCGCGACGATGCCGGCGCGGGCGTTGTTGAGGAAGGCCTGGCGCAGCTGCGCGGCGGCGGCCTGCACGTCCGGCTGGGTGGCGATCACGGTGTCGTCGACCAGCGCGCGGTTGCGCTCGACGGTCTCGCGCGAACCGGCAACGGCCGCTTCGGCCGCAGCCAGCTCGTCGCGGGCGTGGGCCAGTTCTTCGTTGGAAATGGCGCCAGTGGCGGCCAGATCCTTGCGGCGGGCGAAGTCCTCGCGCACGCGCTTCAGGGTCACCTGGCGGGCGTTCAGGTCCGCCTGCGCGCCTTCCACGCTGCGGTACAGGCCACGGGTCTGGCGCACGGTCTTGGCCAGGTTGGCTTCGGCCTGCTGCAGCGCCACCGAAGTGTCGGACGGGTCCAGCTGCACCAGCAGCTGGCCGCGCTCCACGCGCATGCCGTCATCGGCATTGATGGCGACCACGGTACCGGCCACCAGCGGGGTGATCTGCACCTGGTTGCCCTGCACGTAGGCATCGTCGGTCTCTTCGAACCAACGGCCGAACATGAAGTACCACAGCGCCAGGGCGGCAAGCAGCAGCACGACGATCACGAACAGGCCGCGCAGCAGGTTGCCGCGGCGGTTGGGGGCGGCCGGGGCCGCGGTGTCTTGGGTCTGGCTCATGGCGGGCGTCTTCAGGAATGCGAGGAATCGGAATGGGAGGCGATCGGTGCGCGGTCGGTGTCGGCGGGCTGGAAACCACCGCCCAGCGCCTTGCTCAGGCGCACCGAGGTCTGCACCTGCTGCGACTGCAGGCCGGCCAGCTGCTGCTGCGACTGCAGCAGGGTGGACTGCGCAGTCAGCACGTCCAGGTAGCTGCCGATGCCGGCGCGGTAGCGCTGCTGGGCCAGGTCGAAGGCCGAGCGTGCGGTGTCCACTGCCTGCTGCTGCGCGTGCGCCTGCTGCGCCAGCGAGCGCACCGCGTTGACCTGGTCGGCGACGTCGCGCAGTGCATCGAGCACGGCCTGGTTGTAGTTGGCCACCGCCAGGTCGTACTGCGCGTCGGTGTTGGCCAGGTTGGCGCGCAGCTTGCCGCCTTCGAAGATCGGCAGGCTCAACGCCGGGCCGATGTAGGCGAAGGTCGAGCTGCTCTTCAGCAGGTCACCCACGTTCGGGGCGACCACGCCGGCCAGCGCGGTCAGGTTGAAGCTCGGGTAGAACTTGGTCTTGGCGACCTTGATCTGCTTGTCGGCCGCTTCCACGCGCCAGCGCGCAGCCACGATGTCGGGGCGACGGCCGAGCAGTTCGCTGGGCAGTACGCCCGGCAGCTGCAGTGCCATCGGGTTCAACGGCTGCGGGCGCTGGATCGACAGGCCACGGTCCGGCCCCTTGCCGACCAGTGCAGCCAGCGCGGTGCGGGCGGCGTCGATGCGCTGCTGCGCGGCCAGCACCTGCTGCTGCGCGGCCGGCACGCGGGCCTCGGCCTGGCGCACCTGCAGATCGCTGTCGATGCCGGCGCTGCGGCGCTGGCGGGTCAGCTGCAGCGATTTCTGCGAGCGGGTCAGTTCTTCCTCGGCCACGTCGTTGAGCTGCCACGCGTAGGCCAGGTCGGCATAGGCCTGGGCAATGCCGGTGGACAGGTTCAGGCGAGCGGCCTGGGCTTCAACGGTGGCGGCATGCGCGCCATCCACGGCGGCCTCCCAGGCAGCGCGCTTGCCGCCCCACAGGTCCACGCCGTAGCTGAAATCGAAGGCGACCTGGCTGCTGCCGCCATAGCGGCCGCCCATCTCGCTGCCGACCATCGACTCGGGCAGGCGCAGGCCGGTGTAGCCACCGGACACCGACAGGCTGGGCAGTTCGTCGGCACGTGCGGTGCCGACCTGGGCCTGGGCCTGGCGCAGGCGCGCGTCGGCGGCGTCCAGGCTCGGATGACCGGCCAGGCCTTCGGCGACCAGTGCGTCCAGCTGCGCATCGCCCAGTGCCTTCCACCAGTCCTGCGCCGGGAAGCCGGCGGCGCTCAGGTCGGTGTCAGCCAGGGTGCGTTCGCTGTGCAGGCTGTCCACGTCAAGCACGTGGCCCTGCGGGTTGAGGCCACGACTGCTGGCGCAGGCGGCCAGGGCCAGCGCCAGCGCTGACACCAGCAGCGCGCGCCCGGACCGGCGGAGAGTGGAATGCGGGATCGGGTTCATGGGGTCGTCAGTGAATCGCGGATTCGGGTAAGGAGGGACAGCAGCAGCGTGCGCTCGTCGGCGGAAAGATCACGCAGCGCGTAATCCATCACCGCGTCGCCGCGCAGCTTCAGCCGCGCCCACAACGCACGGCCTTCGTCGGTCAGCACGATCTGCAGTGCCCGCCGGTCCTGCGCATGCGCCTCGCGGCGGACGCAGCCCAGCGCCTCCAGCTTGTCCAGCAGGCGGGTGACCGCGCTGGGCACCTGGTCGATGGCCTGGGCCAGTTCGTTGGCGGTGCAGGGCGCCATGTGGGAAAGCACCTTCAACCCGATGTAATGGGTGAAGCCGATTCCCAGATCTTCTTCCGCCATGGACGCGTCGAGTTGGCGCACCAGGCCGTCGCGCACCTGGCGCAGCAGCAGGCCGAAGCTGGGGGGAGTGGTTGCAGGACAGATCATGGGGGAGCATTCTCTTCCAAAAAAAATATTTCTCAATGGAAATATTCGATCTGGCATCGAATGCTGTGTTGCAGCAGCGGGCTCGATCAGTGAAGGCGCCTACCTTAATGATCTGGTCAGGTGGCCCGGTAGTACAATCCAGCCAATGGATGTCACATTTCAGCCAGCGGACATGATGAACAAGGCAGAAATTCAGGTTCCCAAACGCCTACTCAGAGATGAGGCACTGGACTGGTTCGAGCGCAACGACGGCCCGCCGGTCATCGCCTTCCGCTTCGACAGCCAGCAGGGCCTGGCCCGCGAGGTCGACTGGCACCACCACCAGCGTGCCCAGTTGATCTGCGTCGAACGCGGCCTGCTGACCACCCGCACCTCGCATGGCACGTGGTCGCTGGCGCCGGGCTCGGCCGGCTGGATGCCGCCGCTGGAACCGCACACCGTCACCCTCGACGGCCCGTTGCGCGGCTGGGGCATGGCATTGGCTGCACCGGCCTGCGCCACCCTGCCCGCCGACCCCTGCGTGCTGGGCCTGTCCAAGCTGGCGCAGGCGCTGGCCGACCGCATCTGCGAATGGCCGCTCGGCCATGACACCACGCCCGAGCGCCAGCACATCATCGACGTGCTGCTGGACGAGATCCGCACCGCGCCGCGCCAGCGCATGCACCTGCCGATGCCGCACGACCGGCGCCTGCTGAAGATCGCCTCGCAGTTGCTGGCCAACCCCTCCGACGAACGCAGCCTGGCCGAATGGGCGCATTGGGCCGGTCTGTCACCGCGCAGCCTGACCCGTCACTTCCGCGACGAGACCACGCTCAGCTTCGCCCAGTGGCGGCAGCAGGCGCGCCTGTCAGAGGCCCTGCGCCAGCTGACCGACGGCCGCAGCGTGGCCGACATCGCCCACGCGCTGGGCTTCAGCAGCGCCAGCGCGTTCGTTACCGTGTTCCGCCGCCACTTCGGACTGCCGCCCGGTCGCTACCTGGCACGGGCCGGGCACGGCCTGGAAACCGGGCTGGACCCTGCGCGCGGCTTGGCATCCCCCGCCGCATCCGGATAATCACAGGATTGCGAGCGGCGACCGCCGTCGCCGCCTCCCGACAACAGGTAACAACGCCGCATGACCGAACTTGCCCGCCCCGTGTTCCACGGATTCGAACAACTGCCGCTGCGCGAGTACGCCGAACGCGCCTACCTCGACTACTCGATGTATGTGGTCCTGGACCGCGCCCTGCCGTTCATCGGCGACGGCCTGAAGCCGGTGCAGCGCCGCATCATCTATTCGATGAGCGAGCTGGGCCTGAATGCCGCGTCCAAACCGAAGAAGTCCGCGCGCACTGTCGGTGACGTCATCGGTAAGTACCACCCGCACGGCGACAGCGCGTGCTACGAGGCCCTGGTGCTGATGGCACAGCCGTTCTCGTACCGCTATCCGCTGATCGAGGGCCAGGGCAACTTCGGCTCCAGCGACGACCCGAAGTCGTTCGCGGCGATGCGTTACACCGAATCCAAGCTGACCCCGATCGCCGAAGTGCTGCTGGGCGAACTGGGCCAGGGCACCACCGACTGGGCACCGAACTTCGACGGCACCCTGCAGGAGCCGACCTGGATGCCGGCACGGCTGCCGCACCTGCTGCTCAACGGCACCACCGGCATCGCCGTGGGCATGGCCACCGACGTGCCGCCGCACAATCTCAACGAGATCGTCAGCGCACTGCTGCACCTGCTGGACCACCCCGATGCCAGCGTGCGCGACCTGTGCGAGCACGTGCAGGGCCCGGACTATCCGTCCAGCGCCGAGATCATCACCTCGGCCAACGACCTGCGGAACATCTACGAGACCGGCAACGGCAGCGTGCGTGCACGTGCGACCTTCACCAAGGAGGCCAACAACATCGTGGTGACGGCGCTGCCGTTCCAGGTGTCGCCGTCGAAGGTGATCGAGCAGATCGCCGCGCAGATGCGCGCCAAGAAGCTGCCGTGGCTGGAAGACATCCGCGACGAATCCGACCACGCCAACCCGGTGCGCGTGGTGCTGGTGCCACGTTCCAACCGCGTCGACGCGGACCAGCTGATGGGCCACCTGTTCGCGACCACGGACCTGGAGCGCAGCTACCGCGTCAACCTCAACGTGATCGGGCTGGACGGCCGTCCGCAGGTGAAGAACCTGAAGATGCTGCTCAGCGAATGGCTGACCTTCCGCAGCAACACCGTCACCCGCCGCCTGCAGCACCGCCTGCAGAAGGTCGAGCGCCGCCTGCACCTGCTGGAAGGCCTGCTGGTCGCCTTCCTCAACCTGGACGAGGTGATCCACATCATCCGTACCGAGGACGAACCGAAGGCGGCGCTGATCGCGCGCTTCGGCCTGTCCGAGGAACAGGCCGAGTACATCCTGGAAACCAAGCTGAAGCAGCTGGCCCGCCTGGAGGAGATGAAGATCCGCGGCGAGCAGGACGAACTGGCCAAGGAGCGCGAGAAGATCCTCGGCATCCTCGACAGCAAGGCCAAGCTGAAGAAGCTGATCCGCGACGAACTGACCGCCGACGCCAGGAAGTTCGGCGACGCACGCCGCTCGCCGCTGGTGCAGCGCCAGGCCGCGCAGGCCATCGACGAGACCGAGCTGGTGCCGAGCGAGCCGATGACCGTGGTGCTGTCGGAGAAGGGCTGGATCCGAGCGGCCAAGGGCCACGACGTCGATGCGTCCGCCCTGTCCTACCGCGACGGCGACGCCCTGCAGGGCGCAGTGCGTGCGCGCAGCACCCAGCAGGTCGCGTTCCTCGACAGCGAAGGCCGCGCCTACTCGACGCCGGTGCATACCCTGCCCTCCGCGCGTGGCAATGGCGAACCGCTGACCGGCCGCTTCTCGCCGGCAGCGGGTACCAGCTTCGTGACCCTGGCCAGTGCCGAGCCGGATGCCCGCTTCGTGCTGGCCTCCAGCCACGGCTACGGCTTCGTCACCCGCTTCGAGAACCTGATCGGTCGCAACAAGGCCGGCAAGGCGATGCTGAACCTGTCGTCCGGCTCGTCGGTGCTCACCCCGTCGATGGTCGCCAACGTGGCCACCGACCGCATCGTGGCGGTGACCAGCTCCGGCAACCTGCTGGCGATCGCCGCCAACGACCTGCCGGAACTGGACAAGGGCAAGGGCAACAAGATCATCGAGATCCCGAAGGCCAAGCTCGCCACCGAACGCGTGGTCGCCATCGTGGCGATCAGTCCGGGGCAGACCCTGCAGGTGCGCAGCGGCCAGCGCACCATGGGCCTGAAGTTCAACGAGCTCGACGCCTACCTCGGCGCCCGTGCCACCCGCGGCCACCTGCTGCCGCGCGGCTGGCAGAAGGTGGAAGGGCTGTCGGTGGAATAAGAGGTACGGGGGTCGGATCCCTTTCCATGGGAAAGGGCTCTGACCCCAGGCACGAAAAAGCCGGGGCATTCCCCGGCTTTTTCGTTGTCGGCTGGCGGGCGGTGGAGCGGCTGGCGGGCGAAGGCTGGCTGGCGGTGCTCCGGTGCTGGCGGGCGACAGAACGCTGTGCTGCTGGTAGAGCCGACCGCTGGTCGGCTGGATTCTGCTTTGCAGCCGACCAGCGGTCGGCTCTACCGGAAGGCAGCCGAGCATTGGCTCGGCTCTACAAAAACGATGCCCGCTCAGTGCGCCGGGGCGCCGCTGCCGTCGATCTTGCTCAGCTGGTACAGCTCCAGGCCGATGCGCTTGATCAGGCCCAGCTGCTGCTCCAGCCACCAGGCGTGGTCTTCCTCGGTGTCCTTCAGCTGCGCCAGCAGGATGTCGCGGCTCACGTAATCGCCCTTCTCCTCGCACAGCTTCATGCCGGCGGCGAGATTGTTCCGAACGGCGTATTCAGTATCGAGATCCTTCTGCAGCATCTCCTCCACGGTCTTGCCCGGCTCGGTGGCATGCGGGCGCATGTCCGGGTCGCCACCCAGGAACAGGATCCGGCGCAGCAGCGCATCGGCATGCTGGGTTTCCTCTTCCATCTCGTGGTTCAGGCGTTCGTACAGCGCGAACAGGCCCTGGTCCTCGTAGCGGCGGGAATGGATGAAGTACTGGTCGCGCGCAGCAAGCTCGCCGCGCAGCAGTTCCTTCAGGCAGGCGATGACGTCCGGGTTGCCTTTCATGGGGGGGCTCCTGTGAATCGATGCGGCATAGGGTGCCGCATTTCAAAATACGGTGATCTAATCGGAATCAGTCGCAGTTGCGCCTGCGGCTACAATCGGCCCACGAGTTCGGAAAGGACGTGCGATGCGACGTACATGGCGTTGGGTGCTGGGCGTGTTGATCGCCATCGTGCTGGTCACCGCACTGGTGCTGTGGCTGCTGCTGCGCGGCAGCCTGGCCGACCTGGACGGCGAGCATGCGCTGCCGGGGCTGGCCAAGCCGGTCACCATCGAGCGCGATGGGCTGGGCGTGGTCACCATCACTGCCGGCAGCCAGGCCGACGCGATGCGTGCGCTCGGCCGCGTACACGCGCAGGAACGTTATTTCGAGATGGACCTGATGCGCCGCAGTGCCGCTGGCGAGCTGTCGGCGCTGTTCGGGCCGAAGGCCATCGACGCCGACAAGCGCATGCGCGTGCACCGGCTGCGTGCACGCACCGAGGCGAATCTGCAGGCCGCACTGGGCGACAACGGCATAGCCGTGCGCGCCTACGTGGATGGCGTCAACGAAGGCCTGGCCGATCTCTCCGTGCGCCCGTGGGCCTACCTGCTGCTGCGGCAATCACCACAACCGTGGCAGGCCAGCGACAGCGTGCTGACCGGGCTGGCCATGTATGCCGACCTGCAGGATCCCGGCAACCAGACCGAGCTTGCGCTCAGCCGCATCCGCGCAGTGGTGCCGCCGGCGCTGTACGCACTGATCGCCCACGACGGCACCGAATGGGATGCGCCGCTGTTTGGCGAACCCACCGGCAACGCCGCCCTGCCCGATGCCAGCCAGCTGGACCTGCGCACATTGAAGGGAAAAACGGGCACTGAGCAGGAAGAGGGCGACTTCATCGGCAGCAACAACTTCGCGGTGGCCGGCGCGCTTACCGCCGACGGCCGCGCCATCGTTGCCGACGACATGCACCTGGGCCTGCGTGCACCCGGCCTGTGGTTCCGCGTGCGCCTGCGCTACCCCGACCCGCAGGCCGCCGGCGGCCAGGTCGATGTCACCGGCTTCTCCCTGCCGGGCCTGCCGGCGGTGATCGTCGGCAGCAACGGGCACGTCGCCTGGGGCTTCACCAACAGCTACATCGACACGGCGGACTATCGCACGGAACCGGCCAGCGCCGCCGTGACCGTGCACGAAGAGCGCATCGCCGTGGCCGGCCAGGCCGACGTGCTGTTCGCGGTGCGCGAAACCGACTGGGGGCCGATCCTGCATACCCATGCCGATGGCAGTGGCGACGCCCTGCGCTGGGTCGCACACCTGCCCGGTGCCGTACGCCTGGATTTCGCTGACCTGGCCCGCGCCGGTGACCTCGACGGTGCACTGCACTTCGCCGACCGTGCCGGCATCCCCGCACAGAACCTGGTGGTCGGTGATCGCAGCGGGCGCATTGCCTGGCGCCTGATCGGCGCTCGCCCGGACCGCGGCCCCGGCTGTGCACCGGCCGGCTTCAATGCCGCCAGCAACCAGGGCTGCGCGCCGTGGCCGATCCGCAGCGATGCCTCGCCGGCATTGATCGATCCCCCCAACCATCGCCTGTGGACCGCCAATGGACGCGTCCTCGACGGCGAGGCACTCGCCAGCGTCGGCAACGGCGGCTATGACCTGGGTGCGCGGGCGCGGCAGATCCGCGACCTGCTGGCGATCCAGGAGCGCTTCGACGAGCACGACCTTCTGGCGATCCAGCTCGACGACCGCGCGGTGTTCCTGCAGCGCTGGTGGGCTCTGCTGCACGACGTCATCGAACGCAGTGACGACCCTGCGCTGAAGCGTTTGAAGGAGGCCAGCCATCAATGGGGCGGGCGCGCCTCGGCCAGTTCGGTCAGCTACCGGGTGGTGCGTGAATTCCGCACGCAGGTCATGGCCACGCTGTCCGATGCACTGC
This sequence comes from Stenotrophomonas sp. CASM114, assembly GCF_049384325.1. NCBI lineage: Bacteria > Pseudomonadati > Pseudomonadota > Gammaproteobacteria > Lysobacterales > Lysobacteraceae > Stenotrophomonas > Stenotrophomonas sp. CASM114. The sequence continues at coordinate 244,631 of NZ_JBMRGJ010000003.1, read as the reverse complement.
TGGCCCCGGCCAACGCGCAGCTGGGCGATGCCTACCTGGACCCACGCCTGGCACAGCTGGAAGGCGTGGCCTGGCCGATGCTGGAACAGCGCCCGGCCAACCTGCTGCCACCGGCCTTCGACAGCTGGGATGCGCTGCTGATCGACGCCGCCCGCCGTACCGAGGGTGAGCTGGCCAAGCAGGGGCCGCTGGCCAAGCGCAGCTGGGGTGAACGCAATACCGCGGCGATCTGCCACCCCATCGCACGGGCGCTGCCGGACATCGCCAAGCGCTGGCTGTGCATGCCCGCCGACCGCCTGCCCGGCGACCGGGACATGCCGCGCGTGCAGACGCCGAACTTCGGCGCCTCCGAGCGCATGGTGGTCTCGCCCGGCCACGAGGCCGACGGCATCGTGCACATGCCCGGCGGCCAGAGCGGCCATCCGCTGTCACCGTACTGGGGTGCCGGCCACGAGGACTGGGTGCATGGGCGCCCGACACCGTTCCTGCCGGGCAAGACGCAGCACGTGATGACACTGGTGCCAGCGCGGTAGTGCCGGCCGCTGGCCGGCATCCATGCAGGTGTGTCCAGCATCACCAGGTTGCCGGCCAGCGGCCGGCACTACCGTTCAACGTTCAGGCCCTGCGCCGTTCGATCAGGTTCAGCAGCGGCCCGGTCATCGCCGTGGTCACCAGTGCCATGATCACCAGCACCGCGAACAGGCGGTCACCGAGCAGGCCCAGCTCATACCCCAGGTTGAGCACGATCAGCTCCATCAGGCCGCGGGTGTTCATCAGCGCGCCCAGCCGCCACGCTTCGCGCGTGGGCATGCCGGCACTGCGCGCGGCACTGAAGGTGCCCAGCAGCTTGCCCGTCGTGGCCACCGCGATCACCACCACGCACAGCACGATGTCGCTGGCCTGCAGCGCATCGGCGCGCATGCGCAGCCCGGTCATGGCGAAGAACAACGGCAGCAGCAGCGTGACCGCGAACGGCTCGACACGTGCCATCAGCAGGTCACGCAGCTGCGCGTTCGACGATACCGCGACACCCGCAGCGAACGCGCCGAACAGCGCGTGGATGCCCAGCATCTCGGTGACCAGCGCACTGCCCAGCGACAGCAGCAGGATGCCGAGCAGCCAGCGCCCCTCACGGCCCGGCGCAATCTGCCGGCGCGCGAACCACGGCTTCACCAGCCCCAGCATCAGCGCCACGAACGCGACCACGCACACCAGGTTGAGGCTGGCCGGCAACCAGCCGCTGGCCTGGGCGGCAGCCACGATCAGCGCCAGCAGGCACCACGCGGTGGCATCGCCCAAGGCAGCGCAGGCGATCGCGGTCTGCCCCAGCGGCGTCTGTGTGATCCCGCGGTCGGCCAGGATGCGCAGCAGCACGGGGAAGGCCGTGATGCTCATCGAGATGCCTACGAAAAGTGCGAATGCGGTGAAGCCCACCCCCTGTGGGCCGTGCCGCGGATACAGCCAGATCGCCAAGGCGACGCCGAGCACGAACGGCACTGCAATGCCGGCATGGCTGACGGTAAAGGCGAAACGCCGGCGGCCACGCAGCGCCGCCAGGTCCAGTTCGGCACCGGCCACCAGCAGGAACATCAGCACGCCCAGCTGGCTGAGCATGCCCAGCGGGCCCAGCGAACTGGCCGGGAACAGCGCACCATGCAGCTGCGGCAGCAGGCTGCCAAGCACCAGCGGCCCCATCATCAGGCCAGCGGCCATTTCGCCGATCACCGCCGGCTGTCCCATGCGCTTGAGCAGCGCCCCCGCGCCCTTGGCCACCAGCAGCAGTACCAGCAGCTGCAGCAGGAACAGGCCCAGCGGAGACGCCAGATGCTGCAGCCAGCCGCCTTCGGCGGCGACGGAGGCACGGGCAACCGCCTCGGGCGCCGCCGGCCCGGCATACCGCGCCAGCAGCACGCCAGCCAGCAACGGAACCCCGGCCCACGCCAGGTAGCGCCATCCCCATTTCGTGGGCGGCGCGTTGCCGCCTGCCTGTACGTCCATGAACATTCCCCAATGTGCAGGGGGCGATCATACAAAAAGGGGACGGAGGGGATTAAGGCGTTAATGGCACAAACGACTTAATCCCCTCCGTCCCCTTTTTGGGGTGCTCAGGCCAGTGCCTGCTCGTGCACGCCGGCGATCGCGCGACCGGAGGGATCTGCCGCCGCGGCGAAGCTGGCGTCCCAGGCGATGGCCGCGGGCGACGAACAGGCGATCGACTTGCCTCCCGGCACGGTCTCGGCCGCTGCCCGGCTCGGGAAGAACTGCTCGAACAGGTGGCGGTAGTAGTACGCCTCCTTGGTCTGCGGCGGGTTGTGCGGGAAGCGCTTGTCGGCGGCCGCCAGTACACGGTCGCTCACCTGCGCCTCGGCATGTGCCTTCAGCCCATCGATCCAGCCATAGCCCACGCCATCGCTGAACTGTTCCTTCTGCCGCCACAGGATGCTGTCCGGCAGGTAGCCGTCGAACGCCTCGCGCAACACGGCCTTCTCGATGCGGCGGCCGCCAAAACCGGCACCGACCATCTTGTGTGCGGCATCGAAGCGCATCGCCACATCGAGGAACTCACGGTCGAGGAACGGCACGCGCGGCTCCACGCCCCAGGCCATCATCGACTTGTTGGCGCGCAGGCAGTCGTAGTTGTGCAGGGCGTCGAGCTTGCGTACCAGCTCGTCGTGGAATTCACGCGCATCCGGTGCCTTGTGGAAGTACAGGTAGCCACCGAAGATCTCGTCGCTGCCCTCGCCGGAGAGCACCATTTTTACGCCCATCGCCTTGATCCGCCGCGCCAGCAGGAACATCGGCGTCGATGCGCGGATGGTGGTGACGTCGTAGGTCTCGATGTGGCGGATCACCTCCGGCAGCGCATCGAGGCCTTCCTCGAACGTGTACTCGAAACCGTGATGCACGGTGCCCAGCGCTTCGGCGGCGATCGCTGCGGCGGCCAGATCGGGCGAGCCCTTCAAGCCGATCGCGAACGAATGCAGGCGCGGCCACCAGGCTTCGGTCTGTCCCCCATCCTCGATGCGACGACGTGCATAGCGCGCGGCCACCGCCGCCACCAGCGACGAGTCCAGGCCACCGGACAGCAGCACGCCATAAGGCACATCGCTCATCAGCTGGCGCTCCACCGCATGCTCGAACGCCTGGCGCAGTTCAGCCAGATCGGCCCGGCGGCCCTGCACGTCGGCGTAGTCGCGCCACGGTTGCTGGTAGTAGCGCACCAGCTCACCGCTGGCACTGTCGAAACAGTGGCCCGGCGGGAACTGCGCGACATCGGCACAGGTATCGACCAGCGCCTTCATTTCCGAGGCCACGCGCAAGCGCCCCTGGGCATCGTGGCCCCAGTACAGCGGCACCACGCCCACCGGGTCGCGCGCCACCAGCACGCGTCCACTGTCACGGTCCCACAGCGCGAAGGCGAAGATGCCGTTGAGCTGTTCCAGCCACTGCGCCGGCGCGCCGCCCTGGCGGTAGAGCGCGTTGATCACCTCGCAGTCCGAGCCGGTCTGGAAGTCGTAGGTGGTGGTCAGCGCCGCCTTCAACGCCTGGTGGTTGTAGATCTCGCCGTTCACCGCCAGCGCCAGCTGGCCATCGGCCGACAGCAGCGGCTGCGAACCACCGGCCGGATCGACGATGGCCAGCCGTTCATGGACCAGCAGCGCACCTTCGTCGAGGTACACGCCGCTCCAGTCCGGGCCACGGTGGCGCTGGCGTTGCGACAGTTCCAGCGCGTGCCGGCGCAGGGCGGGAAGATCGTCACCGGCCTGCAGGCCGAAGATTCCGAAGATCGAACACATGGGGGAGCTCCTGTTGGGGATTTCACGGGTGGGAGGGTGTTCGACCGGCCATCCAGGCCCGGGTGGGACCACGCCCGGGCACAAAAAAACCCGCATCGACCGATGCGGGTTTTCTGGTGTCCGGGCGTGTGTTGCTGTCTATCTACCCAGGGCGCAGTCCCGCATCGGCCGCGCACGATTATTCGCGCGCAGATTATTGCGGTTGTTGCTATTGACGGCGGTGGCCAGGCGGATCGACATGGCATTGACCCTACCCCGGTTTCCGGCATGGTGCAACCGTTGCGTTGGCAACCACTCCCCGGCGCGCATAATGGCGCGCCGTGAAACGTGTAATGGAAATGCAACACCGCACTGGACGCAACGCGGCGCTGGCCGCCCTGTTCTGCCTGGGCCTGGCCGCCTGCCAGACCCTGGCCCCACCCTCGCCCCTGCCGCCGGCCCAGCTGCAGGGCCTGGAGCAACACGGCACCGACGGCAGCTTCGAGGGTGCCTTCGATACCGCGGAAACCTTCGAACGCTTCAACGATCCGCGCGCCATCGCCTACTACGAGCGCGCCGCCGCGGTCACACCCTGGACCTTCCACAACACCAAGGCGGAAGAAGCACTGGGCAGGATCTGGATCTCCGGCACGCTGCGGCATGCCGACAGCCCCCACATCAATCCGGCGCCGGTGCTGCGTGCGTCCTGGCGACGCGGAGAACGCGCCTACCTGGCGGCGGCCTACCACGGCAATCCCTATGCGTTCTACGAACTCGCCAAGGCCTATCGTCAGCGAGGCGACGCGCAACAGGCGCTGCGCTGGGACCTGCGCGGAATGATCTACGAGCGTTACCCGAGTTCATCGTCACGGCTACCGGATGCGGTGGCCGCACAGGATGGCACCGTGCATCCACTGGTTGCGCAGATCCAGCGCCGCGCCGAGCGTGGCGATGCCGAAGCGCAGGTAGACCTGGGCGCGCTGCTGGAAAAGGGCATGGGACTGCCGCGCGATCCCGCACGTGCGCTGCAGCTGTACCAGCGTGCCGGCGAGAAGGGCAATGTGTTCGGCCAGTACTTCGCCGGACTGCTGCTGGGCCGCGGTGCACCGGGCGTGGAGAAGGACACCGACGCAGCCGCACGCTGGTTCGCCCGGGCCGAGGCGCAGCGCTTCTACATGGCGGCGCCGAGCTACTGGGAAAAAGCGGTCGAGCCGCCGTTCTTCATTTTTTCTGAGTAGAGCCGAGCCATGCTCGGCTGGGCATTCCCCGCAGAAGCAGCCGAGCATGGCTAGGCTCTACAGGAAAGCAATGCCGGCGAAAGGCGTGCCGACCAACGGTCGGCACCCAGCGTCGCAGGTTCACGCCAGCAGCCGCTCCACCAGCCGCTGGTACAGCCCCGGCAATGCCTCCAGATCGGCCACGCGCACGTTCTCGTCCACCTGATGGATGCTGGCGTTGACCGGCCCCACTTCGATGCACTGCGCGCCCAAGGGCGCGATGAAGCGTGCATCGGAGGTGCCGCCGCCGGTGCTTTCTTCCGGTGCACGGCCGATGTGCTCGGCCAGCACCGCACGCGCGGTGGCGCGCAGCGTGCCCTCCGGGGTGTAGAACGGCTCGCCGCTGCGGTGCCACTTCAGCGTGTACTGCAGGCCATGCCGTTCCAGCAGCGCGGTGATCTCCGCTTCCAGCTTCGGTGCGTCCCAGTGCGGGTTGTAGCGGATGTTGAAATCCACCTCGAGCTCGCCGGGAATCACGTTGTTGGCACCGGTACCGGCATGGATGTTGGAGACCTGCAGGCTGGTCGGCGGGAAACTTTCGTAGCCGTCATCCCAGCGCCGCGCACTCAGCTCGGCCAGGGCCGGCGCCGCCTGGTGGATCGGGTTGCGTGCCTTCTCCGGATACGCCACGTGGCCCTGCACGCCCTGCACGCGCAGCTTGGCCGACAGGCTGCCGCGACGCCCCACGCGCAGCAGGTCACCCAGCGTCGCAGTCGAGGACGGCTCGCCGGTGATGCACCAGTCGATGCGCTGGCCGCGTTCGGCGAACAGGCGTGCGACGTGGCGCACGCCATCGATGGCGTCGCCTTCCTCGTCGCTGGTCAGCAGCACCGCCAGCGTGCCGGGATGATCAGGATGCGCGGCAACGAACTGCTCGGCGGCCACCACGAACGCCGCCACGCTGCCCTTCATGTCGGCGGCGCCACGGCCATACAGCACGCCATCGCGGATCTGCGGGCTGAACGGATCGCTGGCCCAGGCCTCGCGAGGGCCCGTCGGCACCACGTCGGTATGGCCCAGCAGCACCAGTACCGGCGCGCCCTGGCCGTGGGTCGCCCACAGGTTGTCGACCTCACCCAGCCGCAGGTGATCGCACTGGAACCCGGCCTGCTTCAGGCGTGCCGCCAGCAGCGCCTGGCAACCGGCATCATCGGGCGTCACCGAGGGCCGCGCGATCAGCTCGCAGGTCAGGTCGAGCACCGCGCTCATGCGTCACCCACGCCGAAGCGGGCCTTGAAGCCGTTGTCGCTGAAGCCCTGGCTGACCGTGCCATCGGCCGTGACCACCAGCGGGCGCTTGATCAGCTGCGGGTACTCGCGCAGCAGCAGCTTCCATTCGGCCTCGGAATCGGCGGCCTTGCGGTTGTCCGGCAGCTGCCGCCAGGTGGTGGAGGACCTGTTGACCATCGCGGCCAGGCCACCCAGCTGCGCGGCCCACGCCAGCAGCATTTCCGGGCTGGGTTTGTTGTCGCGGTAGTCGACGAAGGTGTACGGCACGCCGAAGCGGTCCAGCCACCTGGTCGCCTTCTTGCAGGTATCGCAGTTCTTCAAACCGTAGACAGTGGTGCTCATGGCCATCTGTGATGCTGGAAAACAGAGGGCCAGAATCTCACAACAGGCGCTCGGACACGACCCGGAAAGGTACCCTTGGCAGCTGGAAGGCCAGCCCCTCGTGCAGCGCCACGCCCATCGCCTGCAGGCGCGGGCACTGCTGTTCGCCTTCCAGCTGCAGCGGTTGCAGCTGCGCGATGTCCACCGGCAGAGCAATGCGGGTGCTGGCCCAGCGCTGGTCGCAGGTGCGGGCGATGGCCTCGTCCTGGCAGGTCAGCAAGCGCAGCAGGGCCTGGTGGCCGCCGAAGGCCGCCGCCCACCCGGCATCGTCCCAGCCCGCAGCGCCCTGCCACTGCAGGTGCAGCGCCGGCGCACTGCCCTGCCCGCCCTCGATCAGGGTGTACCCACCGCCATCGGCGCGCACCACGTGCGCGAAGCGCACCGACAGATGCGGCTGCATGGCATCGCTGAAAGCGCGCGCGCCGGCGACGAAGGCCAGCTGGTCCATCACGTTGCGATCAAACAGCACCACTGGCGTCCCGTCCCGATCGTCGTCACGACGCAGGTACCAGCGCCAGTTGCTCTGCCGGGGAGACGGCATCAGCGAGCGCAGCGGCCCGGCCAGCGCGGGCCCGAAGTGGCCGTGCCGGTAGCTGAGGATGGTGTAGGGCGTGCGTCCGGCATGGACCACGTAGTGATGGCCTGGTGGTGGCATCGGCGCTTGGCGTACGTCGACCCACCAGCTCACGTAGACCACGTCGCGCACATCGCTTACCAGCGCCGGCATCGGCCAGCGCCGCGACAGCGCGCGGCGCAGCCGGGACCAGCGTGGAGCGTGCAGCAGGCGCGGCAGCATCCGCCCGAACAGGGTGTCGGACGGATGCTGGTAGATCGCGGACTGCGCCAGATCCTCCGGCGCCGTCATCTTCAGTCAGCCAGGCCGCGCAGCAGGTCGTTGACGCTGGTCTTGCTGCGGGTCTTGGCATCAACCTGCTTGACGATCACCGCGCAGTACAGCGAGTGGGTGCCGTCCTTGCTCGGCAGCGAGCCGGACACCACCACGCTGTACGGCGGAATGTAGCCGTAGGTGACCTCGCCGGTGGCACGGTTGTAGATGCGGGTGCTCTGGCTGAGGAACACGCCCATGCCGATCACGCTGTGGTGGCCGACCACCACGCCTTCCACCACTTCCGAACGCGCACCGATGAAGCAGTGGTCCTCGATGATGGTCGGGCTGGCCTGCAGCGGCTCCAGCACGCCACCGATGCCGGCGCCGCCGGACAGATGGCAGTGCTGGCCGATCTGCGCGCAGGAACCGACGGTGGCCCAGGTGTCGACCATGGTGCCTTCGCCGACATGGGCGCCGATGTTGGTGAAGCTCGGCATCAGCACCACGTCCTTGCCGAAGTAGGTACCGCGGCGGGCGATCGCGCCCGGCACCACGCGCACGCCACCACGGCGGAACTTCGCTTCGTCATAGCCGGCGAAGCGCGATTCGACCTTGTCCCAGAACGGCGCCGGGCGTGCATCGACCACCGCCATGTCGTTGACGCGGAAATACAGCAGCACGGCTTTCTTCAGCCACTCATTGACCTTCCAGCCGCCCTGGCCGTCCGGCTCGGCGACGCGGAACTCACCGCTCTCCAGGCCGTCGATCACGCGGTTGACCAGCGGCTTGGTCGACCCTTCCAGCTCGTGCAGGGTCAAGGTGGCGCGGCGCTCGAAGGCGCTCTCGATGCCGAACTTGAGTTCTTCCACGCCCGGTGCCGACGGCTTGCGCAGCGACTTGCGGGCGATGGTTTCGGCGCGGACGGCTTCGGCACTCTTGGCCGGGGCCGGCTTCTTCACAGCACGCTTCACTGCAGCCGTTTTCTTCGCCGGGGCCTTCACCGCAGCGGCCTTCTTCGGCGCAGGGGTCTTCTTCGCGGCCGGTGCGGCAGCAGCGGGTTTCCGGGCCGCTGCGCTCTTGGGGGTCGCGGCGGTCTTCTTGGCGGGCTTGGTGGCCATCAGGCGGGGTCTCCGGCGTTTCGATCAGGGTCCAGGCAGGCCAGCATCGCGTCATGCAGCTGCTGCCGGGCAGGTTCAGTCAGGGGGAGGTCGTGTTCGTCACTGATCACGAAGGTGTCTTCGGCGCGTTCGCCGAACGTGGCAATGCGCGCATCATGCACGCGCAGGCCCTGGTTGCGCAGCACGAACGCCACATCGGCCAGCAGGCCGGGACGGTCGGGGGCGACCAGGGCAAATCGGGTTGCGCCCGGTTCATCGCGGAACTCGATGCGCGGGGCGAAGCGGAAGTGCCGCAGCTGCCGCGGTACCACCCGGCGCGACGGCCGCAGGCGCGACAGGTCACCGCTGAGTGCCTCGCGCAGCGCCGCTTCCAGGTTGGCACTGCTGCCATCGGCAAAGGTGTCGGCCGGGTTCACTTCGAAGGTATCGAAGATGGTGTCGGCCGGACCGTCCAGCACGCGCGCGCGATGGATGCCGTAGCCCTTGCGGTCCAGGGTCATCACGATCGCGGCAAACAGGCCATCACGGTCGGGCGAGTGCACGAACACTTCCAGCGCCGGGTCGTCGACGCTGATCCGGCGCACCTTCACCAGCGCCTGGCCCTGCTTCACCGGCACCAGTGCGGCGGCCTGCCAGGCCAGCTGCTCGGGGCGCAGGCGGATGAAGCCCTCATCCGGCATCACCGCGAACTGGCGGTCGATGGTGGCATCGTCGTAACCCTGCTCGCGCACCAGTGCGCGCACGCTGTCACGTGCCTCGGCCACGCGCTCGGCGGCCGGTACCGGGTGCTCCAGCCCCTCGCGCAGCGCGCGCCGGGTGGCAAAGTACAGATCGGCCAGCAGGCGGTCCTTCCAGGCATTCCACAGTTTCGGGCTGGTGCCGGCGATGTCGGCACAGGTCAGCAGGTACAGGTAATCCAGGCGGTCGCGGCTGCCGACCAGGGTGGCGAAGCGATGGATCACCACCGGATCGGCGATGTCCTGCTTCTGCGCGGTCACCGACATGCGCAGGTGCTGTTCGACCAGCCATGCCACCAGCTCGGTATCGGTGCCACTGAGCGCATGCGCCTGGCAGAACGCGCGCGCGTCCACCGCGCCCAGCTCCGAGTGGTCGCCGCCGCGGCCCTTGGCGATGTCATGGAACAGGCCGGCCAGCAGCAGCAGTTCCGGCTTGCGCAGGCGCGGCCACACTTCGTGCGCGATCGAGAAGCGCTCGTCGGCGCGGCTGCTGGCGAACTGGCCGATGTTGCGCAGGACCATCAGCGTGTGCTGGTCGACCGTATAGACATGGAACAGGTCGAACTGCATGCGCCCGCTGACCTGGGCAAACGCGGGAATCCACTGGCCAAGCACGCCCAGCCGCGCCATGCGCGAAAGCGTATCGACCGGACGCTGGCCGCGCAGCAGGGCCAGGAACTGCTCGCGTGCATCGGCATCGGCCTGGTCATAGGCCGGCAGCAGCGGCAGCGACTCGGCCAGTGCACGCGCAGTGAGCGAATGCAGGCCGCGTACCTGCGGGTTGTTGGCCCAGCTGGAAAACAGGGCGAACACCTGGCCGATGTCGCCGCGTGGCCAGTCGGCCTCGTTGGCGGCCAGGTAACCACGGCGCAGGGAAAAACCCACGGTCAGCGGCTCCGGCTGGGCCTCGCCGTCGAACTGTTCCTCGAAGCGCTGCAGCAGCCGGTCGCTGATCCGGCGCACCACCAGCGCGGCGCGGTAGAAGCCCTGCATCATCTTCTCGACGCCGAGGTTCTCGGCATCGTCTTCGAAGCCCAGCCGCGCGGCCAGGGTCTTCTGGTAATCGAAACGCAGGCGCTCTTCCGGACGGCGCGCGACCAGGTGCAGGCCGAAGCGCAACCGCGCCAGCACTGCACGTTCGCGCTTCAACGCCGCGGCTTCGTCGGCGCCCAGGTGGCCGAGCCCGACCAGGGCCTCCAGGTCGCGCACGCCGAAGGCACGCAACGCCATCCAGCCCAGCGTATTGAGATCACGCAGGCCACCGGGGCCATCCTTCAGGTCCGGCTCCAGGTTGTCGGCGGTATCGCCGAAGCGCTGGTGGCGGTTGCGCAGCTCTTCCAGCTTGGCCAGGAAGAAGGCGCGTGCCGGCCACAGTTCGCGGTCGTCGATCGCCTCGCGCAGCGCGCGGCGCGCAGCATCATCGGCCAGGATCGGGCGCGCCTCGATCAACGCGGTCAGCACGGTCTGGTCAGCCGCCGCCTCCCGGCACTGCAATGCAGAACGCACCGCATGGCTGACAGCCAATCCGCAGTCCCACAGCAGCGCGAACAGGCGCGCCAATGCCGCCTCGTGCGCCAGTTGTGCCGGCGGATCGCCGAACACCAGCAGGTCGATGTCCGAACGCGGGAACAGTTCACCGCGGCCATAGCCGCCGACCGCGAACAGCGACAGGCCGCTGTCGGCCGGCAGGCAGCGCTGCCAGGCCAGGCGGATCAGATGGTCGGCAGCGCGCGCGCGCAACGCCAGCAGGCGCTCGATGTTGTCGCCCTGGTCGAAGCGGCGGTACAGGCGCGCGTCGGCCTGCTGCAGCGCCTGGCGCGCGGCAGCAGCCCAATCCGGGTCGTTGAGCGACGCGGCCGGCGTGTCCAGCAGCGAACTCGCCGGCAGCATCTTCAGGAAACCTGCGACTCGCCTGGCGACAGGGTCAACACGTCCACGCCGGTCTCGGTGACCGCGATCATGTGCTCCCACTGCGCCGACAGCTTGCGGTCCTTGGTCACCACGGTCCAGCCATCCGGCAGCACCTTGTTGTAGCGGGTGCCCTCGTTGATCATCGGCTCGATGGTGAAGGTCATGCCGGGCTGCAGCACCAGGCCCTGGCCCGGGCGGCCGTAATGCACCACCTGCGGCTCGTCGTGGTAGACCTTGCCGATGCCGTGGCCGCAGTACTCGCGCACCACGCTGAAACGCTCGCCTTCGGCGTAGCTCTGGATGGCATGGCCGATGTCGCCCAGGGTGGCGCCCGGACGCACCGCACGGATGCCGCGCCACATCGCTTCGTAAGTGGTTTCCACCAGGCGGCGGGCCATCACCGACGGGGTGCCGACGAAGTACATGCGGCTGGTGTCGCCGTGCCAGCCGTCCTTGATGACGGTGACGTCGATATTGATGATGTCGCCATCCTTGAGCACCTTCCCTTCACTGGGGATGCCGTGGCAGATCACATTGTTGACCGAGGTGCACACGGTCTTCGGGAAGCCGCGGTAGCCGACGTTGGCCGGAATGGCACGCTGCACGTTCACGATGTGGTCGTGGCAGATGCGGTCCAGTTCCTCGGTGGTGACACCGGGCTTGACGTGGGGGGTGACGATGTCGAGCACTTCGCTGGCCAGGCGGCCGGCGATGCGCATCATCTCGATTTCCTGCGGGGTTTTCAGATTCACGCTCATGGCACCCATTATCGCCGATCCGGCCGCAATCTGAACGAACGCCGCCCAACTGGCGATCCGGGCCATGCACGATTCCGGCAAGGAAAGTGAAAGCGTGATGGCCTCCACTCTTGCGCCTGCCTATTTATCACGGATTACAGACACTTACGCCTCCTAAGCTGGACCCACTGTCGTCAAAGCGGCGCCGAACGTGCCGTCTTCGCCTTGTTCAACGGACCTTCGGGTCAGGGAGGTTGTCCATGCGATCCCCAGTTCGATCCCCGCTGACATGGGTCATGGCCGGGCTGCTGCTTTCCAGCCCGGCGTTGGCCGCCGACACCACCACCTTCAACGTCACCCTGGTGGTCACCAAGGCCTGCACCATCACGGCGGCGGCCGCCACCAACGTCGACTTCGGCACGGCGGCCTCGACCACCGCCACGCCCACCCTGGGCCAGGGTACGGTGACCGCGCAGTGCTCGGCACTGACGCCCTACACGATTGCGCTGAACGCGGGCGCCAACGCCGGCACCGCCAACGACGTCACCACCCGGCGCATGAAGAACACCAATGCCGCGGTGACCGCCAACAACTATGTCGGCTACCAGCTCTACCAGGATGCCGCACATACCCTGGTCTGGGGCGCCACAACCGGCACCAATACCCAGGCCGGCATCGGCACTGGCCTGGCCGTGCCCTACATCGTCTATGGCCAGATCCTGAACCTGAGCACCAACAACCCGGCCACCGGTAACTACCTGGATACGGTTACCGCCACGATCACCTATTGATGGAGCACGCCCGCATGGCCGGACCCCGCCCGTGGCGCGCCACCGGCGTGGCGCTGCTCGCCCTGTACCTGCTGGCCCCCGCCGGTGCCGGCGCCACCAGCCTGCAGGTCGCCCCGACCAGCCTGCAGCTGGAAGCCCGCCAGCGTGCCGGCGAGCTGTGGCTGACCAACAGCGGCACCTCACCGGTGACGCTGCAGGTGCGCGTGTTCCGCTGGGTGCAGCAGGACGGCCAGGAACAGCTGCTGCCCACCGATGAAGTGATGGCCACGCCGCCGATGCAGGAACTGGCCGCCGGCCAGCAGCAGCTGGTGCGGGTGATGCGTCCGGACAGCGAGCCACCGCCTGCACAGCGGCACTACCGGCTGATCGTGGACGAGGTACCCGACCTGGCCACCCGTGCCGAGGGCATGCAGTTCGTGCTGCGCTATTCGATCCCGGTGTTCGTGCAGCCTTCGGCCGGCCGCCTGGCCCCACGACTGCAGGCGCACCTGGTGAAACTGGCGGACGGCCGCAATGGCGTGGAAGTCGCCAATACGGGCGACAGCTACGCACAGATCGCCGATCTTGCGCTGGGCAGCGCCGCGCGCCCGCGCATTGTCCATCCCGGGCTGCTGGGCTACGTGCTGCCGGGCCAGGTGATGCGCTGGCCGATCGAACGCACGGCGATCGACCGCGACAACGACCAGATCACGGCCAAGCTCAATGGCGAGTCGGAACAGACGCCACTGTCGCCCCCACCGGCTCGCTGAGGCGTTGATGGGCGCGCTGTTGGCGGCCCTGGCTCCCGCGGCGACCGAGGCCGCCGATGTGTCCGGCGTGGCGGCCGTTGATGTATCCGGCGTGTCGGCCGATGCCATCCTGCCTCCCCCGACCCCGCTGACCGCCAGCCAGGCGCTGTACCTGGATGTGTCGCTCAACAGCACCCCGCGCGGCCTGCTGCCATTCACCGAGAACCGCGGCCGGCTGCAGGCCAGCCCCGAAGTGCTGCGCCAGCTTGGCTTCAACGCCAGCGGCGATGCGCCGGTCTACCTGGACCAGATCAGCGGTGCGGTGGTGCGCTATGACGCGCACATGCAGACCCTGGCACTGGACGTGCCGCTGGACCAGCTCATCCTGCCCACCACCGTGCTCAGCCGCCCGCAGACGCGCGCGCCCACCGGCAGTGCCTCGCCCGGCGTGCTGCTCAACTACGACGTCTACGGCAGCCGGGTGGACACGCTCGGCAACCTCAGCCTGAGCGCGGAGCTGCGCGTGTTCGGTATCGGCAACGGCACCTTCGAAAACACCGCCATCAGCCGCCGCTACCAGCAACCCGGCGACCGCCATTGGCGCGGCGAGAGCGTGCGCCTGGACACACGCTGGAGCCTGGATTTCCCGGACAGTGCAACCACGCTGGAGGTCGGTGACTTCTACAGCGGCTTCGTCGACTGGACCCGCCCGGTTCGCCTGGGCGGCCTGCAGATCGGCCGCAACTACGGCCTGCAGCCCTACCGCGTGCTCACGCCCACGCCGAGCTTCCTCGGCCAGGCGGTGGTGCCCTCCACGGTCGAGCTGTATGTCGATGGCCTGCGCCAGTACAGCGGCCAGGTGCCGGTCGGGCCCTTCCAGTTGGCGGCGCAGCCCGGCATCAGCGGCACCGGTAACGCGCAGGTGGTGGTGACCGATGCGTTCGGCCGCATGCAGACGCTGGATTTCAGTTTCTATGGCACCCAGCAGCTGCTGGCCAGGGGCCTTTCGGACTGGTCGGCCGGCGTCGGCCACCTGCGCGAGGACTTTGGCCAGCGCTCCTTCGCCTATGACGATCGCACGGTGGCCAGTGCCAGCTGGCGCGGCGGTGTCACCGACACGTTCACCGGCGAGGCGCATGCCGAAGGCGGCGGCGGCCTGGCCCAGGCCGGTGTCGGTGGCTGGTGGCTGCTCGGCGCCGCTGGCGTGTTCAATGCCGCCTATGCGCACAGCGGCTACCACGGCCTGCAGGGTGGGCAATGGGCGCTGGGCTACAGCTGGAACAACCGTCGCTTCAACGTCAATCTGCGCAGCGTACGCAGCCACGGCGACTACCGCGACCTCGGCGCGCTGCAGGGCAACCTGCCGCCGAGCATCAGCGAGCAGGCCACGCTCGGCCTGGACCTGCTGCGGCTGGGCACGCTCAGCGCCAGCTATCTGCGCCTGCGCTACCCGGATGGAGACGACAACCGCTATGCCAGCCTGTTCTGGTCACGTACCTGGAGCCAGCGCTGGTCGGCCTATCTTTCGGTAAACCAGAACCTGGACCGCAGCGACGACCGCAGCATCTACCTGTCGGTGACTGCCAGCCTGGGCAACAACCGCCAGGCCAGCCTTTCGAGCCAGCGCAACGGCGACAGCCAGAGCTGGGTGGCGGACGTGACCCAGCCAGTGCCGGGCGATGGCAGCGCCGGCGGCGTCGGCTGGCGCGCGCAGCTGCGCCACGGCGAGGACGGCAACGGCGGCCTGGCCGAGGTCGGCATCCTCAACGATGTCGGTCGCTACTCGTTCGGCGCCTCGCGCCAGGGTGGACTCAACTATGCCTACGCCAGCGCCAGCGGCAGCCTGGTGTGGATGGGCGGGCACACCTTCGCCACGCGCGAGGTGTCCGATGCGTTCGCGGTGATCAGCACCAATGGGGTCGGCGGCGTCCCGGTGCGGCTGGAGAACCGCCTGATCGGCGTCACCGATGATCGCGGCCTGCTGCTGGTCAGTCCGTTGCTGTCCTGGCAGCGCAACCGGGTCTCGATCGACACCCTGGACCTGCCCGAAGACATGCGCGCCGACCGCATCGAGGACTGGGTGACCCCGCGCCAGCGCGCCGGCACCCGCGTGACCTTCCAGCTGCGCTCGCGGCCGTCACTGAGCCTGACCCTGCTGGCAATGGACGGCCAGCCTCTGGAGGTCGGCAGCGAGGTGCGGTTGCCCGATGGCCGCCAGGCCACGGTCGGCTACGACGGCCTGCTCTATCTGGAAGACGTTGCCGCCGGCAGCGTGCTGTACGTCACCACCAGCCGCGGCCCCTGCCGCGTGAAAGTGCCGGACCTGCCCAAGGTGGTGGCGTCCGGCGCACGGCCGAAGCCGGCGCCGCAGCAGTGCATCCCGGAGGTGGCGCCATGAGGGTGCTGCTGCTCGTCCTGCTGCTCTGGGCCGGCCTGCTGGCAGCGGCGCCCGCCGGTGCCACCGCGGTCTGCACGGCGGTCGCCAATCCGACCCTGCCGTTCGGCAACATCAACAGCAATGCACCCGGCCCGAGTACGGCCAACCTCAACATCACGGTGACCTGCACCACCGCCGCGCTGAGCCTGCTGGCCACCACCGGCGTGCGCGTCTGCGTGGGCATCGGCGCAGGCAGTGGCGGCGGCAGCAGTTCCACCTTCCGCACGATGGCCACCTCCAGCAGTGACACCCTGAATTTCCAGCTGTACAACAACGCCAGCTTCGGCCAGGTCACCGGACTGGTGCCGCGCGGCACGCCACCTGCGCAGGAACTGACCATGACCTACAACGTGCCGCTGGTGACGGGCGGCAGCGGCGCGCAGTCCATACAGCTGTTCGGGCAGATCCCGGCCAACCAGATCCTGGCCTCCGGCGCGTACAGCAGCACCTTCAGCGGGGCCAACGTGGTCCTGACCTGGGCCTGGAACGAAGTCCTGCTCGGTACCGCCACCGTGCCCGCCACCTGCAATGGCGGCGCCACCGGCACCAACAGCGCCAGTGCAGCCTTCAGCTTCACCGCCACCGCCAACGTGCTGCCGCAATGTGGCAGCTACGTCACCACCACCATGGACTTCGGCAACGTCACCGGCGGCATTCCGGCCAACATCGACCGGACCGCCACCCTCACCCTGACCTGCCTGAAGAACACTGCCTTCCAGGTCGGCCTCAACAACGGCCAGAACAATCCCACCGCCACCACCACCCGGCGCATGGCCACCACCCTCGGCGGAAGCACCTATTACCTCGCCTACGAGCTCTACCGGGACTCGGCGCGGAGCCTGCGCTGGGGCAATACCCTGACCGTCGACACGGCCAGCGGCACCGGTACCGGCAGCGCGCAGCAATTGACCATCCATGGCCGGGTGCCACCGGTCAGCGGCCAGCCGCCGGCCGGCACCTACAACGACCTGGTGACGGTGACGATCACCTACTGACCGGCGTGCCGACCAACGGTCGGCACCCACCGGACGAAGGCCGTGCCGAGCGCCGGCTCGGCGCTACAGTTCCAGCACATCCCGCCGATACCGCGCAGCAAGTCTTTCAGCATGGTGGATGGCAGGTGGTTCGCACATTCCTGATCGGGGCGATGCTGGTCGCCAGCCTGCCGGCATGGGCCGAACCCAGCAGCCCCCTGCAGATCCGGCTGACCGTGGTTGAATCCTGCAGCGACGATGGCGGCGGCATCCGCTGCCCGGCACCGCACCAGCGCAGTGACGCACCCCAGGCGTCGCGCCAGGTCCGCGAGCTCGCACCACCGGCGACGGACGAGAACGCAACACCCTCCGTGACCCTCATCTACTGATGCGCGCGTTGCTGATCCTGCTGGCACTGCTGCTGGCACTGCCTGCCGCAGCGCTGGAGCTGTTGCCGACCACCCTGCAGCTGCCGGCCCAGGGCGGCAGCGCCGAACTGTGGTTGCACAACCCCGGGCCCGGCCGCTGGCAGGGCCAGGTGCAGGTGCTGGCGTGGGATCAGCAGCTGGACGCCGAACGACTGCACCCCAGCGACCAGATCCGGGTCAGCCCGGCGCGGCTGGACCTGGCCCCCGGCAGCACCCAGCGCGTCTGGCTGTTGCCGGGCGATCCGGCAGCGGCGGCCGCTGAACAGGCCTATCGGGTCGTACTGGCACCGACGTTGCCGGGGTTGCCGCGCTATTCGCTGCCGCTGTTCCGCGGCCCAGCGGGGCCAGCACTGCAGGCCCGGCTGCTGGGCCGCGTCGAGGCCCACGGGTCTCTGGCCGTACTGCGACTCAGCAATGCCGGTACCCTGCACGGCCGCCTGCACGATCTGCGCTTCATCACGGCGGACGGCCAGGCAACGCTGCTGACGGCTGGCCTGGCCGGCTACATTCTGGCGGGCCATGAACGCCGCTGGCCCCTGCCTGCCCGCGCCGATGGCTATGCAGGCGGCCGCTTCCAGGCACGCCTGCAGGACGGCCGCGAGGTCGATCTGGCCGCAACTGACCCTGCAATTGCAGCAAGCGCCCCCAGCGGGCTATAATCGACCGGATTCCTGCCGCCAGCGTGCGCGCGAACCCGTCCACACCGGACGTCACCGGTGAATCCACACCTGCTGCCCCCATCCGTGCCGGGGTGCTCCGCAAGGAGTTCGGCCACGGAGGCAACAGGGAAGCCCAACCCCGGAACCGATCGCGCTTCCACGCGTCCCGCATACCTATCCCCGCGGGCGGAATCGCTGGTTCCATATCAGGAGTATTGCAATGCCCCAGGTCACCATGCGTCAGATGCTGGAAGCCGGCGTCCACTTCGGCCACCAGACCCGCTACTGGAACCCGAAGATGGCTCCGTACATCTTCGGCGCCCGCGGCAAGATCCACATCATCAACCTGGAAAAGACCGTCCCGCTGTTCAACGACGCGATGAACTTCATCTCGTCGGTTGCCCAGAAGCGCGGCACCGTCCTGTTCCTGGGCACCAAGCGCAGCGCCCGCGAAACCATCAAGGAAGAAGCCGAGCGTTGCGGCATGCCGTTCATGAACCAGCGTTGGCTGGGCGGCACCCTGACCAACTTCCGTACCGTCAAGCAGTCGGTTGCCCGCCTGAAGGAACTGGAAGCCGGTGAAACCGACGGCACCTTCGAGAAGCTGGTCAAGCACGAAGTGCTGGGCCTGCGTCGCGAGCGCGACAAGCTGGAAGCCTCGCTGGGCGGCATCAAGGACATGAACCGCCTGCCGGACGCCATCTTCGTGATCGACATCGGCCACGAAGACATCGCGATCAAGGAAGCCAAGAAGCTGGGCATCCCGGTCATCGCCGTGGTCGACACCAACTACAACCCGGAACTGGTTGATTACGCCATCCCGGGCAACGACGACGCCATCCGCGCTGTGCAGCTGTACGCCCGCGCCGCTGCCGACGCCGTGCTGGAAGGCAAGGCGGCTGCCCCGCACGCCGCTTCGGTGCGCGAGGAAGAATTCGCTGAAGCCGCTGCTGAAGGCGAAGAGAAGCCGGCCCGCCGCGCTCCGGCCAAGAAGGCTGCCAAGAAGGGCGACGACGCCCAGGCCTGATCCAGGCCCCGGGTGGACGCCCGGCGTCCACCCTCCCTGCACGCAGCCATCGGCGCGTGACAGGACCGTGTCACACGGGCCGGCCACCATGCCGGCCCAACCCCTTTCTTTCGTGAGGTAATCCCGTGGAAATCACTGCTTCCCTGGTCAAGGAACTGCGCGAGCGCACCGGCGCCGGCATGATGGAATGCAAGAAGGCGCTTACCGAAGCCAACGGCGACATCAACGCCGCTGCTGAAGCCATGCGCAAGTCCGGCGCCGCCAAGGCCGACAAGAAGGCTGACCGCGTGGCCGCCGAAGGCCGCCTGGGCCTGGCCCAGGACGGCGGCAAGGCCGTGCTGGTCGAAGTCAACTCGGAAACCGACTTCGTCGCCAACGATGACAACTTCAAGTCCTTCGTCAACGCCGTCGCCGCTGCTGCCCTGGCATCGGGCGCCAACGACGTCGAAGCCGTGAAGGCCGCCACGCTGGCCGACGGCCGTACCGTCGAGGAAGCCCGCGCCACCGCCGTGCAGACCCTGGGTGAGAACATCCAGATCCGCCGCATGGTCAAGGTCGACACCACCGGCAACATCGGCGCCTACGTCCACACCAACGGCAAGGTCGGCGTGCTGGTCGACCTGATCGGCGGCGACGTCGAGCTGGCCCGTGGCCTGGCCATGCACGTGGCCGCGCTGAAGCCGCCGCACAACAAGGCTGCGGACGTCCCGGCCGAGTTCGTCGAGAAGGAAAAGGAAATCGAGCTGGCCAAGATGACCGATAAGGACAAGGCCAAGCCGGCCGACATCCTGGAAAAGATCATCAGCGGCAAGATCAACAAGATCGTCAGCGACGTGACCCTGTACGGCCAGACCTACGTGCTGGGCGACACCACCGTCGAGCAGGTGGTCAAGGCCGCCGGCGCCGACGTGGCAGGCTTCAAGCTGCTGATCGTCGGCGAAGGCATCGAGAAGGTGGTGGAAGACTACGCCGCCGAAGTTGCCAAGGCGATGCAGGTCTGATTCCAGCCTTCCGGCTGTGAAGCGACCAGAAGGAGCCGCGGGAAACCGCGGCTCTTTTTTTATGCATGGACCCAGGGATCAACCCATGGCCCACCGGTGGGTGCGCACCGTTGGTGCGCACAACCGGCACCTTTGCGTTGCGCGCGAATCAAGCCGATACTCGGCGCAGGGAATCCACAGTCATTTAGCAGGAACGAAAATCGCGGACTGTGATGCATTCCTAGGTATTCTTGTCCTAATGGAATTGAACGACCCGACATGCCTCCCGAGCTGACAGCTGCCCTGGCGCTCTGCCGCAACCTGCCTTCGCCACCCGGTATTGCCCTGCGCATCATCGAACTGGCCCAGGACCCGGAAGCGGACATCGCCACCGCTGCCGACATCATCGCCATCGACATGGCGCTGAGCGCTCGCATGCTGCGCATCGCCAATTCGCCGCTTTACGCCAGCCGCCGCCGGATCGAGAACCTCGGCCAGGCGCTGACCATGCTGGGCCTGAACGCCACGATCAGCCTCGCCCTCGGCTTCACCGTCACCCAGGGCCTGACCGGCGGCACCGGCGCCGACCACGACCTGCGCCAGCGCGCCTGGAAGCGCAGCATCCTCAGCGCCCTGGCTGCCAGCCAGCTGGGCCAGGCGCGCGGCCTGCGCCGGCTGGAAGAACTGATGCTGGCCGGCCTGCTGCAGGACCTGGGCGTACTGTGCCTGGCCCAGGCCGAGTCGGAGCGCTACCTGCCGCTGCTGCGCGAGGCACGCGACAACATCGACCTGGTCGCCCGCGAACGCGAGGAACTGGGCTGCAGCCATGCCGAGGTCGGCGCGTGGGTGGCCGAGCAATGGGGCCTGCCCCGCTACCTGGTGGAGAGCATCAGCCACAGCGAGGACGAGGACTTCGCCGAATCGCCGTTCCAGGCCTGCGTGCAGCTGTCCGGCGCGGTGGCCGACATCTGGCTGGACAGCGACGCCGACGCCGCGCGTGAGCGCGCCCTGCAGCAGGTGCACGACCGCCTGGAGCTGGACAGCGCGCGCTTCGACCAGGTCCTCGCCCGCATCAGTGAAGCCCTGCCCGACATCGCCAGCCTGTTTGATGCCGGCCTCAATTCACCGGCGCGGGTGCGCGAGCTGATCGATCACGCGCAGGAGCTGGCCACGCTGCGCAACCTGCGCGAACTGCAGGACGCCGACCAGGCACGACGCCGCGCCGACGAGTTCGAGGCGCGCGCCAAGCGCCTCGCCGACCAGGCCCATCGTGACGCGTTGACCGGCGTGCTCAACCGCCGCCAGCTGGAAGCGGTGCTGGAGCAGGAATTCCTGCGCGCCGGCCGCCAGGGCTGGCCATTGTCGGTGGCCTTCATCGACCTGGACGACTTCAAGAAGATCAACGACGCCCACGGCCACCTGACCGGCGACGAGGTACTGCGCGCCTTCGCCGGCAAGCTGCAGGGCCAGCTGCGCAACAGTGACACCGTCGCCCGCTTCGGCGGCGAGGAATTCGTCGCGCTGCTGCCAAACACCAGCGAAAGCGTGGCCCTGGACGTGATCCGCCGGGTGCTGGCCAATATCGTCGCCACGCCGATGGCCGAGCTGGAGGGCGGGCCGCTGTTCGTCACCTTCTCCGCCGGCGTGGCCACCCAGGGTGGCTACGAGCGCTTCGCCGACGTGCAGGACCTGCTGCGCGCAGCCGACGACGTGCTGTACCGCTCCAAGAACCTGGGCCGCAACCGGGTGATCGCCCGCTCGCCAGGTGCCCTCGGCCACGACGAGCTGTCGGCCACCGCTGGCGCCGAGCTGGGCTGAACGGGAAGCCCCGTTTGACCGGGGCGAACGACCGGATTCTGCGCCGCAGTGCACAAAACACTTTGGCACGACGCCGCATGCGCGTAGAATCGCCCGCGATTTCCACGCACCCGAGGTCCTCATGTCCAAGCTCGCCTATCGCCGCATCCTTCTGAAATTGTCCGGGGAGGCGCTGATGGGAGACGAGGACTACGGCATCGACCCGAAGGTCATCAATCGCCTGGCCCGCGAAGTCATCGAAGCCCAGCAGGCCGGTGCCGAAGTGGCGCTGGTGATCGGCGGCGGCAACATCTTCCGCGGCGCCGGCCTGGCCGCCGGCGGCATGGACCGGGTCACCGGCGACCAGATGGGCATGCTGGCCACGGTCATCAACGCCCTGGCCATGCAGGATGCCCTCGAGAAGCTGGGCGCCAAGGCCCGCGTGATGAGCGCGATCAAGATCAACGACGTGTGCGAGGACTACATCCGCCGCCGCGCCATCCGCCACCTGGAAAAGGGCCGCCTGGTGATCTTCGCCGCCGGCGTCGGCAGCCCGTTCTTCACCACCGATTCCGGCGCCGCCCTGCGCGCGATCGAGATCGGCGCCGATCTGCTGCTGAAGGCCACCAAGGTCGATGGCGTGTACGACAAGGACCCGAACAAGCACAACGATGCGGTCCGCTTCGACAGCCTGAGCTACGACGAAGTGATCCGCCGCGGCCTGGAAGTGATGGACACGGCGGCCTTCGCATTGGCCCGCGACAGCGACCTGCCGATGCGCGTGTTCGACATGGGCCAGCCGGGCGAGCTGCTGAAGATCCTCAACGGCGCGAACATCGGCACCCTGGTCCAGGGCCGCGACCCGGCCTGAGCCTGAGCGCAAAGCGGCGATCGGGCCGATTCAGGCCCGGCAGCGTCCCGTATTCGCCTATAATCGCCCGATTCCAGATACATCCAGGACCGGGCGATGCTCAACGACATCAAGAACAACGCGCAGACGCGCATGGCCAAGAGCATCGACGCTCTGAAGCACACCCTCACCTCCATCCGGACCGGGCGTGCCACGCCTGCCCTGCTGGACCGCGTGACGGTCAGTGCCTATGGCAACGCCAGCACCCCGCTGAACCAGGTTGCCTCGATCTCCAACGCCGACGCGCACTCGCTGCTGGTCACGCCGTTCGACAAGGGCATGATCAAGGAGATCGAAAAGGGTCTCTACAACGCCGAGTTCACCCCGAACACCCTCGGCACCGCGATCCGCATCAACATGCCGCCGCCGACCGAAGAGCGCCGCAAGGAGCTGGCCAAGCAGGTGCAGAAGGAAGGTGAAGGCGCCAAGATCGCGATCCGCAACATCCGTCAGGACGCGAACAAGGAAATCGCCAAGCTGGTCAAGGACAAGGCGATCAGCGAAGACGAGAAGAAGCGCGGCGAAGACGACATCCAGAAGCTGACCGACGCCAACATCAAGGACGTCGACAAGGTCGTCGCCGACAAGGAAAAAGAACTGCTGTCGGTCTGAAGTCGATGCCTTCAGCCCCGCCTCCGTTACCGGCCGCCCTGCCCCGCCACATTGCCATCATCATGGATGGCAATGGGCGCTGGGCACAGCAGCGCCGTCGCCCCCGCGTGATCGGCCACCGTGCCGGCGCGCGCGCGGTCAACCGCACCATCGAGCGCTGCCTTGAACTGGGCATTCCGGCGCTGACCCTGTTCGCCTTCTCCAGCGAGAACTGGGGCCGGCCGCAGGAGGAAGTGGATGCGTTGATGAAGCTGTTCCTCGGCGCGCTCGACCGCGAGGTGGACGAGCTGCACCGGCGCGGCGTGCGCGTACGCTTCATCGGCGAACGCGAGCGCTTCGGTGCCGGGCTGGTCAGCCGCATGCAGCTGGCCGAACAGCGCACCGCCGACAACACCACCCTGACCCTGTCGATCGCGGCCAGCTATGGCGGCCGCCAGGACATCGCCCGCGCCGCGCGCGCCCTGGCCGTCGAAGTGGCGGCCGGTCGCCTGTTGCCCGAGCAGATCGACGAATCGCTGCTGGGCAGCCAGGTCGCCCTTGCCGACCTGCCGCCGCCGGACCTGTTCATCCGCACCGGCGGCGACACCCGCATCAGCAACTTCCTGCTGTGGCAGCTGGCCTACACCGAGCTGTGGTTCACCGAGGCCCTGTGGCCGGACTTCGATGCCGGGCAGCTGCAGCAGGCGCTGGACGCCTATGCCGGCCGCGAGCGTCGTTTCGGCCTGACCAGCGCCCAGATTGCCGCACTGGCCACCGAGACTTCCAGCCCATGACCAAGACCCGAGTCCTCGCCGCGCTGATCATGGCGCCGGTTGCCATTGCGGCGATCCTGCTGCTGCCCACGCAATGGCTGGCCGCCGCCGCCGCTGCGGTGCTGCTGATCGGCCTGTGGGAATGGCTGAAGCTGGCCGGTATCGAAGACACCCTGGCACGCACCGTACTTCTGGTGCTGAACCTGCTGCTGATGGTGCTGCTGGTCTGGGCCGATGGCAGT
Source organism: Stenotrophomonas sp. CASM114 (assembly GCF_049384325.1). Taxonomy (NCBI): domain Bacteria; kingdom Pseudomonadati; phylum Pseudomonadota; class Gammaproteobacteria; order Lysobacterales; family Lysobacteraceae; genus Stenotrophomonas; species Stenotrophomonas sp. CASM114. Next base: position 220,299 of record NZ_JBMRGJ010000003.1, on the reverse strand, counting down.
ACGCTGGTGCTGTTCCAGATAACCACGCTGGCCGGCGTTGCCTGGTGGCTGGCCGCGCTGGTCTGGCTGCGCTTCTTCAATTTCGGTGCACAGCCGTCGGCGCCCTCGCGCATCCTGAAGATGCTGGCCGGCACGCTTGCCATCGTGCCCGCCTGGGCCGCGCTGGTGCTGATCCATGCCGGTGGCGATCCGCCGGGCAAGCAGGGCCACCTGTGGCTGCTGGCTGCACTGGCACTGGTGTGGGCGGCCGACTCGGGCGCCTACTTCGCCGGCCGCCATTTCGGCAAGCACAAGCTGGCCCCGCGGATCAGCCCCAACAAGACCTGGGAAGGCCTGTTCGGCGGCCTGCTGGCCGGTGTCGCCGTGGCCGTCGGCCTGGGCTGGCTGGCCGGGATCGATACCGCACACCTGCCGGGCCTGCTGATCACCGCGGTGGTGGCCGTGTTCGCCTCGGTGCTGGGTGACCTGTTCGAGAGCCTCATCAAGCGCCACGCGGGCGCCAAGGACTCGGGCCACCTGATCCCGGGCCATGGCGGCGTGCTCGACCGGGTCGACGGCGTCCTCGCCGCCGTCCCGGTGTTCGCGCTGGGCAAGGAAATCTTCGGGTTCTGACCATGAATGCTGCTGCAGACCTGCGCCGGGTCGCCGTATTCGGCGCCACCGGCTCGATCGGTGCCTCCACGCTGGACGTGATCGCCCGCCACCCGCAGCGCTACCAGGCGACCGTGCTCGCCGCCGGACGCCAGGTGCAGGGGCTGCTGGCGTTGTGCCGCCAGCACAAACCCGCGCACGCGGTGATCGCCGACGAATCGCTGTTCGCCGAACTGCGTGACGGCCTGCGCGACGCCGGACTGGCCACCGAAGCCCATGCCGGCCATGCCGCGCTGGACCAGCTGGCCGCCAGCGACGCCTGCGATACCGTGGTCGCGGCCATCGTCGGCGCTGCCGGCCTGTCCTCGACCCTGGCCGCGGCCGCCGCCGGCAAGCGCATCCTGCTGGCCAACAAGGAATCGCTGGTGCTGGCCGGCGAACTGCTGACCCGTACCGCCGAACGTGCCGGCGCCGAAATCATCCCGATCGACAGCGAACACAGCGCGATCTTCCAGTGCCTGCGCTCGCGCGACGCCAGCGTCGACGGCGCCGGCGTGCGCCGGATCCTGCTGACCGCCTCCGGCGGCCCGTTCCGTGGCCGCAGCCGCGCCGAACTGGCCCAGGTCACCCCGGCCCAGGCCGTTGCCCACCCGAAGTGGTCGATGGGACCGAAGATCTCGGTCGATTCGGCGACGTTGATGAACAAGGGCCTGGAAGTCATCGAGGCCCACCACCTGTTCGGCGTGCCCGGTGAGCGCATCGAAGTGCTGGTGCACCCGCAGAGCCTGGTCCATTCGCTGGTCGAGTTCGTCGACGGCTCGACCCTGGCGCAGATGGGCCTGCCGGACATGCGCACCACCCTCGCCGTTGGCCTGGGCTGGCCACAGCGCATCGAATCGGGCGTGGCCGGGCTGGACCTGCTGGCCCAGGGCCGGCTGGATTTCGAGGCCCCGGACACCGACGCCTTCCCCTGCCTGGCCCTGGCCTGGCAGGCCATGCAGGCCGGCGGCACCGCACCGGCGGTGCTGAATGCTGCCAACGAGGAGGCGGTTTCAGCGTTTCTTCAGGGCCGGATCGGTTTCCTGACGATCCCGGCGCTGGTTGCTAACGCTCTTTCAACACTGCCGACGCAAGCAGCCGATACACTGGAGGTCCTGTTGTCCGCCGACCAGCGGGCACGCCAGCTCACCCTGAACGCCATCGACGCCGCCTGAACGACCGCCTCGCCCAGCATGACGCCGCCGCCCCTGCCCGCCACTGTGAGCCTGCATGACTGACTTCATCGGATCGGTCTGGTGGATGATTGTCAGCCTCGGGCTGCTGGTCACGTTCCACGAGTTCGGGCATTACTGGGTCGGGCGCCTGTGCGGGGTCAAGATCCTGCGTTTCTCGGTCGGCTTCGGCCGGCCGCTGTGGTCGCGCCGCGACCGGCATGGTACCGAGTTCGCCATCGCCGCCATTCCGCTGGGTGGCTACGTGAAGTTCCTCGACGAACGCGAGGTCGAAGTCCACCCGCACGAGCGCGGCCAGGCCTTCAACCACAAGACGGTCTGGCAGCGCATCGCGATCGTTGCCGCCGGCCCGATCGCCAACCTGCTGCTGTGCATCCTCCTGCTGTGGGCGATGTTCGTGATCGGCAAGCAGGATTACTCGCCCACCGTCGGCCGCGTCAGCGGCATCGCCGCCAGTGCCGGCCTGGCCAGCGGCGACCGCGTGCTGCGCGTGGACGACCGCCAGGTGGTCACCCTCGGCGAGGCCAGCATGGCACTGACCGCGGCCGCGATGGACCGCCGCGACGTGAAGCTGGAAGTGCTGGATACGGCCGACCAGGTGCGCACGCGCACGCTGCCGCTGTCGCAGCTGCCGCCGGGTTTCGATGAGCGGCGGGTGTCGATCCTGGCTGGCATGTACTGGCAGTCGTGGCTGCAGCCCGCGCTGGTCGAGTCGCTCACCACGGACTCCGTGGTGGCCGGGCAACTGCAGCCGGGCGACCTGATCGTGGCCATTGACGGCCAGCGCATCGACGGCGCCGACCAGGTGATCGGCGAGATCCAGGCGCTGGGCCGTGCCGGTGGCCCGGGCATGATCGAGGTCCTGCGTGGCGGCGAGCGCCTGGCGCTGGAAGTGACGCCACGCAAGGGCCAGGACGCCAAGGGCGGCCCCACGTGGCAGATCGGCGTTCAGTTCCCGACCAAGTTCAGCCCCCCCTACGACACCCTCCTGCGCTACGGCCCCCTGGACTCGGTCACCGTCGCGGTACGCGAAACCGGGCGCCTGGCGGCCGACTCGCTGGGCATGATGGGCCGCATCGTCACCGGCAAGGCCTCGCTTCAGAACGTTTCCGGGCCGGTCACCATCGCCCGCGTGGCCAATGTCTCGGCCAAGCGCGGCCTCGACTGGTTCCTGCAGTTCCTTGCCCTGCTGTCCCTCAGCCTGTGCATCATCAACCTGCTGCCGATCCCGATCTTGGACGGCGGCCACCTGCTGTATTACCTTATCGAGTTGGTCAAGGGCAGCCCGCTGAGCGAGCGTGCCATCGCCGCCGGCCAGTACATCGGCCTGGCGTTGCTGGCCGGGCTGATGGGGTTGGCGTTCTACAACGACATCCTCGGCCTGGTCCCGCGATGAACTTTTCCATGTTGTTGCCGTCTACAGCGTCGGCATCCCGCACCAATGAAATCGACCTTCCTACCGGACGTGACATGACGCGACTCCCCAATCGCCGCCTGCTGGCCCTCGCCCTCGCCGCCGTCACCGGCGCTCCCGCCCTGGCCCAGGCAGCCGAGCCCTTCACTGTCAGCGACATCCGCGTCGATGGCCTGCAGCGCATCAGCTCGGGCACGGTATTCACCTACCTGCCGGTGGAACGTGGCGAGACGGTCACCGACAACAAGGTCGGCGAGACGATCCGCGCCCTGTACAAGACCGGCTTCTTCGAAGACGTGCAGCTGGACCGCCAGGGCACGATCCTGGTGGTGACCGTCAAGGAACGTCCGGCGATCAACAAGCTGACCGTGACCGGCAACAAGGACATCAAGTCCGACCAGCTGCTCAAGGGCCTGTCCGACATCGGCCTGACCGAGGGCGGCACCTTCGATCGCCTGAGCCTGGACCGCGTGACCCAGGAACTGCGCCGCCAGTACAACGACCGTGGCAAATACAACGTCGACATCACCCCGACGGTGAGCCCGCTGGACCGCAACCGCGTGGACATCGCCATCGCCATCAAGGAAGGCAAGGCGGCCAAGATCCGCCACGTCAACCTGGTCGGCACCGAAAAGTTCGAGAGCAAGGACATCCTGGAGACCTGGGAGTCCAAGGAGCACAACTGGGCGTCGTGGTACCGCCGTGACGACCAGTACTCCAAGGAAAAGCTGTCCGGTGACCTGGAAAAGCTCAACTCCTGGTATCTGGACCGCGGCTACGTCGATTTCAGCATCGATTCCACCCAGGTCTCGATCAGCCCCGACAAGCGCGACATGTTCCTGACCGCGGGCGTGACCGAGGGTGCGCAGTACAAGATCTCCGAGATCAAGGTCAGCGGCGACACCATCCTCCCGCAGGAGGACGTCGAGCGCATGGTGATCCAGAAGTCCGGCGACACGTTCTCGCGTGCCCTGCTGGAATTCAGCTCGGACACCATCACCAATTCGCTGTCCAACATCGGCTACGCGTTCGCCAAGGTGAACCCGATCCCGACCACCAACCGCGCCGAGCAGACCGTCGCCATCAACATGCAGGTCGTGCCCGGCCCGCGCGTGTCGGTGCGCCGCATCCTGTTCCGTGGCAATACCCGCACCTCCGATGAGGTGATGCGCCGCGAAATGCGCCAGTTCGAGAACAGCTGGTACTCGCAGGCCGCGATCGACCGCTCCAAGATCCGCCTGCAGCGCCTGGGCTACTTCGAATCGGTGGAAGTGGAGACCCCGGCCGTCAGCGGCAGCAACGACCAGGTCGACGTCGTCTACAACGTCAAGGAAACCACCTCGGGCAGCTTCGTGTTCGGCCTGGGCTACTCGCAGTCCTACGGCATGACCACCTCGGTGCAGCTGTCGCAGAACAACTTCCTTGGCGGCGGCAACCGCGTGTCGGTCGAAGCCTCGCGCAGCAGCTACCTGCAGCGCTACGGCTTCAGCTACACCAACCCGTACTTCACCGATGACGGCGTGTCGCTGGGCTATAACCTGTCCTGGCGCGAACTGGACTACTCCGACTTCAATACCGCGCAGTACAACAGCACCAATGGTTCGGCGCAGGTGGTGTTCGGCGTGCCGCTGACCGAGACCGATACCGTCTCGCTGATGTTCGGCATCGACAGCAACCAGATCACCACCTACCAGGGCTCGACCCCGCAGTCGATCATCGACTACATCAACGCGGTCGGTAAGCGCACCTTCCACGCCTGGCGCACCGAGCTGGGCTGGGCGCGCGACTCGCGCAACGACTACTTCATGCCGACGCGCGGCACCTACCAGCGCATCGGCCTGGAAACCACGCTGCCGGGTTCGACCATCGAGTACTACAAGCTGAACTACCAGATCAGCAAGTACTGGCCGATCATGCCGTCGCTGGTGATCAACACCCGCGCGGAAATCGGCTACGGTGATGCCTACGGCAACGACTACACCCGTACGCTGACCAATCCGGATGGCACCACCCGCACCGTCACCGCCAGCGGCCTGCCGTTCTTCGAGAACTTCTACGCCGGTGGCACCAACTCGGTGCGCGGCTTCGAGGACAACACCCTCGGCCCGCGCGAAGTCACCACCGGTTATCCGGAAGGCCAGCCGCTGGGTGGTTCGCTGAAGACCGTCGGTTCGGTCGAAGCCTACTTCCCGCGCCTGTTCGACAGCCCGTCGGCACGCGTGTCGGCCTTCGTCGACTTCGGCAACGTCTACAACGGCACCCAGAACTTCAAGGCCAACGAACTGCGCGTGTCCACCGGCGTGGCCCTGCTGTGGCGCGCCCCGGTCGGCCCGATCTCGATCAGCTACGCCTTCCCGCTGAAGAAGGAAGACGATGACAAGATCGAGCGTCTGCAATTCACGTTCGGTGGCCAGTTCTGAGGAACGTTGTTCCTCAGAACTGATCCACCTCCGGTGAATTGCCCGCGCATTTCACCTATCCCCCGCGCCGCTGGCGCCCCCCCCTTAACAAAGGGGGGCTCTCCACCAGACGGGGTGCGAAGCGCCGGGCATTGCCCGGCGTTTTCGTTTTGCAGATGACACTGCACGGCACAGGCTTTTGGCCGCGCTCGCGGGAAATTGTCCAGAGGCGGCGGGTGGCCCTGGACAGGACCGTTGGCGCCATGGATGGCGCCATCGAGCACCATGGAGGGGGTTTTGCGTGTCCTGGCCAGGGCCACCCGCCGCCTCCCGCCCGTACCAGGCAGACGCCAAGCCCTGCCCCCGCATGACCGAAATGGCGTCACACGTTAAACTCCCGCCGTGAATACTCCCACCTACACCGCCCAGCAACTCGCCGAGCAGTTCGGCCTGCAGGTCCATGGCGACCCCGCCACCGCCATCCATGGCGTGGCCACCCTCGCCCATGCCGGCCCTGGCCAGCTGACCTTCCTTGCCAACCCGCGCTACCGCGCCCAGCTGGCCGACAGCCAGGCCTCGCTGGTGGTCCTGCGTGCCGACGACGCCGAGGCCGCCCCGGGCACTGCGCTCGTCGCCAAGGACCCGTACACCGCGTTCGCCAAGATCGCCGCGCTGTTCGACATCGCCCCGACCCGCCCGCCGGGCATCCACCCCAGCGCCGTCATCGACCCCAGCGCCCAGGTGGCCGCCAGCGCCCATATCGGCCCGTTCGTTTCGGTCGGTGCGCGCAGCGTGGTCGGCGAGAACTGCATCATCGGCACCGGCAGCGTGATCGGCGAGGACTGCAGCCTGGATGCCGGCTGTGAACTGATCGCCCGCGTGACCCTGGTCACCCGGGTCACGCTGGGCAAGCGCGTGCGCGTGCATCCCGGTGCCGTGCTCGGCGCCGACGGTTTCGGCCTGGCGATGGACGCTGGCAAGTGGATCAAGGTGCCGCAGCTCGGCGGCGTCCGCATCGGCGACGATTGCGAGATCGGCGCCAATACCTGCGTCGACCGCGGCGCGCTGGAAGACACCGTGCTGGACGAGGATGTGCGCCTGGACAACCTGGTGCAGATCGCCCACAACGTGCAGATCGGCGCGCATTCGGCCATCGCCGGCTGCACCGGCATCGCCGGCAGCGCCAAGATCGGCCGCTACTGCCTGCTTGGCGGCCACGTTGGCGTGGTCGGCCACCTCGAAATCTGTGACAAGGTCGTGATCACCGGCAAGTCGGTGGTCCGCAACTCCATCCATGAGCCAGGCGAGTACTCGTCCGGCACCCCGTTGACCGACAACCGCACGTGGCGCAAGAACGCCGCGCGCTTCAAGCAGCTGGACGCATTGGCTCGCCGCGTCCTGGCTGCTGGCAAGGAGAAAGAATGAACGATTCGCTGCAGCTTCCGATCGATGTCTGCCAGATCCAGGAACTGCTTCCGCACCGCTACCCGTTCCTGCTGGTGGACCGGGTGCTTGAACTCGACGTCGAGGCCAAGCGCATCCTGGCGCAGAAGAACGTCAGCATCAACGAGCCGTTCTTCCAGGGCCACTTCCCGGGCCGCCCGATCATGCCCGGCGTGCTGATCATCGAAGCGCTGGCGCAGGCCGGCGGCGTCATGACCCAGCTCACGCTCGGCCGCGATGCGCAGTCCAAGCTGTTCTACATGGTCAAGGTGGAAAACGCCCGCTTCAACAAGCAGGTCGTGCCCGGCGACGTGCTGATGCTGGACGTGCAGATGAAGCGCCTGATCCGCAACATGGGCTGGTACTACGGCGAAGCCAAGGTCAACGGCGAAGTCGTCGCGTCGGCCGAGGTCATGTGCGCCGGCGCCAAGGGCTGATCCACTGGAGGCAGCAATGACTGACAACGCACCGCGGATCCACCCCACCGCCGTCATCGATCCGGCCGCGCGCCTGGCCGACGATGTGCAGGTGGGCGCCTTCACCCTGATCGGCCCCGATGTTGAAATCGGCGCCGGCACGGTGGTGGGCCCCCATTGCAGCATCCACGGCCCGACCCGGATCGGCCGCGACAACCGCTTCGTCGGTCATGCCGCGATCGGTGGCGAGCCGCAGGACAAGAAGTTTGCCGGTGAGCGCACCGAACTGGTGATCGGCGACCGCAACGTGTTCCGCGAGTTCGTCACGCTCAACCGTGGCACCGGCGGCGGCGGCGGCATCACCACCATCGGCAACGACAACTGGATGCTGGCCTACACGCACGTGGCGCACGACTGCCATGTCGGCAATTTCTGCGTGTTCTCCAACAACACCACCCTGGCCGGCCACGTGACCGTGGGCGACTACGTGATCATCAGCGGCTTCGCCGGTGCCCACCAGTTCTGCCGCATCGGTGCGCATGCCTTCCTCGGCATGGGCGCGCTGACCAATGGCGATGTACCGCCGTTCACCATGGTCGGTACCGATTCGCTGGGCCGCCCGCGCGGCATCAACAGCGAAGGCCTGAAGCGCCGCGGCTTCGACGCCGACCGCATCTCGGCCATCAAGCGGGCCTACCGCACGCTGTACGTGGCCGGCCTGCCGTTGGCCGAAGCCAAGCAGCAGCTGACCGAACAGGCGCGTGACAGCAATGACGTGAAGGCCATGCTGGACTTCATCGAGCACGCCGAGAGGCCCTTGCTGCGATGAGCAGCACGACCGGCCAGGCGGCGGCCGGCGCCGCGGTGATTCCGTTGGCCTCGATGGCCGGCAGCGTTCCCGCACAGCGGGTGCTCAGCGAGCGCCCGTTGCGGATCGCGCTGGTTGCCGGCGAAGCGTCCGGCGACCTGCTCGGTGCGGGCCTGGTGCGTGAACTGAAGGCGCGCTTCCCGAATGCCGAGTTCGCCGGCATTGGCGGCGATGCCATGCGCAGCGCCGGCTGCCAGACCTGGCACGATGCCAGCGAGCTGGCGGTGATGGGCCTGACCGAAGTGCTGCGCCACCTGCCGCGGCTGCTCAAGCTGCGCTCGGCGTTCCGCCAGCGCGCCCTGGAATGGCAGCCGGACGTGTTCATCGGCATCGACGCACCCGACTTCAACCTGGGCATCGAGCGCTGGCTGAAGCAACGCGGCGTGCGCACCGTGCATTACGTCAGTCCCTCGGTCTGGGCCTGGCGCGAGAAGCGCGCCGAGAAGATCGGCAGCAGCGCGGACCTGGTGCTGTGCCTGTTCCCGATGGAACCGCCGATCTATGCCAGGCACGGCATCGACGCACGCTTCGTCGGCCACCCGATGGCCGATGACATTCCGCTGCAGGGCAACCGCGAGGAAGCCCGTGCCGCGCTCGGGCTGCCGACCTCGGCCAAGGTGCTGGCGGTGTTGCCGGGCAGCCGCCTGGGCGAGATCTCGCGCCTGGGCGAACCCTTCTTCGAAGCCGCCTGGCAGGTCTCTGAACGCATTCCGGGCCTGCATGTGGTGGTGCCTGCCGCCAACCCGGCCTGCCGGCAGCTGATCGAAGAACAGCTGTCGCGCTCGGCATTGCCGGTGGCCTACTCGCACGTGCTGGATGGCCAGGCGCGCAACGCGATGATCGCCGCCGACGTGGTGGTGCTGGCCTCCGGCACCGCGACCCTGGAAGCCATGCTGGTGAAGCGGCCGATGGTCGTCGGTTACCGCGTCAACGAACTGACCTATCGCCTGGTCAAGGCGCTGGGCCTGATCAAGGTCGACCGCTTCGCCCTGCCCAACATCCTGGCCGGCCAGGACCTGGCGCCGGAGCTGATGCAGCACGACTGCACGCCGGACAGGCTGGCCGCGGCCATCCAGCAATGGTTCGACCACCCGCAGCGGGTGATCGACCTGCAGGACACGTACGTGCGACTGCACGAGCGCCTGCGCCGCAATGCTTCGGCGCGTGCCGCCGATGCCGTCGGCGAACTGCTGATGCGCGACCAGGCGCAGGCATGAGCCGCCGTCACGCCGCAGCGGCCAGCCTGGCCCTGTTCGACGGCGCGACGGTGGTCGAGCCGGAACGCCTGGTCGCTGGCGTCGACGAGGCCGGACGTGGCCCGCTGGCCGGGCCGGTGGCAGTGGCGGCGGTGGTATTCGATCCGTCACGGCCACGCATCAACGGCCTGGACGATTCCAAGCAGTTGACGGCGGCCCGCCGCGAGCAGCTGCATGACCGCATCATCGAGCGTGCCCTGGCCTGGCACGTGGTGCTGGTGGACGTGGACACCATCGACCGCCTGAACATCTACCAGGCCACCCTGCAGGGCATGCGTGACGTCGTTGCAGCGGTTGCCCATGTGGCCGGCTTCGCCCGCATCGATGGCAACGTGGTGCCCAAGGGCCTGGTGCTGCCGGCGCAGGCGCTGGTCGGCGGCGATGGCATCGACCGCGCGATCATGGCCGCCTCGATCCTGGCCAAGGTTTCGCGCGACCGTTACATGCAGGACGTGCATACCCGCCACCCGCAGTACGGCTTCGAACAGCACAAGGGCTATGGCACCCCGGCCCACCTGGCCGCCCTGCGCGAGCACGGCCCCTGCATGGAGCACCGGCGCAGCTTCGCCCCGGTGCGTGAGTGCCTGGGCCTGACGCAGGCGGCGGCCATCGCCTGAGCCTGCTGGAGTTGTAGAGCCGAGCCCATGCTCGGCTGCTGTGGACAGCCGAGCATGGGCTCGGCTCTACAGAAGGCGGCCTCCCGCACGCCTGAATCCGGCGCCACGCCGTGCCCCTGTCAAGCCTTGTGGCAACCCCCTGCCCTCGCTACCCTGACCGGGCATTCCAGCGCTTCCCGACCCCGGCGACGATCGTCCGTCAGCACCCGGGGCCCGCGCGCTCCAACCTGGTCCGGCATGTCCAACTCCCGCTTCGTACATCTCCACGTCCACACCGAGTTCTCGCTGGCGGACTCCACCATCCGTGTGCCGGCCAAACCGGACCAGGCGGACCCGAAGAAGGCCAAGCAGGCCAACCTGCTGTCGCGCTCGGTCGAACTCGGCCTGCCCGCGCTGGCGGTGACCGACCTCAACAACCTGTTCGCCCTGGTCAAGTTCTACAAGGCCGCCGAAGGCGTGGGCATCAAGCCGATCGCCGGTGCCGACGTGCTGATCGCCGAGGAAGGCCAGGACCCGTGGCGGATGACCCTGCTGTGCCGCGACCGCGAGGGTTACCTGAGCCTGTCGCGGCTGCTGACCCGCGCCTGGATGGAAGGCCATCGCCCCGAGGGCGGCGTGGCCGTGCACCCGGACTGGCTGAAGGCCGGCAACGCCAACCTGTTCGCATTGGCCGGGCGGCAGAGCCTGGCCGGGCGCCTGGCGCTGGACGGCAAGCATGAACTGGCCGAGCAGCAGCTGGCCGACTGGCAGCGCGTGTTCGGCGATGGCCTGCACCTGGAGCTGACCCGCACCGGCCGCGAGGGCGAGGAAACCTTCAACCAGTTCGCGCTGATGGCCGCCGGCCAGCGTGGCCTGCCGGTGGTGGCCAGCAACGACGTGCGCTTCCTGTCGCCGTCGGACTTCAGCGCGCACGAAGCGCGCGTGTGCATTTCCACCGGCCGCGTGCTGGACGACCCCAAGCGCCCGCGCGAATACAGCGACCAGCAGTACCTGAAGTCGGCCGAGGAGATGTGCGCGCTGTTCGCCGACATCCCCGATGCGATCGACAACACGCTGGCGCTGGCCGAGCGCTGCAACATCGAGATGCGGCTGGGCACCTACTTCCTGCCCAACTACCCGGTGCCGGACGACGAGACGCTGGACACCTGGATCCAGAAGATGTCGCGCGATGGCCTGGAAGAGCGCCTGGAGAAGAATCCGCTGGCGCCGGGCAAGACCCGCGAAGAGTATTTCGAGCGCCTGGAATTCGAGCTCAACACCATCATCAAGATGGGCTTCCCGGGCTACTTCCTGATCGTGGCCGACTTCATCCAGTGGGGCAAGAACCAGGGTATTCCGATCGGCCCCGGCCGTGGTTCGGGTGCCGGTTCGCTGGTGGCGTGGGCGCTGAAGATCACCGATCTGGACCCGCTGCCGTACAACCTGCTGTTCGAGCGCTTCCTGAACCCGGAACGCGTGTCGATGCCCGACTTCGACATCGACTTCTGCATGGACCGCCGCGACGAGGTGATCGACTACGTCGCCCGCAAGTACGGGCGCGAGCGCGTCAGCCAGATCATCACCTACGGCACCATGGCCGCCAAGGCGGTGGTGCGCGACTCCGGCCGCGTGCTCGGCTTCCCGTACGGCCTGGTCGACGGCGTCTCCAAGCTGATCCCGAACATTCTGGGCATCCACCTGAAAGATGCGCTGGGCAAGGGCAAGGAAGGCCCGAGCTCTGAGATGGCGTCGGCCGAACTGATCCAGCGCTACGAGACCGAGGACGATGTCCGCGACCTGATCGACCTGGCGCTGCAGCTGGAAGACCTGACCCGCAACGCCGGCAAGCACGCCGGTGGCGTGGTGATCGGGCCCGAGCCGCTGAGCGAGTTCTGCCCGCTGTACGCCGAACACGACGAGAACGGCCTCGGCAAGAACCCGGTCACCCAGTTCGACAAGAACGACGTGGAAGAAGTGGGCCTGGTGAAGTTCGACTTCCTGGGCCTGCGCACGCTGACCATCATCGACTGGGCGGTGAAGGCGATCAACAAGCGCCATGAGCGCGCCGGCATCCCGCCGGTGGACATCGCCGCGATCCCGCTGGACGACACGCCCACCTACAGGGACATCTTCGCCAACGGCAATACCGGCGCGGTGTTCCAGTTCGAATCCTCGGGCATGCGCCGCCTGCTGAAGGATGCGCGCCCCGACCGTTTCGAAGACCTGATCGCGCTGGTGTCGCTGTACCGCCCCGGCCCGATGGACCTGATTCCCTCCTTCAATGCGCGTAAGCACGGCCAGGAAGAGATCATCTATCCCGATCCGCGCACCGAAGCCATCCTGAAGGACACCTACGGCATCATGGTGTACCAGGAGCAGGTCATGCAGATGGCGCAGATCGTCGGCGGCTACTCGCTGGGCGGCGCCGACCTGCTGCGCCGCGCGATGGGCAAGAAGGTACCGGCCGAAATGGCCAAGCACCGCGAGATCTTCCGCGAAGGTGCAGCCAAGGGCGGCGTCGATGGCCCCAAGGCCGACGAAATCTTCGACCTGATGGAGAAGTTCGCCGGCTACGGCTTCAACAAGTCGCACGCCGCTGCCTACGCGCTGGTCAGCTACCAGACCGCCTGGCTGAAACGCCATTACCCGGCTGAGTTCATGGCGGCCACGCTGTCGTCCGATCTGGACAACACCGACAAAGTGGTCGGCTTCCTCGACGAGGTGCGCAACCTCGGCCTGACCGTGCTGCCGCCCAAGGTGAACCAGTCGGCCTTCATGTTCGAAGCGGTGACGCCGGACACCATCCAGTACGGCCTTGGGGCGATCAAGGGCGTCGGCCAGGGTGCCTGCGAGGCGGTGGTCGAGGAGCGGCTGAAGGGCGGCCCGTTCAAGGACCTGCTCGACTTCTGCACGCGCGTTGGTTCGGCCAAGCTCAACAGGCGCACGCTGGAAGCGATGATCAACTGTGGTGCGTTGGACGAGCTCGGCCGCAACCGTGCCTCGCTGATGCTGCAGCTGCCGGAGGTGATCAAGGCTACCGACCAGATGGCCCGCGAGCGGGCTTCGGGACAGAACTCGCTGTTCGGTGGCCCGGACCCGAGCGCGACCACGATCCAGCTGGACCTGCCCGAAGCCGAGGAGTGGCCGCTGCTGCAGCGCCTGAACGGCGAGCGCGACACGCTGGGCTTCTATCTCAGTGGCCACCCGTTCGATCCCTGGCGCGACGATGTGCGCGACCTGGTCGGCAATGACCTGGGTTCGGTGGAGAAGATCTGGAGCGCCAACAGCGGTGGTGGCGGCGGCGGCGAAAAGCGCTGGCGCCCGGAAGTGCAGACGGTGCTGGCCGGCCAGGTGGTCGGCGTGCGCCGCAAGGGCGAAAGCCAGATCTTCATCCAGCTTGAGGACGGACGTGGCCGCGTCGAGTGCAGCGCGTTCTCCGACGCGATGGCCGAGTTCGGCCACCTGATGACCAAGGACCGCATCCTGGTGGTCAAGGGCGGCCTGCGCGAGGACGAGTTCAACGGCGGCTTCGCGCTGCGCATCCGCCAGTGCTGGGACTTCGATGAGGTCTGCGCCAACTACGCCACGCGGCTGTCGCTGCGCCTGGACCTGCGCCAGCAGCGCCCGGTCTGGGAGCGCATCGATGCGCTGCTCGACCGCCATCGCCCGGGACGGACGCCACTGCGCCTTGACCTGCTGCTGAAGGGGCCGCACGGCGGCGTCGCCGGCATGCTCGATGTGTCCGGGCAGAGCGCGGTACGCATCGATTCCAAGCTGATGGAGGCGCTGCGCGCCGACCCGGCCGTGCGCACGCTCAAGGTGCGCTACAGCCCGCCATGGGCCAGCTGAGGCTGGCTCCCTGGCTGTGCTGTCTCCCCTGTTTCCCCGTTCCAAGTATCAAGGACGATTGCCGATGAAGACCCTGCTGTTCCCGTTCGCTGCCGCACTGGCCCTGGCCGCCTGCTCCCCGTCGAAGATCGAGTTCCAGATCGACAACCCGACCGACACGCCGCTGGCGTTGAGCATCGACGGCCAGGACCTGCCGGTGGCCGCACAGGGCTCGCGCCCGGTCTCGCTCGCTGTCGGCGAGCATCGCCTGCATACCGACAAGCTCGGTGATGTGCGCTTCATCGTCTACGTCGACGGTCGTGGCGGGCTGATCAATCCGACCCTCAGCGAGTATGTGATCGCCCGCGAGATCTACGTCACCGACGAGAGCAAGGTGAAGAACTTCGGCGTCGGCAACAGCGGTATCCAGCTCGGCGGCGTCGACTTCGAAGGCCCGTTCGAGAAGCGCCACGACCTGTTCATCGACAAGACCTGGACCTACGGCGTGCGCGAACCCTTCCCCAAGGAAAAGGTGGTGGCCCACGTTGATTCCAGCGGCGGCCAGATCGTGGCCAAGGTGTTCACCGCTCCCGACTTCATCGCTTACGTGGAAGAAGGCATGGGCGAGCCCGGCGCGTTCAAGCGCGAACAACCAGGTGGCTACGTGGCCCCGGCCTACAGCCTGGAACCGGCCCCGGCCAGCCTGCCGGCGCTGGTGCCGGCCTTCGAGGCCCACGCCGCGCCCCTGCGCGAGGTCTACGCGCGCTGGCTGAAGGCCACCACCGCCGATGAACAGAAGGCCCTGCGCAAGCAGGATTTCGCCGCGCAGATGGCCTTCACCTCGGCCACTGCCACCCTGGGCAGCGGCCTTGGCCGGGAAGCCAACGAGGCCTACAACGACTTCGTCTCCCAGCGCAGCCAGTTGATGGGCCGCAGCGCCCTGGTGGTGCCCTGAGCTGACTGGCGCCCCCCGCCCGGCTGCGCTACCGTCGCCTTCCAGACGAAGGCGTACGGGTGGTTTGCACGCATTCGGCTAGAATTCCCCCCTTCTTTACACGACGGCTTCCGATGAATCCGAACTACCTCGACTTCGAGCAACCCATCGCCGACCTGGAAGCCAAGATCCAGGAGCTGCGCAACGCCAGTGCCGGGCCGGCGGTCAATGTCGAGGCGGAAGTGCACGCGCTGCAGGACAAGCTGCGCCTGCGCACCGCGCAGATCTTCCGCAACCTGACCTCGTGGCAGGTGCTGCAACTGGCCCGCCACCCGTCGCGCCCGTACACCGCCGACTACCTCCGCGTCATGTTCGATGAGTTCCAGGAGCTGGCCGGTGACCGCGCCTTCGCCGACGACAAGGCGATCATGGGCGGCCTGGCCCGCATCAATGGCCGCGCGGTAATGGTGATCGGCCACCAGAAGGGCCGCGACACCAAGGAAAAGATCAAGCGCAACTTCGGCATGCCCAAGCCGGAGGGTTACCGCAAGGCACTGCGCCTGATGAAGATGGCCGAGCGCTTCGGCCTGCCGGTGCTGACCCTGATCGACACCGCCGGCGCCTGGCCGGGCATCGACGCCGAGTCGCGCGGCCAGTCCGAAGCGATCGCGCGCAACCTGATCGAGATGGCCGAGCTGAAGGTGCCGATCATCTGCACCGTGATCGGTGAAGGCGGCTCCGGCGGTGCGTTGGCACTGGGTGTGGGCGACCGCACCGTGATGCTGGAATACGCGGTGTACTCGACCATCACCCCGGAAGGCTGCGCCTCGATCCTGTGGAAGGACGCGGGCAAGGCCAAGGAAGCGGCCGAACAGCTGGGCCTGACCGCGCCGCGCCTGAAGAGCCTGGGCCTGGTCGACAAGGTCGTGCGCGAGCCGACCGGTGGCGCCCACCGCAACCCGACGCAGATGGCCAAGCGCCTGAAGGCCGTGCTGCTGAACGAACTGGACGCGCTGGACAAGCTGTCCACCGAACAGCTGCTGGAGCAGCGCTACGCGCGCCTGCGCAGTTACGGCACGTACGAAGCAGCCTAAGCCCGGTAGTGCCGGCCGCTGGCCGGCAACACGAGGTGATTGCAGAAATGAAAGAGCCGGGCATTTGCCCGGCTCCTTCGTTTGCGCCCTGACAGCATCCACGCATGGCGTGGATCTACCGGACGCAGGTGACCCCGCCTCAGAACGGCTTGGCCAGCACCAGCCACACGATCGGAATGAACGCCAGCAGCGGGATCTCGTTGATCCAGCGCAGCGCGCGCGACGACGGCAGCGCCCGGCCCTTGGCCACGCCCTTGAGCAGGCGGCCGGTCCAGCCGAAGTACACCAGCAGCACCACCACCAGCCCCAGCTTGGCGTGCAGCCAGCCGGCAGCTCCCGGCGCCACCATGGTCGGGAAATCGGGGATGACCTTGTAGCCCAGCCACAGCACCAGGCCGAGCAGGAACGCCAGGCCGAACATCGAGTGGCCGAAGCGGTACAGGCGCAGGCCCATCAGCTGCAGGCGCTCGGTCACCGCCGGCTGGCCCGCGGTCTCGGCCAGGTTCACCAGGATGCGCGGCAGGTAGAACACCGTGGCCATCCACGCCACCACGAACACGATGTGGAAGGTCTTGACCCAGTAGTAGCTCTGCATGCGCTCGCTCCGGCGGCTGGCGTAGGTTGGCGGCCATTCTCGCATGCCGTGGCGAAGCCGCCGCAGGCACGCGCGCCGCGACACATCGACGCATGGCGCGCCGCAACACCGTACGATAGGCGCCGTTTTCCCCGATCGCGCACCGCCCCATGGACAAGACCTACGACGCCGCCTACTTCCAACGCTGGTACCGCCGTGCCGACATCGGCGGCAGCGCCCGCCTGGCGCGCAAGGTGGCGTTGGCCGTGGCCAGCGCCGAGTACTACCTGGAGCGGCCGATCCGCAGCGTGCTGGATATCGGCTGCGGTGAAGGCGCCTGGCGCGCGCCGCTGCTGAAGCTGCGTCCGAAGGTCGAATATCTCGGCTTCGACAGCAGCGAGTACGCTGTGCGCCGCTACGGCAGGACCCGCAACCTGCACCTGGCCCGCTTCGGCGACTTCGCCTGGCTGCGGCCCTGTGCCCCGGTTGACCTGCTGGTGTGTTCGGACGTGATGCACTACGTGCCCGACCGCGAGCTGCGTGCAGGACTGGCCGGCGTGGCCGAGCTGACCGGCGGCGTGGCCTTCCTGGAGACCTTCGCCGCCGAGGACGCGTTCGAAGGCGACCACGACGGCTTCCAGGCCCGACCGGCGCGCTGGTACCGCCGCACGCTGGCCGGCCAGGGCCTGCAGCCGGTAGGGTCGCACTGCTGGCTCGGCCCCGCCCTGGCAGGCGATGCGGCCGCGCTGGAACGGATGTGAATCCGGATTCATTATTTTCAGCCGGCTTAACCTGCGGGACACCCGGATGGGATATGCTGCGCGGCAACATATGACCATACATATTCGGTCGTCATGCTCTATCAACTGCACGAACTGACCCGCAACCTGCTCGCCCCCTGGGTGCACCAGGCCCAGGCCAACGCCAGGTTCTTCGCCAACCAGGGCCACTGGTGGTCGCAGATGCCCGGTGCTGATCGCCTGGCGGCGGTCAATGAACTCTTCCACCGCATCGGCAAGGATTACGAGAAGCCCGAGTGGGGCATCAACGAAATCGACGTCGATGGCGAGCGCGTGCCGATCGTCGTGCACGAGGAAGTGAGCAAGCCGTTCTGCAAGCTGCTGCGCTTCAAGCGCCACAGCAATGAAGCCGACCAGTTGCACACCATGCTCAACCAGCCGTTCGTGCTGGTGGTAGCGCCGCTGTCCGGCCACCACGCCACGCTGCTGCGCGACACCGTGCGCACGCTGCTGCGCGACCACCGCGTGTACGTCACCGACTGGGTCGACGCGCGCATGGTGCCGGCCAGCGAAGGCGAGTTCGGGTTGGATGACTACATCGCCTACATCCAGGAGTTCATCCGCCACCTCGGCGTGGAACGCCTGCACGTGGTGAGCGTGTGCCAGCCGACCGTACCGGTGCTGGCCGCGGTTTCACTGATGGCCAGCCGTGGTGAACCGACGCCGCGCACGCTGGTGATGATGGGTGGCCCGATCGATGCGCGCTGCAGCCCGACCGCAGTGAACAACCTGGCCACGCAGAACCCGCTGTCGTGGTTCGAGAACAACGTCATCCACACCGTGCCGGCCAGCTATCCGGGTGCCGGCCGCCGCGTGTACCCGGGCTTCCTGCAGCACGCCGGCTTCCTGTCGATGAACCCGAGCCGCCACTTCAGCTCGCACTGGGATTTCTACACCGACCTGGTCAAGGGCGACCTGGAAGACGCCGACGCGCACCGTCGTTTCTACGACGAGTACAACGCGGTGCTGGACATGCCGGCCAAGTACTACCTCGATACCATCCGCGTGGTGTTCCAGGACTTCCTGCTGCCGCGTGGCGAGTGGGTGGTCAACGGCGAGAAGGTCGATCCGTCGGCGATCCGCGATACCGCGCTGCTGAGCATCGAAGGCGAGCTGGACGACATCGCCGGCCTTGGTCAGACCGAGGCCGCGCAGGCGCTGTGCACCGGCATCACTGCGGACCGCCGTGAGCATTTCATCGTCGAAGGTGCCGGCCACTACGGCATCTTCAGCGGCCGTCGCTGGCGCGAGGTGGTGTACCCGAAGGTGCGCGACTTCTTCGCCGCGCATGCCGAAGCCCCGGCGGCGAAGGCCGCGAAGAAGAAGAGCAACGTCACCCCGTTGCGGCGCAAGGCGGGGTAATGCCCCGCCCGGGGTCGGATCCCTTTCCAACGGAAAGGGCTCTGACCCCAGCATGATGGGATCCGGGGTCAGAGCCCTGTTCTGCGAACAGGGATCCGACCCCTGGCCTGTTACAACCGCACCAGCAGGTTCTTGGCAATCAGCCCATGCAGCTTGCCGATGCCGCGTGCCAGGTGCATCGTCAGCACCAGCAGCAGTGCGCCCGCCGCAGCAACCGCGATCGCCACCAGCGGCGAGGCCGCCATCGGCAGCACATTCACGTCGTTGATGTACACGCCGGGGATGTCACCACTGAAGATCGCCGCGACCGGCGCCCAGATCAGGCTCAGCGACAGCGACAGCAGCGTCACCGCGATGGTGAAGTAGATCACGCCCAGCGGCAGCATCAGCACGAAGTACAGCAGCGTCAGCCAGGTACGGCCATCGGTGAACATGTCGCCGATGCGCTGCAGCCAGGTGCGGCTGCGGTCGGTGTAACGCGGGCGGCGCGGCATGCGCTCGCCCAGCAGCGCTTCCACCAGCCGTCCTTCCAGCAGCGCCAGCCCGCGCACCGAGCCGAAGAACAGCACGGTCAGCGGAATGCCGATGATCAGGATCAGCAGGCCCAGCGACAATGACAGGCCGGTCACCACCCAGGTGAAGAAGAAGATGCCGGTGGCCAGCGACAGCAGCATGTAGAACAGCGCACCGTAGGTGTGCGGATCGGTCACCACGCCGAAGAAGCGCGCCAGCAGCGAACGCTGCACCGGCGCCTGCGGCGGTGAGGCCGGCTCGACGCCACTGGCTTCCGCCGCTGCACGCAGCACCGGCGCGGTATCCGCACGCGGCGTACGCAGCGCGCGGTTCACCGTCACTTCGGTCTCGCGGTAGATGTCGGCCACTTCATCCGGCGCGCCATAGCTGCCGGCAACGTCGGCGATCACCTCGGCCTCGCTGCGGCCGGGCTGCGCCGCCAGCTCCGAGCGCAGGTATTCCTCGGCGTCGTACAGCGCGTCCTGCACCATCGCCGGATCGGCACCTTCCAGCGCCGCGCGCAGCTGCGCCAGGTACTGCGGGATGGTCGTGGGCAGGGCGCGGCCTGCCAGGCTCGGGTCGTTCATTGCGGTACCCCCTCCAACACGGAATCGACGGAATCGCGGGTGGCCTGCCAGGCCTGGCGCCACTGCGCCAGCACCTCGCGGCCACGTTCGTTGATGCGGTAGTAGCGCCGCGGCGGCCCGCTGCTGGAAGGTTCCACATGGCTTTCCAGCAGGCCGGCGCCCTCCAGGTTGCGCAGTACCGGGTACAGCGCGCTCTGCTTGCCGCTCAGCACGCCCTCGCCCACCCGCTCCAGCTCCTTGGCAATGAGGTAGCCGTACAGCGGCTCCCCGGCCCGGGCCAGCACCGCCAGCAGGGCCAGCGACACCGTTCCGGCGCTGAGCTCCTTCTGGAACTTCTTCAGGTGGACATCGTCCTCGGACATGACCGGCCCTCCACTACGTTGAAGTCCACAGTAGTGCGAAGTTCGGTATAGCGAATGTGTCGTTAGTCATCGTGCCGGTTGGCGAGACCAGGCCGCTCGCGCAGAATCGAAGCCTCGTTCATGTTCCGGGGTTCCCATGCCGCACCGTCGTCGCCTTGCCCTGACCGCCCTCGCCCTGGCCTGCCTGTTGCCCGCCATGGCCAGCGCGGCCTCGCCTTACCGCAGCCCGCAGCAGATCCTGGACGCTTCGGCCGCCAGCGACTGGCGCACCCCGGACCCGGCCAACCTGCTGTACATGGACCTGCCGGCCGGACGGGTGATCATCGAGCTGGCGCCGCAGTTCGCCCCGCGCCATGTCGCCAACATCCAGACCTTCGCCCACGAGCACTTCTGGGACAGCACCAGCATCTACCGCTCGCAGGACAACTTCGTGGTGCAGTTCGGCGATGCCGACGCCGATGACGCTGCCAAGGCCAAGCCGTTCGGCAGCGCCGCGCGCAAGCTGCCGGCCGAGTTCGAACGCGCCAGCGCCGGCCTGAAGGTCAGCGTGCTGCCGGATCGCGATGGCTGGGCCGCGCAGACCGGTTTTGTCGACGGCTTCCCGGTCGGCCAGGACCCGCAGGCCGGCAAGGCCTGGCTGGCACATTGCTACGGCATGCTGGGCGCGGGCCGCAGCAACGAGGAAGACAGCAGCATCGGTGCCGAACTGTACGTGGTGACCGGACAGTCGCCGCGCCAGCTGGACCGCAACATCACCCTGGTCGGTCGCGTGCTGAAGGGCATGGAACTGCTCAGCGCGACGCCGCGCGGGCCGGCGCCGATGGGCTTCTACACCGACCCGACACTGCGCACGCCGATCGTGTCGATCCGCCGCGCCAGCGACGTGCCGGCAGCCGAGCGCACGCCGATCCAGGTACTGCGTACCGACTCGAAGACCTTCGCCGATACGGTGGAGGCGCGGCGCAACCGCGTGGATGATTTCTACAAGCGTCCGGCCGGGCATATCGATCTGTGCAATATTCCGGTGCCGGTGCGCTGATGGTTTCCTGCGCGTGACGCGTGCTGAAGGTGCTTCACTGTTCATGGGCGTTACTTTTCTTTGTACGCAAAGAAAAGTAACCAAAAGAAACGCGCCGCCAGGTCGCGAGCCGCCGTGTTTCGCACGTCGGTCCCCTGCGCTTCTCGGTGAATCAGGGGACGGTGTGCACAAGGCAGCCGACTAGCAGTCGGCTCTACAGGACATCGGCACCTCTTCGCCCCTGATTCCCCTGCGATGCTCGGGTCGCTCAAGGCGGACCCAGTTCAAAGGCCACAGCTGCACCCAGAAGATCCACGCAATGCGTGGATGCTTTTGCTGTTGATCTTGACCTTCCAGTCCGCCTTGAGCGAGCCGAGCACCGCAGGTCTGGCGAGGGCGAAGAGGCGCGGGTGTCTGAGCGCAGCGAGTTCCCGCGCCGTCCCTCGACGGGCCGAGGAGCGCAGGGCACCGGTGCGCAGCACCGGCTCGCGGCCTGGCGGCGTGTTTCTTTGGTTACTTTCTTTGCACGAGCAAAGAAAGTGACACCTCTCCGCAGGCGCGGAAAAGAGCTGCCGGGCAGCGCCCGGCACTACCAGTGCGTCGGCGCGCTCAGCCCTTCTGACTCACCGCCACGCTCCCCAGAATCAACACACCGGCAATCAACATCTGCAACGTCACCGGCTCACCCAGGAACAACCACGCAAACGCCGCACCGAACAGCGGAATCAGGTAGGTCACCGTCGACGCCCGCGACGGGCCGATACGACCGATCAGGCGGTAGAACATCAGGAACGCCAGCCCGGTGCAGGCCACGCCCAAGGCAATCGCCGCGCCCCACGCCTTCAGTGGAATCGCCGCCTGCGGCCAGTGGGTCACCGCCATCGGCAGCATCCACAGCGAGGCACACGACAGCGTTGCAGCAGCGGCCGCCGCCGAGGGCAGGCCGGTCATGTGCCGCTTCACCAGGTTCACGCCCAGGCCGTACAGCAGCGAGGCCGCCGCACCAGCCAGCACTGCAGTGCCGATGCTCAGGCCCGAGACTTTGGCCGTGGCCAGTACCACCACGCCGGCGAAGCCGACCAGCAACGCGCCCGCGCGGCGCATGCCGATCTTCTCGCCGAAGAACAGGAAGGCGATCAGCGCGGCAAACAGCACGGTCATCGCATTGCAGATGGCGCCGATCGCCGCAGGGGCTCGCTCGGCCGCGTAGGCGAACAGCACGAACGGCAGCGCCGAGTTGATCAGCCCGATCGGTGCCAGCCACAGCCAGCGCCGCGGTGGGAACTGCGCGCGGGCACGCCACAGGAACGGCAGCAGCACCAGCGCGCCCAGCACCAGCCGCACCTCGACCAGCGCGAACGGGCCGAACGACGGCACCGCCCCCCGCATGAACAGGAACGAGCAGCCCCAGATGGCGCCCAGCAGGGTCAATTCCAGCGGTGTGCGCCAGTCGCGCTCGGCTGCCTGTGGGACCGCATTCATGCCTCGCCTCCGTCCATCGTCAATTCCTCGTCAAGGCAGACAGGATCGGGCGCAGACGCCTGCCGCACAAGCGCGTAGTATCGCTGCCAGCCACAAATATGGTTTGAGGCTCGACATGCAGCTACGCCCTTCCCTGCTCCCCGCACTGGCCGTGTTCGCGGTCGCCGCGCGCCACCAGAACTTCGCCCAGGCCGCGCAGGAGCTGCACCTGACCGCCAGCGCGGTCAGCCACCATGTGCGCCGGCTGGAAGAAGTGCTGGAAGTACGCCTGTTCCTGCGCCACGCCCGCGGCGTGCGCCTGACCGCCGAGGGCCGGCAACTGGCCGACGCCGCCAGCGCCGCCTTCACCGATGTTGCGGCCGTCGCCCATCACCTGCAGCCGGATGCCGACAGCGTGCCGTTGCGGATCACCACGCTGCGCTCGCTCTCCTACTGCTGGCTGCTGCCACGGCTGCCGCGCTTCACCCAGGCCCATCCGCACATCCGCATCGAGCTGCACACCGGCAGCGGCCTGGATCGCTACGACGACAATGGGCCGGAAGTCGGCATCCGCTACGGTCTGGGCCAGTGGCCGGGCCTGCGTGCGCAGCACCTGATGGACGACTACCTGTTCCCGGTGGCCTCGCCGGCGCTGGCCGGGGTCGAAGCACTGGTCGATCCGGCGCGCATCGCCGACCTGCCGCTGCTGACCGACCTGTCGCCGCAGGGCTGGCGCGACTGGTTCCGTCATGCCGGCGTGCGCCCGCCCTCGCCGCTGCCGCCGATGCACACCTTCGCCGACAGCACCGATGCGATGCGTGCAGCGGTGTACGGCATGGGCGCGGTGCTGGCACGTACCCACATCGCGCAGCCCTACCTGCAGCGCTACGAGGTGGTACGCCTGCCCGGCCCGGCGCTGAAGGCGCGCTATGCGTATCACGTGGTGCACGCCGAAGGACAACCGCCGAGCCCGGCCGCACGCCTGTTCATCGACTGGTTGCTGGAGCAGGCGCAGGACGAACGCACGCCGATTCCCGCATTGCCGGACAGCCTGCTCGGACGCCCGGCCACACGCGCCTGACTGCGCCCTCACCCGTTCTTTGCCCGGCGCTGGCTAGGCTGCAGGCAACTCCACAACGTACCTACGCCATGGCCATGCTGCGACTGCGCATCACCGGAACCGAAGACGACGCCCGCGCCATCAGCGACCTGCTGCTCGGCCTGGAGGGCATCGAACATGTCGAGGAAACCGACGACCTGATGCCGCACATGGACGACGACGATTCCAGTTCGGCCGGGCTGTCCGATGACATCGGCCCGGGCATCCACGAGCTGGAAGTGGAAGTCGGCAATGAAAGCACCGCGCAGAAGGTGCGCGACGCGGTGCAGGAACTGGCGCTGGAGCTGGATGTGTTCGTCGAGTACGAGACCGACGAGGGCTGACGCCGGCTCCCTGCCGGCATCAGCCGTCACCTCAGCGGGTGGGCGGCAGCGTGCGACGGCGGCGACGCCACCACGCCCGCACACCCCAGGCCACGACCAGGGCCAGCACACCCACCGGCAGCAACGCGGCGACGGCGCGGATCAGGAACGCAATGCTGCCGCTGAGGATGCTGCCCGACTCGCTCAGCGCCTCGCCGATCTCGCTGCGGCTGCGCTGGCCCGAGGTGGTGTCGAAGTGGATCGTCACCAGCTGGGTATCGATGCGCCGACGCTGCTGTGCGGCATCCTTGTTGGCCTGCTCGACGCCTGCTTCGATCTCCGACAGCCGCGTGGTGATCGCCATCAGGTCCTCGATCTTCAGGTCCTTGCGGTCCTGGTAGGACAACAGCCGCGCGTGTTCCTTCTCCAGCCGGGACTTGGTCAGCGCGGTGTCCGCTACTTCCTGCGCGAGGTCCTCCGCGCGCGTGTTGCGCGACTGCAGCGTGCCGCCCTCACCGGCCATCGCGATCAGCGGCTCGGTGCCCTTCGGCGCGATGCGCACCTTCACTTCACCGCTGGGCTGCTCGCCGCCGCGCTGGTCGACCTGCAACACTGCACAGTCGCCGAACTTCGCGCTCTGGCAGGCCTGGGCGATCTGCTGGATGCGCGGTGCGATCTGCGCCGCCTCCAGCTGCACCTGCACGTCATGTTCGTAGGCCAGGAATGCGCCTTCCGGCGAAGCAACAGCGGCATCGGCCGCGGTCGCGCCCGCCTCTGCAGCGCGCTCACCGTTCTTGGCGCAGGCTGCCAGTGCCAACAGCAGCACCGGCACTGCCAGCGTGCGCGTCCACGCGCACAGCGGCCTCACAGCGCGGCTCCGTTGTAGGAGGTCACCGAAAGACCGGCCAGATCGACCTGCGGCACGCAGCGAACGTTCACCGCCACCATCGGTGTGCCGGTACGCGGATCGACCGCTTCGCTGTAGGGGGCGATACCGCATTGGCGGCAGTGGTGGTGGTCGATATGCGCCTTGTTGAAGTGGTAGGTGGCAACGTCAGCCGGATCGGTGGCCAGCTGGAACGCCTCGCGCGGGGCGAACCACAGCAGGCTGCCGCGACGGCGGCACATCGAGCAGTTGCAGTCGATGACGTCGCTGATCGGCGCCTCGGCCTGTACGGTGAATGCGATCCTGCCGCAATGGCAGCTTCCCTGGTATTCCATGTCCTGCGCTCCTTTGGAGGGTCCTTGAAACCGTCCATGGTAATCCTATGGCACGGGGACAAAGCAGCGACGGGGCCCTATGCTCAGGGTTTGACCCAGTACAGGAATGCCGATGCGCCCGCATCTTCTTGCCCTCGCCCTGGTCGCTGCGCTGGCCGGTTGCCAGCCTGCCGACGCCCCGACCAACGCTTCCACCCCGGCCACCAGCCAGCAGGCCGGTGACGCGGCGGTCGATGCCGCCTTCGCCGATCTGTCCAAGCGCGCCCTGGACACCTGGATGCAGCTGTCGCCGGTCAGCGCCACCCAGGTCGGTGACCACCGCTACGACAGCGAACTGGACGACCTGAGCGCCGCTGGCCAGCAGAAGACCGTGGCCGCCTACAAGGCGCTGCTGGGCGAGCTGGACAAGATCGAGGTGGCCAAGCTGGGCCGCGAGAACCAGGTGGACGCGGCGATCCTGCGCAACCAGCTGCAGTCGGAAATCTGGAACGCCGAAGTGCTCCAGTCCGGCAAGTGGGACCCGCAGCTGTACAACGGCATCGCCGGCAGCGCGATCTATGGCCTGATGGCCCGCGAGTTCGCGCCGCTGCCGGAACGCCTGAAGTCGGCGACCGCGCGCATGGAAAAGCTGCCGGCGATCTTCGCCCAGGCACGCGAGAACCTGGATCCGGCCCGCGTTCCGAAGATCCATGCCGAGACGGTGGCCAAGCAGAACAAGGGCATCCTCAGCATCGTCGATACCTTCATCACCCCGCACATCGGCGAACTGCCGCAGGCCGACCAGCAGCGCCTGCAGGCCGCCATCGACGGCCTGAAGAAGGCCGTGGACGAGCAGCAGACCTGGCTGGACAAGACCCTGGTGCCGAACGCCAAGGGCGACTTCCGCATTGGTGCGGAAAAGTACGACCAGAAGCTGAAGTTCGCGCTGAGCTCCTCGCTGTCGCGCCGGGAGATCGGTGAGCGTGCACGCGCCGAACTCAAGCGCGTGCGCGAGGACATGTACGGCATCGCGCAGACCGTACTGAAGGACAAGCCGGGTGCGCCGGAGATGCCGGCCCAGCCGACCGACGAGCAGCAGCAGAAGGCGATCGAGGCCGCACTGGAACTGGCCTACGCCGACAAGCCGGCGCGCGACAAGGTGGTCGATGATGCCAAGGCCGCGCTGGAGCAGTCCACCGCGTTCGTGCGCGAGCACGACCTGGTGACCCTGCCCGACGCGCCGGTGGACATCATCCTGATGCCGGAATTCCAGCGTGGCGTGGCCGTGGCCTACTGCGATTCTCCGGGCCCGCTGGACAAGAACCTGAAGACCTTCTACGCCGTGTCGCCGATTCCGGACGACTGGAACGAGAAGCACGTCGACTCGTTCCTGCGTGAATACAACTCGCGCATGATCCACCTGCTGAGCATCCACGAAGGCACCCCGGGCCATTACCTGGAAGGCTGGCACTCGGCCAAGTTCCCCTCCACCCTGCGTGCGGTGCTGCGTTCGGGCCTGTTCGCCGAAGGCTGGGCGGTCTACACCGAGCGCATGATGCAGGAGCAGGGCTACCTCGACAACGACCCGCTGTTCCACCTGGTGCAGCTGAAGTTCTACCTGCGCACGATCTCCAACGCGATCCTCGACCAGGGCGTGCACGTGGACAACTGGGATCGCGAGAAGGCGATGCACCTGATGACCCACGACGCGTTCCAGCAGGAAAGCGAAGCGGCCGGCAAGTGGGTGCGCGCGCAGCTGACCTCGGCGCAGCTGCCGACCTACTTCGTGGGTGCGCAGGAACACTTCGACACCCGCAAGGCGGTGCAGGAAAAGCTGGGCGACAAGTTCAACCTGAAGGCGTACCACGACCAGGTACTGTCCTACGGCGCACCGCCGGTGCGTTTCGCACGCCAGCTGATGCTGGACCAGCCGATCGAGTGATCGAACCGGTGTGAGGTGAAACGGAGCGGCCCGGGCAAACCCGGGCCGTTCTGTTTGTGCAGCATCGCCACGCCATCGCCGCATCACATGCCGGCAACATGGCCGGGCGCATCGTTCGCCGGATTCCCCGTTACGCCGGTTTCCAATGTCTCTCCCCTTGCTTCGCCTCGCGCTGCTGCCCACGCTGCTGGCCAGTGCGGGTGCCTTCGCCACCTGCCCCGCGCCGCCGCCCGGCCAGCCGGACATCCGCGCGCTTGGCTACTACACCGACAAGGTCGGCTCGGTGATCGACCCGGCACTGCAGCAGCAGAACAAGGACGCCACTGCACCGCTGGACCGCTATGCCGCCGACGTGGCACGCATGAGCGATGACTACCTGCGCACCGGTGACCGGGCGGCGGCGCAATGCACACTGGCCTGGCTGGGTGCGTGGGCCGACGACGGCGCCATGCTCGGGCAGATGATCCGGGTCAACAACAACCAGTCGTTCTACATGCGGCAGTGGATGCTCGATGCGGTAGCGATGGCCTACCTGAAGGTGCACGACCAGGCAGATGCCCGGCAGCGCGCGCGCATCGATCCGTGGTTGCAGAGGCTGGCCCGGGCCAACCTGGCGTACTGGAACAATCCGAAACGGCGCCGCAACAACCACTACTACTGGGGCGGTCTGGGCGTGCTGGCCACCGGACTGGCCACCGACGACGATGCCCTGTGGCAAGCCGGCCACGCCGCCTTCCAGAAGGGCGTCGATGACATCCAGGACGATGGCAGCCTGCCGCTGGAGATGGCGCGCGGGCAACGCGCCCTGCACTACCACGACTACGCATTGGCGCCGCTGGTGATGATGGCCGAGCTGGCACGGCTGCGCGGCCAGGACTGGTACGCCAGCAGGGATCGCGCCATTGACCGCCTTGCCCGCCGCGTCATCGAAGGCAGCAAGGACCCTGCATGGTTCAACGAACACACCGGCGTTGCACAGCTGCCCCTGCAGGCCAGCGGCTGGGTCGAGTTCTACCGCTTGCGCTCACCCGATGGCGGCCTGTTCGATGCCGCGCATGCACGCGGACCGTTCCGTTCCCCACGGCTGGGCGGCGACCTTACGTTGATGGCTGCGCAGGGCATCGTGCGCACGCCGCCGCGATAGCCCCCTGTTTCAGCGACGGGCCCGCTGTAGCAGCTGCTGGAACTGCGCACGGCTGCAGCCCTGCCGGTCACAGCCCGGCAAGGGCAGTGCGACGCGTCCCGGCGGCTGCGCCTCGGTCAGCGGCACGGCATCGCGCAGCTGCGCGGTGGTCGGATAGACGTAGGCCAGGCGGAACCGCTCGCCACCGCCCTGGCGGTCGCGCCAACGCTCGAACTGCAGCAGGCCACCGATCGGCGTCTTCTCGAACTGGCCTGGCAGGCTGTAGTCACCGATTCCTATCGCCGCCAGCACCGAACCGATATTGGAATCATGGCCGACCAGCAGGGTCACCTTCGGCGACGCCGGATCACCGAACGACGCATCCACGCGCGCCAACAGCGGAGCGGCCACGTCACGCGCCACCGCGGGTGTTCCGAACAGGATGTCCTGGTAGCGGTTGCGGATCTGCGCCAACGCCATCCATTGGCCTTCCGTGTTCAAGCGGCCCCAACCTTCGCGCGGAACGCCACTTCCCTGGTAATGCTCCATCAGCAGGGCATCGACCAGACCGCTGGCCAGTGCCAGTGAACCCGAAGCGCGTGGCTCCTTGCCCGGCTCCGCATTGAAGGTCGTGTCGCCCAGCACCAGATGACAGTCGCTGCGCCCCGTACAGGCCGCCGACTGCGGGTAACGGGTGATTTCCTCCACCACGGACAGTGCGGGTGCCAGATCCGATGCTGTCAGCGCCTGCTGCATTGCCGCCAGCGCGCGCTTGCGGAATGCCGCGTCATCGTTGTGGATCACCGGGTCGAACAGCGGATCCATCGTCCCCAGCGCCATGCGCTGTTCGACCGCAACATGGCAGCCCGGAAACGCACCGGCAATGAAGAACTGCGCGGTGGCCTGGGTACGCTGCAGGCTGTTGGCATGGGCGTGGAAGTCAGCCGGCTGCGGGCAACCCGACGCCGGCAACAATTGCGCCTGGCGCAGCCACTGGCCGATGTAGCGCCCCATGTAGACTTCCAGCACGCCGCCCTTGGTGGTCAGCTCGCCGGGGCATACGTCCCAGCGTGGCCAGCGCTCCGGCGTGGCATGGGCAAGGGCGCCCGACGCCACCACCGGCGCGCGCAGGTTGTGGCGGCTGAGCAGGACGACCTGCTCGAGCTGGTCATTACCTACACCGTCCGCCGCTCCACTCGCTGCCATGCCCGGTGCAGCCATGACCAGCATCATCACCAGCGGTAGACGACGCAATAGGCGGAAATACATCGCGGTGACCTGGAACGGATGAGCCTGCATTATCCACTGCTCCGGTGCGAAGGGTATCGCAGATCCGGCGGATGCATCCCTGCATTGTGCACCTCCATGGCGATGTCCAGCCGCTCGGCAGCGCCACCAAGCGGCAGTCTCAAGAGAGTCGAACTGTTCCGGCTTCAACCGCACGCGGAGGTCTTTTGTCGTGACAAGCCCACCGTGCCCCCAAGTATCTGGGCGCACCAGGTTCCAGCACCTCCAACTACTTCCGATCGCAAGCATCACCAAACGTTGCGCGAATCTGACGATTACACGCCATGCCCCGCCTCTACCTGTGTCCAGATCGCCCTCCGGCATTGATCAATCAACGGGTTCGAAACGTCGAGCGGCAGATCATCTGCTTGGCCCACACGAAGTTCCGAGTGAAAGTCCTACGGCACAGGACTGCGGTTACCGACAGCCAAGTGCCACGCGTACGGCACATGCTTGATGTCGACCGAGAAATAGCTCCCGGTCTTCCACTTATCTTCGATAAAGGAACTACGTCATGAATGTATCCGCCACCCTCTCGGATCCGAAAACCGTCGCAACGTGGATGAAATTCTCCGGCGCAAACGCAAACGCGCTGGACACCATCTTTGAAGCCGAATTTGATGACATCAAAGTTGCGGCATTCAGCAGCGACTGCTGCGGGTCCAACAATTACGAAGATCCGCGATAAGGAAGGTGATGGCACACGGCTCGTACGTGTGCCATCAACCCAACCTGCCGGATTCAGGCTCAAGATCACACACAACTGAAATAAAATGAGCACCAGAGCATTAACACCCCAGCAGCCCAATATCCCATGCGATGCGATATTCCCGTACCCAACAGATATCACATCGTCGACCGCCATCATTGTGGCGACGACCCGCTCCAGCATCGACCGTGCCATTGACCTATCAAACAGAGGAATGGTCACCGGGATCATTGGTGCTGACTCGGCATACTCGATAGCCCCATCCGAGGCTCTTCACAAGCTGGAGCGCAAACCGGGACGCCACATCATCGTTGTGTTCAGCGACCAACTTACATCCAGCGTTGACGCGCCGGTCCTGACATCACGCCAAGGTCAGCAGCGCTTCCTATCCTTGGTCGAGGCGATTCTGAACAACCTTCACGGATTTCGCCTCATTGCATGCACGCATGAAGGCCCAATATCGTTACCTCCCGGTTCCCCTCTTGTTTCCGTGCTGCGCGTCCTTTCGGACCATCTGGATGCCAATCGCCGAATAGGCAGCAACTGGCTCGCAGAAGCAGCACAGAGCCAGCGGCGGCCGGGCACACGACTTTCCGAAAGCAGAATCCGCCAGCGCGTTTTCCATTCCGCCATGATGCACATGTACTGGAAGCATCCAGACTTCAATCCCATGAAATTTGACCAGATCCACGGGGAACTGAAGAGTTTTTACCGTGCATCGGAACCACGAAAGGAACCCGGCGATGCGCAACAGCCAGGCCTGTGAGATTGATCAGTACGCCCCGATTGTGACCATTCGACACGATATCCAGACAGAGCAGCAGCTTGGCCTGCATCTCTCCGACAGCGAAAGGATTGCTATCCACTCGGCATGCAGAATGAGCGGACTCGATCTGGACTCATACTATCGATGGTATCAACAGAAAAGCACAATCAGCTCCCAACTGGCACAGCTTGACCGCAATTCACTTCTCGAAGCCATCCGTTGCATTGATCGCTCCGACTATTCGTCAATCAATGAAAGGCTCCCGAGCGACAGAGGAGTTGTGATCGCACTTCCGCATCATGGCCACTACATCCTGTCTGCCATCCGCCTGATGGAGAGCATTCGCCACCATCGTGATGTTTACATCTTCTACGGTGATCCAACTAACCACTCCGGCAACGAGCTATTCGACGATCTCTATCGACGACTGTTCGATCGCGCCGGATGTCGCGCTGGCATTGTCCACTCGAATGCAAAAGGAATCGCTACAGCACTTCGCGCCCTGAAGAACGGGGCAGCTGTCATCATGATGCCCGACGTTCACCGCCTACGCGAAGAAGCCTTTTGTATTCCATTTCTTGGCCACCGCCTGGACGTCATGCTAGGCACCGCCGCTATGGCGCGAAGAACCGGGAGTTGCATCCTGCCGGTTGTATCCCTCGTTGACCACGATTTTCAGGCAACCGCTGTTCTCGGAGAACTGATCAATCCGAGCCACACGCCAGCGCCTGTTCCATCAGACGTTTCTGACTACTGGACCACATTGGAGATTTTCCGCTTTCTAGAACGCGAGATGGGTCCTCAGATCATCTATTGGCAGTACATCCGACAGCATCTCCTGCAGAGATCGAGGTTCCCGCACTTTCACCCCGACACAGTTGATGCGGCATGGAGCATGTTTTCGAAAGACCAGCGAACCCATCCGCGTCCCATGTTCACAGCATGCCTGGATTGAACATGGATAGACTACGCACCTCGTCAATCGGATTGATAGGCCTTGTTCTCATTGCGCTTTCTCCCGCCGATGGATACGCCAGAGATCAAGAAGAACCCAGCATTACTCCCCTTCGCACCGTCCATGCGACCCCTCCAAGGCCAGGGCCACGCATCTGGAAGTTCACGAAGGGATATTCAACCGTGCTGGTCCTGGGCACGGTTCAACCTCTCAGGAAGGGCCTATTCATAGATACCCGCAGCGTGGAGGCCGCAATTTCAGCATCCGACGTGGTTCTAAGCCCGCCAGGGGTGACAATCGAACACGATGGCGGATTTTTTGGCGGCCTCTTGCTGTGGCCCTCCATCCGCAAACTCAAGTTCCTCGACGGCGACAGAACGCTGCGTGACGCACTTACGGGCGCCGAGTATGCGAGATGGAACGAGCTCAAGCATCGCTATAATCTGCGCGACACCAGCATTGAGAGAATGCGCCCGATGTACGCGGCCTGGAAGGCTCATGACACCGCACTGAGGGCCAGCGAAATCAGGACCGGCAGCCATCTTTCCAAGGCTATCCTCCAGACAGCCCGAAGGCACCGGAAGCCTATCGTCGACGCTCGCTTCTCTGTGCCGGTAAAGGCCGCCAAACAGACGATTCAGAATTTCCACATTGATCCTGCGCTCGACCGCAGGTGTTTCGCAGATGCCACTTCAAGCCTGCAGCCTTGGCTCGATCGAGTCGACGAAATCGGTCGTGCATGGGCGGATGGAGACATTGAAGCAGACGTACTTCTGCACGCTCCATCATCACCCTCTCGGTGTTGGGTCCGCCTGACCAATGATGCAGTCGCCAACACGATGAACCTGAACCTTGATGTCGAGAGCCGAACTCACTGGCTCGAAGCGCTTCGCTCCACCACTTCCCGCCACAACATCGTTTTCACCACCCTGCCATTGGAGGACCTTCTCCATTCAAAAGGCATGGCCGCCGCGCTTATGGAAGAGGGATACACTTCCGATGCTAGAGCAATCGCTGGCGATCAACCATTTCCAAGCTATCCGACCAGCGTGAACTGATGTTCGGCCAGACCCATGGAAGTGGACTGTGACACGTCGCGATACACACCCCTGGGGATTACTGCTCCGCAGCCACGAATCCCCCGGTCTGTCGCGCCCACAAGCGCGCGTACAGACCACCGGCGGCGATCAGTTCGGCGTGGCTGCCGGTCTCGACGATGCGGCCCTGGTCCATCACCACCAGCCGGTCCATGCGTGCGATGGTCGACAGCCGGTGCGCGATCGCGATCACCGTCTTGCCGCCCATCAGCTCATCCAGGCTGTCCTGGATCGCCGCTTCCACTTCCGAGTCCAGCGCCGAGGTCGCTTCGTCCAGCACCAGGATCGGGGCATCCTTCAGCAGCACGCGGGCAATGGCGATGCGCTGGCGCTGGCCACCTGACAGCTTCACGCCACGCTCGCCGACATGTGCGTCGTAACCACGACGCCCCTGCCCATCCACCAGCGTGTCGATGAAGGCTTCGGCACGCGCCTTGGCCACCGCAGCGCGCAACTGCTCATCGGTCGCGTCCGGGCGGCCGTACAGCAGGTTGTCGCGGATCGAGCGATGCAGCAGCGAGGTGTCCTGGGTGACCACGCCGATCTGCTGGCGCAGACTTTCCTGAGTGACGTAGGCAATGTCCTGGTCGTCGATCAGGATGCGGCCGCTTTCCAGGTCGTACAGGCGCAGCAGCACGTTGACCAGGGTCGACTTGCCGGCACCGGAAGGACCCACCAGGCCGATCTTCTCGCCCGGCTTCACCACCAGGTCCAGGCCTGCGATCACGCCACCCTTCTTGCCATAGTGGAAGTGGATGTCCTGGAAGTGCACGCCACCGCGGGTCACCTGCAACGGCACCGCGTCCTCGCGGTCCTGCACGGTCAGCGGCTGGGCGATGGTGGTGATGCCGTCCTGCACCGTACCGATGTCCTCGAAGATGCCATTGATGGTCCACATGATCCAGCCGGACATGTTGTGGATGCGGATCACCAGGCCGGTCGCCAGCGTGATCGCACCGACGGTGATGTGGCCGCCATTCCACAACCACAGCGCGAGCCCGCAGGTACCGGCAATCAGGAAACCGTTGACGATGGCGATGGTCAGGTCCATGCCGGTGGTCACCCGGGTCTGCGCGCGGTGCTTGACCGCCAGTTCCTGGATCGATTCGGCCACATAGGCCTGCTCGCGCCCGCCATGGGCGAACAGCTTCAACGTGGGAATGTTGGTGTAGCCATCGACGATGCGGCCCATCGCCTTGGAACGCGCTTCGGACGCAATCCAGGCCCGTTCCTTCGCGCGCGGCACGAAGTAGACCATGATCACCGCATAGGCCAGCAGCCACAGGATCAGCGGCACCATCAGCCGCCAGTCCGCCTGCGCGAACAGGTACAGCGCGGTGCCGGTGTAGACCACGATGTACCAGAGCGAGTCGACCATCTGCACCGCCGACTCGCGCAGCGAGGTACCGGTCTGCATCACCCGGTTGGCGACGCTGCCGGCGAAGTCATTCTGGAAGAAGCTCAGGCTCTGCCGCACCACGTAGTTGTGCATCAGCCAGCGCGAGCGGTTGCTCAGGCCGGGCACGATCGCCTGGTTGACCAGCAGGTTGTGAAGGCCGACCAGGATCGGCCGCGCGATGACCGTGATGAACAGCATCCAGCCCAGTTCATTGGCATGGCGCTTGAAGAAATCGGCCCCCGGTTGCTCGGCGACCATGTCGACGATGCGGCCCAGGTAATCGAACATCGCCACTTCCACCAGCGCCAGCAGCAGGCCGGCGATCAGGGTCGCCAGCAGCACCGGCCACACCGGGCGCAGGTAGTGCAGGTAGAACGGCAGCACCTTGCGCGGTGGCATGCGCCCATCCACGGGCGGGAACACCGGGATCAGGGATTCAAACCAACGGAACATCGCACTCCCTCGCCTCTTGCAAGCGGCGAAGTATCCCACGCCGGATGTGTACGCCAGCCGATGATCGCCGCCACTCCGGTAGTGCCGGCCGCTGGCCGGCACCCTTGCGGCATTTCGGAAGATCATGAGGTTGCCGGCCAGCGGCCGGCACTACCTTCATTCGTTGACCGGAGTGAACAGCAGGTCCTGGAAATCGAAGCTGAAATCAGTCAGGTCGGAGATCGACTGCATGCGCACCTCACGCACCTTGCCGTCCGGGTCCAGGCTGAAGTTCACGAACGCATCGGCGTTGAGCGAGCGGTCATCCCAGCGCACGATGAAGGTGTCGTGCTGCCAGTGCTCCAGGCGGCCGCTCAGCTGCGCGGTCTTCATGAAGCGCAGGCGCAGGCCCTTGTCCGCGGCACTGACCTGCATGTCGCCATACCAGCGGTCGCGGAAGGTGCCGGTGTAGCCGGCCAGCGGCAGCGACGGCCTGCTGCCCTTGTCGCGCGCGCTCTGATGCTTGGCCCAGGCCTCGTCGGCCTTGTCCTGGCCCTTGGCCACGGCCTTGGCATAGGCGTCCACCCAGTCGTGCTTGTCGCCGCCCAGATAGGCATCAAGCACGCTCAGGGTGATCGCGTTGAACGCCGCGCCCACTTCCTGGTTGGTCAGCACCACCACGCCCAGCTTCTCGCCCGGCACCAGGGTCAAGCGCGAGACCATGCCCGGCCAGCCACCGGTGTGCCAGACCAGTTTCCGGCCGCGATAGTCACTCAGGCTCCAGCCTTCGCCATAGCCGGCAAAGTTGGCCCGTGCCGGTGCCAGCTCCGGCACGCTCGGCGCCGGGATCGACTGCGGGGTGATCATCCGCCACATCTGCTGCTGGCTCTTTTCGCTGAACAGCGCAGTGCCGTCGGCCAGCTTGCCTTCGGCCAGCTGCACCTGCATCCAGCGCGCCATGTCGTGCGCACTGGAATAAATGCCACCGGCGCCGGCATTGTTCGACCAGGTCAGCGGTGCGACGGTGCGCAGGTCCTTGAAATCGTACTTGGCGTGGCCGACCGCCGCCGTGTCACCCGGCTTCAGGTGATCGGCGTTGTAGCGCGTGCCGGCCATGCCCACCTTGTCGAAGATGCGGGTCTGCAGGAACTGCTGGTAGCTCACGCCCGAGACGTGCTCGATCACCTGCTGGGCGACCGCGTACAGGATGTTGTCGTAGGCATAGCTTTCGCGGAAGCCGCCCTTCAGCGGCACCTTGCCCAGCCGCTGCACCACTTCGGCGTTGCTGTAGGACGTGGTTGGCCAGAACAGCAGGTCACCGGCGCCCAGGCTCAGGCCGCTGCGATGCGACAGCAGGTCGCGGATCGTCATCTGCCCGGTCACGAACGGGTCGGACATGCGGAACGACGGCAGGTGGTCGATCACCTTGTCGTCCATCTTCAACTTGCCCTCTTCCGCCAGCAGGTTCAGCGAGGTGGCCGTGAACGCCTTGGTGTTGGACGCAATGGCAAACAGCGTATCGGCCTGCACCGGTTCCGGCTTGCCCTGCTCGCGCACGCCCCAGCCGCGCTCCAGCACCACCTCGCCATCCTTGACCACCGCTACGGCAATGCCGGGCACGTCGAACTGCGTGCGCACGCGCTCGACGGTCGCATCCAGGTCCTGCAGCGGCGGCGGGGTCGCCGCGCTCGCCATGGTCGTGCACGCCAGCAGCACGGCTCCTCCGATCCAGGGTTTCATCCAGCACGATCTCCGAACAGGGGTGGCGGCCATGTGCAGGCCGTCACCGGGGTTTCGCGGGATGGTAACGTCCGGCGGCGCATCCTGCCCTGTGCCATAGGAGGGGTGTCATGGGCGAGAACGGCCAACCCAGCAGCGGCTCCACGATCATTCCGTGCCTGCGCTATCGCGACGCGCAGGCCGCCATTGACTGGCTGCAGCGCGCCTTCGGCTTCCATGCCCAGGCCGTCTACGCCGATGGCGATACGGTCTTCCATGCGCAGCTCACCTTCGGCAGCGGCATGATCATGCTGGGCTCGGCCAGCAACCAGAGTGCGTGGAGCAAACACGCTGCCCTGCCTGACGAGGTCGGCGGACGCCAGACCCAGAGCGCCTGCGTGATCGTCACCGATGCCGATGCGCACTACGCGCGGGCCAAGGCCGCCGGTGCCCGCATCGTCATCGACATCGCCGACCAAGACTATGGCGGACGCGGCTACGCCTGCGCCGACCCGGAAGGCTACCTGTGGTGGTTCGGCAGCTACGACCCGTGGCGCACGGACCACGGCCAGTGACCACGGCCGGCCGGCAGGCAGAGATCCGCTGCGGCATCGGCGGCTGGGTGTTTCCCGAATGGCGCGGCGGTGTGTTCTATCCAGCAGGCCTGCCGCAGCGGGAAGAACTGGCCCACGCCAGCCGCGCCCTGCGCTGCATCGAGATCAACGGCACGTTCTACCGCACGCCAACTGCGGCCCAGTGCGCGCAATGGGCTGCGCAGACACCCGACGGTTTCCGCTTCTCGATGAAGGCGCCGCGCTACCTGGTGCAGCGACGCGACCTGTCCAGCACCGTGGAAGCGGCCACACCGTTCCTGCAGGCGGCACTGGCGCTCGGTGACCGGCTCGGCCCATTGCTGTGGCAGTTCGATCCGCGCCACCCGGCCGACGCCGATGCACTGGAGGCGCTGATGGCACAGCTGCCTAAGCAGCTGGACGGGGTGCCGCTGCAGCATGCGCTGGAGGTCCGCAACGCCGAGGCACATGGCCCGGCACTGGTCGACGCCGCCCGCCGCCATGGCGTGGCGCTGGTGATCGAGGACAGCGACGAGGCGCCATTGCACGGTGATGTCAGTGCCGGCTTCGTCTATGCGCGGATCAAGCGCAGCCAGGCCCGCTTGAACGAGGGCCTGCCGGCGCCCGTGCAGCAACGCTGGGCCGAACGCGCACGCCGCTGGTCACGCGGTGAACCAGTGGATGACCTGCCCTGCCTGGCCGGGCCCGCTGCGGAGGCCCCGCGCGAGGTCTACCTGCTGTGCATCGGCGCAGGCAAAGCGCGCAACCCGGCGGCAGCGATGGCCCTGCAGCGCCTCATCGACAGCGCCAGCGGTCCAGCCCCCACAGCAGGGTCCACCCCACCACGAACACGCTCGCAACGCGCAGCACGTTGAGCAGGAACGCCGCCAGCCCCAGGCGTTGCAGTTCGAGGAACGGATACGGCGCCTGTCCTGTCACTTCGGCGACCAGCATCGCCCAGCCCAGGTACACCAGCGGTACCAGCAGCACCCCGCCCAGTGCGCGCCAGCGCAGCGCGCCATGCGGCAGCAGCCACCACCACCCCAGCAGGTACAGCGCCGGCACAGCGTAGTGCAGGCCGGCATCGACCCACCATTGCAGCCCGGTGGGTTGCCACAGCCCCTGCAACGCCAGCACGTAGATGCACGCGGCCACCCCGATGCACAACGCGATCGCCGCGGCGACAGTCGCGTTCAGCACACCCGCACGGATCAGCCGGACGCATCCCAGGCACACCGCCAGGTTGCTGAGAATCGTGAAGTAACCAACGAAGCGCAGCGTCGCCATGCCGACCCCGGCAGCCGCCCCGGGGCCATGCAGCAGCAACAGGTATTGCAGCAGCAACGAGGTGGCCGCCATCAGTGCAGTCAGCGCTGCCCATGCACGCTGGGCGGAACGGTTGGCAGCCATTGCGGGGTTCCCCTGGCGAGTTTCCGCGAGCATGCCACAGGCATCGCCGGCGGCCGTGCGATTGCCGCACAATAGGCGGATGAGCACACCCGACACCCGCAAAGCGTTGTGGCAGATTCACTTCTGTGTCCTGCTGTGGGGCGTCACCGCCATCCTCGGCAAGCTGATCACCCTGCCCGCACTGCCGCTGGTGTGGTGGCGCATGCTGCTGGTGACGGCGATGCTGGCGCTGCTGCCGCGGGTCTGGCGTGGACTGCGTACGCTGCCAGTGCGGCTGGTGGCCGGTTATGCCGGCATCGGCGCCCTGGTCGCCCTGCACTGGCTGACGTTCTACGGCGCGGTAAAGCTGGCCAATGCGTCGGTGGCCGCCACCTGCATCGCGCTGGCGCCGGTGTTCACCTCGATCATCGAACCGTGGGTGGCCAAGCGGCCATTCCAGCTGCGTGAACTGGCGTTCGGCCTGGCGGTGCTGCCGGGTGTCGCGCTGGTGGTCGGTGGCGTGCCCGACGGCATGCGCCTGGGTGTGCTGATCGGCGCGATCTCGGCGCTGCTGGTGGCAGTGTTCGGCTCGCTCAACAAGCGCATGGTCAGCCACGCCGATCCGCTCACGGTCACCGCGCTGGAGCTGGGTGCGGGCACCCTCACCCTGACCCTGCTGGCGCCGCTGATGCCCTACCTGCTGCCTGCGCTGGCCAGCCCGTTGTGGGTGGTCCCGGACCTGCACGACGGCATCCTGCTGCTGGTGCTGGCCGGGTTCTGCACGCTGCTGCCGTTTGCCCTGGCCCTGGTCGCACTGCGCCACCTGAGCGCCTACACGGTGCAGCTGGTGACCAACCTGGAGCCGGTCTATGCGGTGGTGCTGGCGGTGGTGCTGCTGCGCGAGCAGCACGAAGTCACCCCGTGGTTCTACCTGGGCGTGGCGATCATCGTCGGCGCGGTGTTCCTGCATCCGCTGCTGAACCGCCGCAAGCCGGTGCAGCATCCGGAGATTCTTGGCACGGCCGAGGCGCGCAACATCGCCGATTGAGTGCATCCACGCATGGCGTGGATGGCCGCATCAACGCTGCGGCCAATGCCAGGCCGGCGCATCCAGCAGGCCCTGCCCGCTCAACAGCGTGCGGCCCTGTTCCTTGTACAGATGCAGCGAATGGCACCCTGGCGCCTGTTCCAGCGCCGCGATCAGCCGGCTGGCATGTGACACCACCCATACCTGGCTGCGCGCACTGGCTGCGATGATCAGCCGCGCCAGCGCCGGCAGCAGGTCCGGATGCAGGCTGGTCTCCGGCTCGTTGAGCACCAGCAGCGGCGGTGGACGCGGCGTGTGCAGCGCAGCGGCCAGCAGCAGGAAGCGCAACGTGCCGTCGGACAGTTCGGCCATCGACAAGGGCCGCAGCAGCCCAGGCTGGTGGAAACGCAGCGCCAAGCGTCCATCCAGCTCCTCGAAGCCGACCGTGGCGCCCGGGAATGCATCGTCGACGCTGCGTGCCAACGCCACCGGGTCACCGATCTCGAGGATGGTGACCCAGGCCGCAGCCAGATCCCGGCCGTCGTGATGCAGCACCGACGTGCGCGTGGCCATCGCCGGTTGCCGCGCGGGGGCATCGGCATCGCTGCGGAAATGGTCGTAGAAGCGCCAGCAACGGATGTACTCACGCAGCGTGATCGTTTCGGGCATGCGCTGCGGGTCGCCGACCTGGGTGAACAGACTGTCGAACAGCGACAACCTGTCATCCACCAGATCCCAACCGCGCGCATGGCGCTGCCGCACCATCGCTCCATGACGGTCGACCAGCAGGTTGGCGCTGCGCAGGAACGGGCCGGCCCAGATCGCCTCGGCCTTGATCTGCGGGTCCAGTGCGAAGACCGATCGACTGGGCGGCGGGTAGCCCAGATCGATGGCGTAGCCGAATTCGTCAGTGGCGAAGCCCAGCTTCAATCCCACCGATTCCTGGCGTGGGCCGCCCTGCAGGGGGATTTCGCCGGCAGCAACCCGACGGTCCATCTTTTCCGGACCCGCCCACAGCGCCGAGCCCAGCCCGCCTTCGCGGGCCAGCACCGCCGCGACGCCGCCCTGCGCGGTCTCGGCCAGCAGGCGCAGGGCACGGTACAGGCTGGACTTGCCACTGCCGTTGTCACCGGTCACCACGTTCAACTGCTGCAACGGCAGTACGAGCCCGTGCAGCGAACGATAGTGGGCGATGGCCAGGGTCTGCAGCATGGTCGGCGTCCGGGGAACCAGGGGATCATGCTGCCCGGTTCTGATCGCAGGAGCTGCGACGCGATGTGAATCGGTGACAGCATCCACGCGTCGCGTTGATCTACTGGAGCGGCATCCGTTTACCGCGCGGGTGGCAGATGCTTCAGCCGGCCACTTCCACCCGGTTGCGGCCATTGCCCTTGGCCCGGTACAGCGCCTTGTCGGCACGTGCCAGCGTGTCATCCACGCTTTCACCGGGCTGGTGCTGGGCCACTCCAATACTGATCGTGACCGGGAATCCCAGCGGCAGATCAGCCACGGCCAGGCGCAGGAACTCGCACTGCAGTTCGGCGGTGCGCAGGTCGGTAGCCGGCATCACCGCCACGAATTCCTCGCCGCCATAGCGCGCGGCCATGCCGCGACCGGCGAAATGCGAACGCAGCAGCACGCCCAGTTCGGCCAGCACGCGGTCACCGGTGGCGTGACCCTGGAAATCATTGATGTGCTTGAAATGGTCGATGTCCAGCAGCGCGACGCAGGCCACCCCGGGCTGGTCTCCGTTCACCGCCACCGCCTCTTCCAGCGCTGCCGCCATCGCACGGCGGTTCGGCAGGCCGGTCAACGCGTCGGTGCGGCTCTGTTCGGCCAGGTCGGCATTCTGCGCGAGCAGTACGTCCTGGTACTCAGACAGCAGTCGCTCGTAGTCATCGCGCTCCAGCATGTGTTTCTGGATGTCGAGCGCGAAGCGGCGCAGTTCCATCACCAGCATCACCTGCCGCGACAGCGCCGCCAGCGCTGCAGCCTTGTCGCTGGCCAGGTGCTGTGGCTGCGCATCGAATACGCACAGCGTGCCCAGCGGCAGGCCATCGGAGCTGATCAGCGGCGCGCCCGCATAGAAGCGGATGTGCGGATCGCCCACCACCACCGGATTGTCGTGGAAGCGGATGTCCTGCAGCGCGTCCTCGACCACCATGACCTGCTGCGGTTGCAGGATCGCGTGGCCGCACATCGATTCGCTGCGCAGGTTTTCTGCCGCATCGATGCCCTGGATCGACTTGAACCATTGCCGCTCGACGTCGATCAGGGTCACCGCCGCCATCGAGGTGCCGCAGACCGCCTTGGCGATCACCACCAGGTCGTCGAAAGATTTTTCACGCTCCGAATCGAGGATACGGTAGCGGTACAGCGCCTCAAGCCGAAGGGCTTCATTGGCAGGCTTGTCGGGCTTGATCATGCAGCGTCACGTTCCGGCAGGTCACCGCGAAGTCTAGCTGATGCCGGTGCGTAATCCGCACAACGGGTAGTGCCGGCCGCTGGCCGGCATCCCGCGCTCATTGGATGCCTGGTGCAGCCGGCCAGCGGCCGGCACTACCGCGCGTTACCAGTCCAGCTGCCTCGGCAGCAGGCCCTGCAGCTCCTGCTCGGTCAGGTTGCGCCACTGGCCCGGCTTCAGCGCACCGATCTTGATGTTGTCGATGCGCACGCGACGCAACTGGGTCACCCGATAGCCGAACTCGGCCGCCATCAGGCGGATCTGTCGGTTCAGGCCCTGCTGCAGGGTGATGCGGAAACCGAACTTGGCGATGCGCGAGGTCTTGCACGGCAGCGTCATCTGGTCGTGGATGCGAACGCCACGGGCCATGCCACGCAGGAACTCGTCGGTGACCGGCTTGTTCACCGCCACCAGGTACTCCTTCTGGTGGCCATTCTCGGCGCGCAGGATCTGATTGACGATGTCGCCGTTGCTGGTCATCAGGATCAGGCCTTCGGACTCCTTGTCCAGGCGGCCGATCGGGAAGATGCGCTGTTCATGGCCGACGAAGTCGACGATGTTGCCCTTGACCGAGGTCTCGGTCGTGCAGGTGACGCCGACCGGCTTGTTCAGCGCGATGTAGACATGGCGGCGGGCACCGGGCTTGCGGGCCACGCGCGCGCGCAGCGGCTGGCCGTCGACCAGCACCTGGTCTTCCTCGCCCACCACCGCGCCGGTGCCGGCCGGATGGCCGTTGACGGTGACCCGGCGGGCGGCGATCAGGCGATCGGCCTCGCGGCGGGAGCAGAAGCCGGTGTCGGCGATATGTTTGTTGAGTCGGGTGGTCATCGCCCTATTATCCGGCATCCCCGCCCGCTGCGCTTCATGCCGGGGGCGGCGGATCGAGTTCTTCGCCGTCGAATACCCGGTTGCGGCCGGCACGCTTGGCCACGTACATGGCGTGGTCGGCCCGGCGCAGCAGCGCGGCGAGATCGTCCTCGCCCGGCCGCCACTGCGCCAGGCCGATGCTGGCGGTGACCTCCAGACCGGGCACCTGCAGCGCCCGGGCCGCCTCGGTGAGGTGCTGGCGCAGGCGATCCAGGCGCGCCGATGCCGCCTCGCGCGGCATGCCCGGCATCAGCAGCAGGAACTCTTCGCCACCCATCCGCACCACCTGGTCCTGGCTGCGGACCGCGGCACGCAATGCACGTGCCACCGCCACCAGTACCTGGTCACCCACGGCGTGGCCATGGCGGTCATTGATGTCCTTGAACAGGTCGATATCGAGGAAACCGATCACCAGCGGGCCGCGCTCGCGATCGACCCGTTCCAGGTGCCGTGCCAGCTGCTGCAGCCCGGCACGGCGGTTGGGCAGCCCGGTCAGGCCATCGGTCTCGGCCAGCTGGCGAAGTTCATCGCGCTGCTGGCGCAGGCGGCCCAGCCGCTGGTTCAGCGCATAGGCAGCCATCATCAGCAGCCAGGTCACCGACAGTTGCAGTGCCTCCACGCGGTACTCCAGCAACCACGCAGCGCGGCAGGCGTCGGCCAGGATCAACACCAGCATCGGTGCCAGCGCCGCCAACCCCGCCTGCGCCCAGCGGTCGCCGCGCAGCCATGCCCACACCCCGGCCATCAATGCCAGGCCGCAGCCCAGCAGGTAGGACACCTGCAGGCCCTGCGCCACCCAGGCCAGGCTGTCCCGCTGCAGCCAGGGCACCCACGCGGCCAGCGCCAGCAATCCCCACAGCGCCAGCAGCTGCATCGGGCGCGATCGCGGCAGCAGGCGGTCGCCGCCGTTCAGTCGCCACAACGCGGGCAGCACCAGCGCCTGGGATGCAGCGCTCAACGACAGCAGCCACCACGCGCTGCGCTCACCCACCGGCAGCCATGGCTCGGGGTAGCCGCTCAGCCCGCCGAGAATGGCCTGCCACAGCACCAGCACGGTGGTACCGGCGATGTAGACCAGGAAACTGCGGTCGCGGGTGGTAAGGAAGGCCATCAGGGCCGACAACGCCAGTGCGATTGCCACGGCGATGCAGGCCGCGCGCACCAGCAGGCGGGCGGTATCGTTCTGCTGCACGGGACTTGGCGCGCCCAGCCGCAGGGTCGGTACCCAGCGCGCCTTCAGCGGCGTCTGCCATGACACCAGGAACGGTTCATGGCTGCCCGCCGGCGGCACCGCGACCAGGCCGATGCCTGCGCGGAACCGGGAATCACGGGTACGGGCATCGTGCATGTTGCCGCAGATTTCGCGATCCCCATGCTGCACGCGGACTTCGCCCGCGAACACATTGAACACGTCCAGTGCCTGCGGCTGGCCCGACCAGCCGCCCGCTGGCGCGGACACCTGCACTTGTTGCCGTGGCCCCGCCAGCATCTCCGGCGTGCATGCGCGATGCGGGGTGGGTTCATCGGTCGCCGCACCGACCAGCAGGTAGTCACGCCCGGCTTCGGCTACGGCCGCCGACAGCGGCCACGGCATTGCCAACCACACCAGCAGCACGACCAGCACCGCTCCCGTTCCGTACTGCCCCTGCCTGCCGCCCACGCCACGTCCTGTTCCTGCTTACGCCCGCGCCCACTGCGCGTCGCCCCTGCCGGGCATTATCGCA
Source organism: Stenotrophomonas sp. CASM114 (assembly GCF_049384325.1). Classification (NCBI taxonomy): domain Bacteria; kingdom Pseudomonadati; phylum Pseudomonadota; class Gammaproteobacteria; order Lysobacterales; family Lysobacteraceae; genus Stenotrophomonas; species Stenotrophomonas sp. CASM114. Next base: position 175,457 of record NZ_JBMRGJ010000003.1, on the reverse strand, counting down.
GCCGCGGCTGCAGCCCACGTGTAGACCAAAGTCGCCGACGGGCGTTCAGCCAGCGGCGGGCGGACCTTTCACCGCCACCAGGCGCACCGGCCGCAGGTCGGCCAGGGTCATCCGCTCCAGCGGTTGCGGCCGCTCGACCGCATAACCCTGCAGGCCCTGCACCCCAAGCCGGGTCAGCGCGGCGGCGACGTCGGCAGTCTCCACCCATTCGGCCACCACCTCCATCTGCAGCTCGCGCCCCAGTTCACTGATCGCGCGCACGGTGGCATGGCTGACCGGATCGGTATCCATGTCGCGCACGAAGGCCCCGTCGATTTTCAGGATGTCGGCCGGCAGCTGGCGCAGGTAGCCGAACGAGGACAGCCCGGAACCGAAATCGTCCAGCGCCATCCGGCAGCCACGCGCCTTCACTGCATCGATGAAGGCACGCGCCTGGCTGAGGTTGCTGATCGCAGCGGTCTCGGTGATCTCGAAGCACAGCTTGGAGGCCAGCGCGCGGTTGCGCTCCAGCAGGTCGCAGACGAAGGCGAGGAAGCCGGGCTCGGCGATCGACTGCGCCGAGACGTTGACATTGCACAGGCCCAGCTGCCGCACGTGTGCCGGGCACACCTGCAGGTGCCGGAACAGCAGGCCAAGCACGTGCCGGTCCAGCGCCACGGCCATGCCATAGCGCTCCACCGCCGGCATGAACTGGCCCGGCAGGTGCAGGCTGCCATCGCTGCCACGCATGCGCACCAGTACCTCGTAGTGCAGGTAGGAGGGATCGCCGACGCGGGCGATGCGCTGCGCATACAACACCATGCGGTTTTCGGCCATGGCCAGGCTGACGCCCTGCAGCCGCTCGGCTTCCTGGCGCCGTTCCTCCAGCGCCATGCGGTTCTCGTTGAAACAGTGCACGCGGTTGCGGCCGGCCTGCTTGGCCGCATAGCACGCGCTGTCGGCGGCGCTCATCAGCCAGTTCACATCCGGCGCATCGGCGCTGACCTCGACCACGCCGATGCTGCAGCTCAGCTGCGGGCTGCCTTCGCTGACCGGGAACGTCGCCTGCCCCAGGTTGCGGATTACCCGCTGCAGCACGCGCTTGGCCTCGTCCTGCCCGGCATGGGCCAGGAACACGGCGAACTCGTCCGCGCCCAGCCGGCCCACCCAGTCGCCATCGCGCACCGCCGCCACCAGGTAGTCGGCGAAGCTGCGCAGCATCTGGTCGCCGGCGGCGTGACCGAAGCTGTCGTTGACCAGCTTGAAATGGTCCAGGTTGATGTAGCACAGCGCGTGCGTGCCACCTTCGCTGCGCACCTGCAGCAGCGCGCGTTCCAGCAGCCGTTCGATCTCGCGGCGATTGATCAGGCCGGTCAGCGGGTCGTGGCTGGCGTGGTGCTCGATCTCGCGCGCCAGTGCATGGTTCTGGCTGACGTCTTCGATGATGGCGAACACCGACAGGCCACCGCCGGTGCTGCGCACGCCGGTGCCGCTCCAGCGGCCCCAGACAAGGCTGCCATCGCGACGGCGGAAGCGCAGTTCGCTCGGGCGCAGCTGGCGGTCCCAATCGATGCGGCCCACCCCATCGATGACCAGCTCGCCGTCCATCAGCAGGTCGCCCAGCGACAGCTGCAGCAGCATGTCACGACGATGGTCGAGGATATCGGCCATCGCCTGGTTGGCCTCGATCACCTTGCCTTCGGCATCGAGCTTGAGCATGCCGACGTTGGCCTGGTAGAACGCCGCGCGGAAACGGCTCTCGTGTTCGGTCAGGTCCTTGCCGACGCGGCGCGCCAGGGCGACCGCCATCAGGCTGATCGCCAGCACCGACAGGCCCGCCACCATCAACGTGGCCAGCCTCACCAGCGTCGCCATCCGCAGCAGTGCCTGCGAGAACGCCTGGCTCTGCACCTTCATCCGCTGGTCCAGGTCACGCAGCTGCTGCAGGTAGTGGTCGCGTGCGGCAACGGGCACCAGGTTGCCGTCGTGCCGCAGCTGCAGTTCATCGATCAGTCGCTGCAGCGCCATCAGGTCGCCATCGGTCTGCCGCCACAACGCGCTCGCTTCGCGGAATGCACCGATGTCGCGCGCGTAGCGGAACGAGAACACCAAGCGAGGGATGTCGGCACGCGCATTGCCACCCTGCAGGAAGCCCTGCCTGGCCTTCTCCTCGTCCGGTTCGGCCTGTTCCAGCGCCAGTCGCGCCTGCAGATCGCCCAACGGCACCTGCAGGGCCTGGCGTGCGTCGTCCAGGTCCTCGGCATCGCCACGCGCCAGGTAGCGACTGAGTGCGGCAGTGGCATCCTGCTGGCCACGCGACCAGTAGCCCTGGCCGGCGATCCAGGCAGTAGAGGCCGCCTGCAGTTCCTGGATCAGGGCGGACAGTGCGACCAGTCCGATCGCCATGCCGGTCAACAACGCAAATCGCAGTCCCAGCCCCCGGGTCATCGGCACCCGCCGGCTGTGTTGGTCCGTGCCACTCCTACCCATCCCGGATCCCCCTGAATGTGCTGCGGTGACAACCTCCTTAGGAACCGGCTCAGCCTAGGACCGGCAATGTGTGGGCCATGCGAAAAAGGGGACGGAGGGGATTAAGTCGTTCTTGGCACAGGCGCATGGCCAGCCAGATACGACTTAATCCCCTCCGTCCCCTTTTTCTGTCCGCCAGCCCGGGGGCTGGCGGTGGTGTGGACGGCTGCGGGTGCGGCTTAGAAGCTGCGCGGGCCGCGCGGCTTGAAGCCGTCACGACGCGGCGGGCGACTGTCGCGGTCACCGCCGCGGTCGCCACCATGGCCGCCTGGGCCGCCACGACGCGGGCCACCCGGACCGGCCGGGCCACGCTTGTCGAAGCGCGGCTTGAACGGGCGCGGGGCCGGGTTGGTGTCTTCACCCGGAGCCAGCGCACGCATCTGCAGCTGCTGGCCGGACACCCAGACCTTCTGCAGGTGCGACAGCACGTCCGGCGGCATCTGTGCCGGCAGGTCCAGCAGCGAGAAGTCGTCGTGGATGTCGATGCGGCCGATGAAGCGGCTTTCCAGGCCGGCTTCGTTGGCAATGGCGCCGACGATGTTGGCCGGCTTCACGCCATGCTGGTGACCGACCGAAATACGGTAGGTCTCCATGCCCTGCTCCGGTGCACCACGCGGCGGAACCTCACGGCGCGGACGCTGTTCAAAACCACCTTCGGCGTCGTCACGGCGCGGCCCACGCTCGAAGCGCGGACCCCGTTCGTTGCGGTCGAAGCGATCACCACGTTCCGGGCGGTCACCACGGTCGAAGCGCTCGCGCGGTGCGCGCTCTTCGCGCGGGGCACGCACCGGCGGCTGCAGCAGGAACGGGGTATCGCCCTGCAGCAGCTTGGCCAGCGCGGCAGCGATCTCGATGGCCGGCACGTTCTGCTCGTTCTCGAAGCGCTCCAGCAGCTGGCGGTAGAAGTCCAGGCCACCGGCGCCGAGGGTTTCGCTGATGCGCGAGGTGAACTTGTTGATGCGGGTGTCGTTGACCGCTTCCACGCTCGGCAGCTGCATCTCTTCGATCGGCTGGCGGGTGGCGCGCTCGATCTGGCGCAGCATGCCCTTCTCGCGCGGGGTGGCGAACAGGATCGCCTCGCCGCTGCGGCCGGCACGACCGGTACGGCCGATGCGGTGCACGTAGCTTTCGGTGTCGTACGGGATGTCGTAGTTCAGCACGTGGCTGATGCGCTCCACGTCCAGGCCGCGCGCGGCCACGTCGGTGGCGACCAGGATGTCCAGCTTGCCTTCCTTCAGCATGGCGATGGTCCGCTCACGCTGGGCCTGCTGCATGTCACCGTTGATGGCGGCAGCGGCCAGGCCACGCGCCTGCAGCTTGCTGGCCAGTTCTTCGGTGCCGGCCTTGGTCCGCGCGAAGATGATCATCGCGTCGAACGGCTCGACTTCCAGGATGCGGGTCAGCGCGTCCAGCTTGTGCATGCCGCTCACCCACCAGTAACGCTGGCGGATGTTGGCCGAAGTAGTGGTCTTGGCCGCGATGGTCACTTCCACCGGGTCCTGCAGGTAGGTCTGCGCGATGCGGCGGATCTGCGGCGGCATGGTGGCCGAGAACAGGGCCACCTGGCGCTGCTCCGGCAGCTTCTTCAGCACCGCTTCGACGTCGTCGATGAAGCCCATGCGCAGCATTTCATCGGCTTCGTCCAGCACCAGCGTCTTCAGCTCGGACAGGTCCAGGGTGCTGCGGTCCAGGTGATCGATCACGCGGCCGGGGGTACCGACCACGATATGCACGCCGCGGCGCAGGGCCGACAACTGCTGGCCGTAGGGCTGGCCGCCGTACACCGGCAGCACGCGGAAGCCGGGGATCTTCGACGAATAGGACTGGAACGCCTCGGCAACCTGGATGGCCAGCTCGCGGGTCGGCGCCAGGATCAGGGCCTGGGGCTTGATCTGCTGCAGGTCGATGTTGGACAGTACCGGCAGTGCAAAGGCAGCGGTCTTGCCGGTACCGGTCTGGGCCTGGCCCAGCACGTCGCGGCCTTCCAGCATCGCCGGGATGGTGGCGGCCTGGATCGGCGACGGGGTTTCGTAGCCGATGGCGGTGACGGCCTGCATCACGGGCTCGGACAGGCCGAGCTGCGCAAACTGCAGCGGCGCTTGGGAATCTTGGGACATGGGGAACTCCGAAGGCACTGCCGTCTTCCTGGCAGTGCGATAAAAAAGGTGATGGTCCGCGCTTTGGGCGCCCTTCTTATCGCGTGCCCTGGCGCTGCTCGGTCGGAGGAGATTTCACTCGCTCAGAGCGGAATGATACCGCATTGATGCTGAACGAGGCATACAGCTTTCCTCACAGATGCCGTCGGGCCCGTGCTGGCGCACAATACGCGCCCTCTTCCCGGCCCGGCCGCTGGCCTGCGCCCTCTTCCCAGGAACCCCGCTCCATGCAGATTCTCGAATTCGACCTCGACGGTGACTACGTCGAACTCAAGCAGCTGCTCAAGCTGGCCGATCTGGTCACCAGTGGCGGCGAGGCCAAGATGGTCATCAGCGAGGGCCAGGTACGGGTGGACGGGGAAGTGGAACTGCGCAAGGCCTGCAAGATCCGCGCAGGCCAGGTGGTCGAATTCGCCGACAGCCAGATCCGGGTGCTGGCTGCAGGCTGATCTGAAGCTGTTCAGGCCACGCGCTGGGTCAGGTGCGAGGCAATCAGCTGCCTGAACGGTGCCACGCCCTGCGCCAGGCGCAGGCCGGCCGCACGCAGCAGGCGCGCCGGGCGACGGTCGTCGGTGTACAGGCTGGCGATCGCATTGGTGGCCTCGTACAGCGGCCGCGACGCCAGCCGATGACCACGCTGGTAACTGGCCAGCATGCCGGCGGCGGCAATGTCGGCACCACGGCGCTGCTGCGCGACGATGCCCTGCGCCAGCCGCTGTGCGCTGGCCAGGCCCAGGTTGAAGCCATGCGCGGTGACCGGGTGCATGCCGACGGCGGCATCGCCGATCAGCGCCGATCGCTCGCCGACGAAGCCGTGCGCGTACACCCCCACCAGCGGATACGCCTGCGGCGTGGCCACCGGCTGCATCCGGCCCAGGCGGTGTTCGAAGCAGGCGCTGATGGCCTCACCGAAAGCCACCTCGTCCATCGCCAGCAGTTGCTCGATCTGCCGCGGCGGCAGCGTGATCACCGCCGATGCCTGGCCCTCGTTGAGCGGCAGCAGCGCCATCGTGCGGCCGTAGCCGAACCACTCCCAGGCGGTGTGGTGATGGTTGCGCTCGACCTGCATGCGGCACACCAGCATCGACTTGCCGAAGTCGCGCATCTGCGCACCGATGCCGAGTATGCGGCGGGTGGCGGAGAAGCGGCTGTCAGCGGCCACCAGCAGCCGCGCATGCAGTTGGCTGCCGTCATCGAGTTTGACCACGTGGCCTTGCGCATCGGCCTGCACGCCCAGCACCTTGCGCCCGTCGAACAGCTCCAGGCCGTCCTGGCCCTGCACGGCATCCCACGCGGCGCGACGGATCAGATGGTTGGGTACCAGCCAGCCCAGCGGCTGGCCGTCGACCTGGCTGCTGGCGAAGGTCAGCGCGAACGGCGAGCCGCCGTTCATCACCCTGGCATCGCGCAGATCAGCAATTTCAGCGTGCTGCAGGCGCTGCCACAGCCCCAGCTGCTCCATGCTCTGCCGCGAGGCATGGGTCAACGCGATCTCGCGGCCATCAAAGGCGGCCTCGGCCAGCGCCTGGCGCGGCTGCACTTCGACCAGCCCGACCTGCAGCCCGCTGCCGGCCAGCGCGCGCGCGAAGCACAGACCTGCCGGTCCGGCGCCGACCACCACCACGTCCATCCTGCGCATGCGCGCCTCCTGCCGTTGATCCAATCCGCGCCAGCATAGCGCCGCGCGCCTGAGCGGCCTTGATCTGGATCAGGCCGACTTACAGAAGTGCGAACACCAGCGCCAGGATCGATAGCAGCGACACCAGCCACACCAGGCTGCGCACGTAGGGCACGCCTGCGGCGTACAGGGGCAGATAGACCACACGCGCCCAGAAGTAGGCCTGCGCCGCCAGTGCAGTGGTGTCGTTGCCGCGACCGGCCACGACCACTGCGATGGCGGCGGCGGCGAAGAACGGAAACGTCTCCAGGAAATTGGCCTGCGCGCGCTGCAGGCGGCCGGCCAGCGGGCTGAGCGGCTTCGCATCGCCATCGCGTGCCGAAGCATTCCACTTCATCCCGCGCTCGCGGGTGACCACCGTGGAGGTGGCGAAGATGTACACGAAGCCCAGCAGTACCGACCAGGCCAGCATCGTCAGTTCAGTTGCCATCATTCACCTCCTCAGGGTGCCGACGCGCGCAGGCTGTAACCGGCCAGGCGCCACACCTGGTCCTCGTCGAAACGGAACGAGACCAGCTCGCGCACCGGCTGTGCGCTGTTGGCGAAACGGGTCGGGAAGCTGACGTTGATGTACAGCCCTTCCGGCACTGCTGCACCGGCGCTGTACTTGACCCGGGTGATGGTCGGCTGGCCACGCCCGGCCAGCGCACCCAGGCGCGTACGCTCGGCGGCCAACTGGCTGACGAAAGCGGCCTTCGGCACCGCACGGCGCGCGACGGCCGAAGCGCCATCCCACAATTCGCCGGCGCGGTTGGCGTCGACCAGTTGCGCTGCCTTCACTGCGGCGGCGCCCATTTCCGTGTCCTGTTTCTGCACCTGCGCCTGTTGAGCAGCGGTCAACGCAGGGGAACCGGCGGTAGCGGGCTTCGCAGCTGCCGGCGAGGCTGGTGCCGGGCGTGCCGGGGCCGGTGCAGGCGTGGCCGGCGCAGGGGCCTGCGCCAACACGGTCAGGGGCAGCAGGGACAGCAGCAGGAACGCGCGCTTCATGGACACCGCCGGTTTTCTGGAGAGAACCGCAGTCTACGCCAGCGCGGTGACTACGCCGTCAGCGTGCCGGAGCGTTGCCCTCCACCGCTGCCGCATCAGCTTGCGCGGCGGGCGCGGCGGTGTTCGCTGGCGGCTGCTCGGCCACCGGCGGCGGCTCCGACGGTGCCGGTGGCAGCGTCGCCACATCGATCTCCGACAGCGGGCTTTCGTCCGGGCATACCGCATCCGGGAAACCGAAGCGCTGCTTCAGGGCCTGGCCGCAGCTGTTGATCGATTCCATGTCGGCGCCGTCGCGCTTGCACTGCTGGTCGAAGGCGATCAGGAACGCGTCCTTGCGCTGCACGAAGTCATCGCCGCAGGCGCGCATCTGCTTGATCCGTTCCAGATCGTCCTGCACCGCGTTGGTGCCATCCAGGCCGTACTGGCGCAGCTCATCCGGCGTCAGCAGGCGCAGGCTGCGATTGGGCACGGTCATCATCAGATCGGCCACGCCCACCGCCACGCCATTGCGCTGCAGGTAATCCTTCACGTTGTCGTAGACTTCGTGCAGCTCGCGGTTGAGCTCGGCGCGCGAGGTGGCCTTGGAGCTGATCCGCATCATGCGGTGGATGCCGACCTTGCCCGACAGCAGGCGGTTGTCACCGGCAGCCAGCACGAACACGCAGGCGCTGTGGCAGATGGAGCCTTCGCGCACCCAGATGGTCCAGCCCGATTCACCGATGCTGTCACCGGCCACGATCGCCGACTCCACCTGGCCACCACTGGAGTCCAGGTCGAGGATGCGCTTGTGGATCTTCAGTTCGTCAGCGACCACCGCCAACCGCCACATCATTTCGGCGAAGCCCGGATTGATCTTGCCGGCGTAACGCACTCGCATCAGCCCACGCTCGGCACACGGCGCCAGGGCCTGGGTGATCTGCTCGCGCTGCAGCCCTTCCAGTTCGGCACCGTCGCCGGCATCGCCCGCATATTCCGTGCTGCAACTGACCCACGCACGCCCATTTTCCAGCTGCGCCTGCGGCCACGGCCGACCCGCCTGGCTGCGCGGCGGCGCTGGTGCCGGTGGCGCGTCGGCGGCATTGATCGAAACCATGTTCTCGCCATCACTGGCCGGCGCCCGCGCTGCCTTGTCGGCAGCGGTCACGTTGCCCGGATTCTCCAGCTGACTGCAGCCCGCCAGGGCCAGGCACAACAGGGGCAACCAGCGGAATTTGGCGGACATCGGGCAACCGGGATTCATGGGACCAAGAGCCACAGTCTACCCGTCCAGGCCGCGCATTCAGCGCGTGGCACTGAACCCCTTCTGACCCTTGGGAAAGCGTGTCGACCAAGGTCGACACCTACCAACAGCCTCAGGAACCTGTCGAAGGCGTGGTGGGGCCGGTGGCAGGGGTGCGAGCGGCATGGATGCCGCGACCAAGTCCCCAGGGGTGAGGGCGCTTTGCTTGCGAAGCACTGCTTCGCAAGCGCCCGAACGCACAGCCGCCAGCGGCTGGGCCGGTCTGGGGGTTCACGGCGTCCCCTGCCACCGGACCCACCACGCCATCCCACAGGAATCCCGCTTCTGCTGTTGCTGTTGCCGGCCAGCGGCCGGCACTACCGCGGGTCCGGGCGCAGCCCGGCGTGACCCCCTTCAGCATCCATGTCCGAATGTGGCGAGTATCCCCGCCCGCACCCGCCTAGACTGCCGCCATGGACACCGCCCTCGCCCTCGACACCGCCGCCTGCGACCGCGCCCGCCTGGCCCGCGACGCACGTTTCGACGGCGTGTTCTTCACCGCCGTGCGCAGCACCGGCATCTATTGCCGCCCGGTCTGCCCCGCACCGCCCCCGAAGCCGCGCAACATCACCTACTACCCGACCGCCGCTGCTGCCGCCGCCGCCGGCTATCGCCCGTGTCTGCGCTGCCGCCCGGAGCTGGCACCACAGGCCCAGCAGGCACTGGCCGGGCAGACCGTACAGCGCGCCCTGGCCCTGATCCACGGCGGCTTCCTGCAGGAGCAGCCGGTGGCCGATCTTGCTACGAAGCTCGGCCTCAGCGCGCGCCAGCTGCAGCGCCTGTTCGTCGAACGCCTGGGTGCGACGCCCGGGCAGATCCACGCCACCCATCGCCTGCTGCTGGCCAAGCAACTGCTGACCGAGACCACGCTGGCGGTGACCGACGTCGCACTGGCCGCCGGATACAACAGCCTGCGCCGCTTCAATACCGCATTCCTGCAGGGCTGCGGCATGGCCCCCACCGCACTGCGCCGCCAGCATCAACCGCTGGCCGCCGACGATGGCGGCCTGGTGTTGCGCCTGGGCTACCGTCCGCCGCTGGACTTCCCGCGCATGCTGGCGTTCCTGCGCAAGCGCAGCCTGCCCGGCATCGAGCTGATTGGCGAGGACAGCTATCAGCGCGTGCTGGGCACGCCGGAGCGCCCCACCCTGCTGCGCGTCACTGCCGACCCGAAGCGCCCGGAGCTGCGCCTGCAGCTGGGTGCGGTGGATCCGCGCCTGATCCCGGACATCGTGCGCCGCGTGCGTCGCGTGTTTGATCTGGATGCCGACCTGCAGCAGGTGCACGCCGCATTGGGCGAGGAACCCTTGCTGGCGCGCGGTATCGCCGAACGCCCCGGGCTGCGCGTGCCCGGCGGCTGGGATGGCTTCGAAGTGGGCGTGCGCGCCGTGCTCGGCCAGCAGGTTACTGTTGCCGCCGCCACCACCTTCGCGCGGCGGCTGGTCGATGCCTATGGCGCGCACCTGCCGGGCATGTCGTCCGACTTTGATCGCCAGTTCCCGGCACCCGAGGTATTGGCCGAGGCGCCTCTGGAATCAATCGGCCTGCCGCGCAGCCGCGCCGCGACCGTGCGTGCACTGGCCACCGCTTGCGCCAGCGGCCAGCTCGACTTCGGGCCCGGCCAGGCGCTGGAAGAGTTTGTTGCCCGCTGCGTGGCACTGCCCGGCATCGGCCCATGGACCGCGCAGTACATCGCTTTGCGTGGCCTCGGCCAGCCCGATGCCTTCCCGGCCGGCGATCTTGTACTGCAGCAGGTCCTCGGCCACGCGCAGGGCCAGCGGCTGAGCGAACGCGCAACCGAAGCGCGCTCGCAACCGTGGCGTCCCTGGCGCGCCTACGCCGTGCTGCACCTGTGGCACCTGTCCGGCACATTCGTTGGAGAACCGACATGACACTGTTGTTCGATCGTTTCGACAGCCCGATCGGCGTGTTGACCATCGCCGGCGACGAGCGTGGCCTGTCACACGTGCTGTTCCCGGAGAACCGCCACCCCGCGCGCGGGCGTGATGACTGGCATTACGCACCGGATGCCTTGCCGGAAGCACGCGAGCAGCTGCTGCAGTTCCTGCACGGCGAGCGCAACAGCTTCGACCTTGAGCTGGCGCCGCGTGGTACGCCGTTCCAGCTGCGCGTGTGGCAGGCGCTGGCGCTGATTCCGTTCGGCCAGACCTGGAGCTACCTGCAACTGGCGCAACACCTGGGAAAGCCCAGCGCGACCCGCGCGGTGGGCGCGGCCAACGGGCGCAACCCGTTGCCGATCATCCTGCCCTGCCACCGCGTGATCGGCAGCAACGGTGCACTGACCGGTTTCGGCGGTGGCCTGGAAACCAAGGCCGCGCTGCTGCGGCTGGAACAACGCCAGGCCCCGCTGTTCGCCTGAACATCGGGGTCAGATCCCTTTTCCCGTGGAAAAGGGATCTGACCCCGGGCGATCCTGGCGCGCCGTGTCTTGGGCCGGTAATTGCACCGGCTTATCATGCACGGATGACTTCCGTACGCCTGACCTGTTCGCTGGCGCTGCTGCTGCCATTGGCTGCCTGCACCACTGCGCCTGCCCCTACCGCCGCCGTTCCCACGTCCGTCGCATTGGCCGCACCGCCGAAGCTGCTGCTGATCTCCATCGACGGCCTGCGCGCCGATGCGCTGGACCGCGGGCTGACCCCGAACCTGCAGCGGATGATCGACGGCGGCGTGCGCGCCCGCTGGATGACACCGTCCTATCCTTCCCTGACGTTTCCCAACCACTACACCATCGTCACCGGCCTGCGCCCGGACCACCATGGCATCGTCAACAACAGCATGGACGATGAAGCGCTGGGCCGTTTCGAGCTGAGCAACCGCGAGGCCGTCACCACCAGTGCCTGGTGGGGCGGTGAACCGATCTGGGTCGGCGCCGAGAACGCCGGCGTGCGCACCGCCACGACGTCGTGGCCGGGCAGTGAATCGGAAATCCGTGGTGTGCGCCCCAGCCAGTGGCGCATCTACGACGGCAAGGAACCGCTGGAGCAGCGTGCCGGTATCGTGCTCGACTGGCTGGCACAGACCGACGCCGATGCCCCGCGACTGACCACGCTGTACATGGAGCACGTGGACAAGGCCGGGCACAACTACGGCCCCGGGTCGAAGCAGTACGCCGACGCCATCGCACGCGCCGACCTGATCGTCGGCCAGGTGCTCGACGGCCTGCAGCAGCGCGGCCTGGTCGCCACCACCAATGTGATCGTGGTGTCCGACCACGGCATGGCCAGCGTCGCCGACGGCCACGTGATCGCCACCGAATCGATGGCCGACCCGTCCATCGCGCGCAACGTCAGCCAGGGCCAGTCGGTGGGCTTCGCGCCAGTGGCAGGTCGTGAGGCTGAGGCCGAACGCGCCCTGCTCGGCCGCCATGCGCACTACGAGTGCTGGAAGAAGGAGAACCTGCCGGCGCGCTGGCACTACGGCACGCATCCGCGGGTTCCGGCCATCGTCTGTGCGATGGATGAAGGCTGGGATGCGCTGCACCGCGAGAAGATCGCCAAGCGCGCGAAGCAGGACCGTGGCTCGCACGGCTACGACAATGCCCTACCGTCGATGCGTGCGGTGTTCGTGGCCAGCGGCCCGTCGTTCCGCCAGGGCCTGGTGATCGACGGCTTCGACAATGTCGACGTCTACCCGCTGCTGGCCCACCTGCTGCAGGTGCCGGCCGCGCCGAACGATGGCAATCCGGAAACGCTGAAGCAGACCCTGCGCTGAATTCCCTGTAGAGCGAGCCCATGCTCGGCTGCATTACGCCAGCCGAACATGGGCTCGGCCCTGCAGGAACGCGCATAAAAAAACGCGGCGCCAGGCGCCGCGTTTTCCTTGGACCGGTCGGTCGGCCTGATCAGGCCTTGGCGACGGCCTTCTTCGCCACGGCCTTCTTCGCCGGAGCCTTGGCCACGGTCTTCTTGGCAACCGGGGCGGCGGCGCCTACGGCGACCTTGCTCGCGGTGTGCGAACGGGCGTTGCCGTAGCTGGCGTTGTAGCGCTTGCCCTTGGCGGTCTTGCGGTCACCCTTACCCATGTCTTCAACTCCTCAAGTGTGAAATCTGGTTACCCCGTACTGACACGGGTTCGGCGGGGCCGCCTTGCTGGGCGCCCCCGCGCACGATCGGAAATCCTATCACGGCGTGCCTAGTGCGCGCAGCTTGCGTCGTGCACGTGGCCGTGGTTGAGGCGCAGGTTGACCAGGTGGGCAACGCCCACCAGCAGGCCGCCGATGGTCATCACCACCGCATGCGGCACCGCATTGTGGTGCAGCGGGTCGTACAGCACGCCGGCCCACAGCGCGACCAGGCCGGGGATCAGGAAGCCGAGCGCACGCAGCGCACCGTGGCGGCGATAGCCCCAGACCAGGCTGAACAGCCCGAGCAGGGTCACGAACACCACCAGCGCCTGTTCCACGCCATCGCTCAGCCAGAACGACAGGCCCAGCGACGGCGCCGCCGCCAGCAGCACGGGGATCACCGCGCAATGCACTGCGCACAGCATCGAACCAGTGGCACCGAAACGATCGAGCAGGTGGCGCAGGCGTGAGGACAGGGACATGACTTCCAGCAGGGTCGGCGAATCGTTATGGAATAATATAACATCCCTCTCCGAACCGCACGGTTTCCCCTCCCCCTGTCCCGTCGACGGGATTCGTGCGCCCTGCGATTGATACATTGTAACAAAGGACCTGCCCATGCCCGCCCACACCCCTCGGCTCAAGCCGCATTCCCTGGCCCTGGCCCTCGCCGCCCTGCTGCCGTCCGTCGCCTTTGCAGCCGGCCAGGACACCTCCCATCGTGACCGCCACCTGACCGAACTCTCCTCGGTACAGGTCACCGCGTCGCCGCTGCAGGGCGATGCCGAATCCCTGGCGCGCCCGGTGGACGTGCTGGCCGGTGAGCGCCTGGACGAGCAGAAGGCCGGCACCCTGGGCGATACCGTGGCCAAGCTGCCCGGCGTACAGAGCACCTTCTTCGGCCCCGGCGTCGGCCGCCCGATCATCCGCGGCCAGGAAGGCCCGCGCGTGGCCGTGCTGTCCAACGGCATGGGCAACATGGACGCCTCCACGGTCAGCGCCGACCATGCCACCAGCATCGAGCCGTTCCTGGCCGACCAGATCGAAGTGCTGAAGGGTCCGGCCACGCTGCTGTTCGGCAGCGGCGCCATCGGTGGTGCGGTCAATGTGGTGGATGGCCGCATCGCGCGCGAGCTGCCGGAGCGCCCGCTCAGCGGCCGCGCCGAGCTGCGCGGCAACTCGGTGAACAATGAGCGCAGCGGCATGTTCCGCCTCGATGGTGTCAGCGGCAACGTCGTGCTGCACGTGGATGGCCTGGTGCGCAATGGCGACGACTACCGCATTCCCGGCTACGCGGTGATCGACAGCCTTGAAGACCACCATGACCACGATCACGACCATGATCACGACGCAGCCGAGGGCGAAGAACCGCGCCGCGGCCGCCTGGACAACAGTTCGATCCGCACCCGCGCCGGCGGCGTCGGCGCAACGTGGCTGGGCGACGGTGGTTACTTCGGTGTGTCGGCCAGCACCTATCGCACCAACTACGGCATTCCCAACGGCGCGCACGTGCATGCCGATGGTGATGACCATGGCCATGACCACGGTCACGACCACGGCGATGAAGAGGAAGGCGGCGACGAGCATGACGTGCGCATCGACATGGTGCAGAACCGCTTCGAGACCAAGGCCGGCATCTACAACCCGGTCTCGTTCCTGAAGAACATCAACGCACGCGTGGCTTACACCGACTACGAGCACGTGGAGCTGGAGGCCGGCACGCCGTCGACGCGCTTCACCAACCGTGGTATCGAAGCGCGCCTGGAAGCCGTGCAGCAGCAGATCGGCGGCTGGGACGGCGCGTTCGGCCTGCAGTTCGGCAACAGCGATTTCGGCGCCAAGGGCGAAGAGGCGTTCGTACCGGATACCGGCACCAGGAACATCGGCCTGTTCGTGCTGCAGGAAAAGCAGTTCGGCCCGTTCAAGCTGGAACTGGGTGGCCGCCACGACCAGGTCAAGCTGGACCCGACCGGCGACTACCGCCGTCGCACGTTCGGTGCCACCAACCTGTCTGCCGCCGGTATCTGGAAGCTCAACGATGCCGTTGACCTGCGCATCGGCGTGGACAGCTCAGAGCGTGCGCCGACCAACGAAGAGCTGTACGCCGCCGGCGCGCACATCGCCACCCGCTCGCTGGAGATCGGCGACGCCAACCTGAAAACCGAGCGCGGCCAGCGCGTCGAACTGGGCATCCATACCCACAGCGATCGCCTGGACTTCTCCGCGTCGGTCTACCAGACGAAGTTCAAGGACTTCATCTACCTCGCCGACACCGGTGTTACCGAAGGCCTGCCGGTCCGCGCCTGGACCCAGCAGGACGCGGTGTTCCGCGGCGCCGAGGCCGAAGCGCTGGTGCACCTGTTCGAGGGTGGCGCCGGTGACTGGGATCTGCGCCTGTTCGGTGACTATGTGAAGGCCAAGCTGGATGGCAGCGGCAGCCGCAGCCTCGACATCGCCGTACCGCACGGCGACCACAACCACAACTACAGCGTGGAGCTGGCCAATACCGGCTACCTGCCGCGCATCGCCCCGGCCCGCGTCGGCGCCGACCTGCGCTGGTCGAAGGACGGCTGGCGCGCCTCGGTCGGTGCAGTGCGTTACAGCCGCCAGAAGGACGTCGCCCAGAACGAAGCCCCGAGCGACGGCTACACCCTGGTCGACGCGCACCTGGCCTACCGCTGGGATCGCAACGCGGGCAACAGCTACGAGGTGTTCCTGGATGGCAGCAACCTGACCAACCGCGAAGTGCGCCCGCATACCTCGCTGCTGCGCGACTACTCGCCGCTGCCAGGCCGTGGAGTCGCATTCGGGATCCGCGCGTTCTTCTGATCGCGCACGGCGGGGTCGGATCCCTTTCCGAAGGAAAGGGCTCTGGCACCACCGCATTGAACGGGGGCCTTCGGGCCCCCGTTTTCATTCCGTCCCACGCCATCACGCATCCGTCACAAAGGTGTGCGTACGACAACAAGCGGACAATCCCGTCACTCAAAGTCTCGCCAATCGGACATTTTTGTCCGAAAATGATTCCATGACCGCTCAACGTGCCGATGCTGCTGCCCGCCGTGCCCTCATCCTCGACGCCGCCGATCATGTCTTCGGCCAACATGGCGTCACCGCCCCGCTGGATCTGGTGGTCGAACGCGCCCAGGTGGGCCGCGCCACCCTGTACCGCAACTTCCCCGACCGCACCGCGCTGATCCAGGCGCTGCTGCAGCGCACGGTCGACCGCATCCGGCGCCAGGTCGAACAGCTCGGTGACCGCGATGACGCCCTGTTCGAGGTGTTCGAGGGCATGGCCCAGCGCATCATCGATTCGCCGGCACTGGCCGATTACTGGCGTGCGGTTGATTCGGACGTGCCGTCCATGCGCGCCGCGCGCGAGACCGTGCGCGACCTGCTGGAGGAACCGATCGCGCGCGCCAAGGCCGCCGGGCTGTGCCGTGACGACCTGGAAAAGACGGATATTTCACTGATCTCGGGCATGCTGGGTGCGGCCCTGCGCGGCAAGACCCGCGACGAGCGCGCCCAGTTGGCCGGGCGTGCCCTGCAGCTGCTGCGTGGGGGTCTCCAGGGAGCTGCCAGCGAGGCCCGTTGATGGTCCAGCCGTATCTGAAGCCGGTTCCGGATTGGGAGGAGCATGAGAAGCCGACCATGCCCGGCTCGGCGTCGATGCCCTGGCACCCGCCGTACCGGCGCGCGGCCTATGCGCTGGTATCGTTGCTGGTGGCGATCACCGGCGGCCTCGGCAATGCGCTGGTCACCGCCAACCTGCCGTTCCTGCAGGGCCAGCTGGCGCTCACTCCGACCCAGGGCAGCTGGCTGGTGGCCGCGTATGCGATGGTGAATGTCACCGCCAACCTGCTGGCCTTCAAGTTCCGCCAGCAGTACGGCATCCGCCTGTTCGCCGAGATCGGCCTGGGCCTGTATGCGGCGCTGGCGGTGCTGCACCTGTTCGTCGGCAGCTTCGAGACCACGATGCTGACCCGCGCCGCCAGCGGTTTCGCGGGTGCGGCCTGTTCGACACTGGGCACGCTGTACATGCTGCAGGCGCTGCCGCGCCGCTTTACCGGCAACCTGCTGGTGGTCGGCGTCGGCCTTTCGCAGCTGGCGGTGCCGATCGCCTGGATCGTTTCGCCAGGCCTGGTCGATACCGGCCAGTGGCACCAGCTGTATTCCTTCGAAGCCGGCCTGGCCCTGTGCGCGTTCGCGGCAGTGGTAGTGCTGAAGCTGCCGCCCGGCATCCAGGTGAAGGCGTTCGAGCCATTGGACTTCCTCACTTTCGCCCTGCTCGCGCCGGCGGTCGCGCTGCTGGTGATCGTGCTGGCGCAGGGCTACACCCGCTGGTGGCTCAACACCCCATGGCTGGGCTGGGCGCTGGTCGCCTCGATCGTGCTGTCCACCACCGCCTTCATCATCGAACACTACCGGCGCAATCCGCTGCTGCAGATCCGCTGGCTGTCGAAGCTGCCGGTGCTGCACTTCATCGTCGGCGCGTTCCTGATCCGCTTCCTGACCACCGAGCAGTCCTACGGCGTGGTCAACCTGATGCGCACGCTGGGCATGGGGCCTGACCAGATGCGGCCGTTGTTCGTAGTGATCCTGGCCGGGGTGATCGTCGGCATCGCCGGCGCCTCGCTCACCTTCGGACCGAAGCGGCTGATCGCGCAGCTGCTGATGGCGATCCTGCTGCTGGGCGCCGCCGCGTTCTTCGACCAGCACCGCACCAGCCTGGACCGGCCGCACGACTTCTACGCCAGCCAGTTCCTGGCCTCGGTCGGTGCCGGCATGTTCATGGGCCCGCTGATCATGCTCGGCATCTCCGCCGCGTTGAAACAGGGCGTCGACCACATGATCACCTTCCTGGTGACGCTGTCGATCACGCAGACCCTGGGTGGCCTGGCAGGTTCGGCGGTGCTGGGGACCTTCCAGCTGCATCGCGAGCAGCTGTATTCCAGCGCGCTGACCAGCCAGCTCGATCCGGCCGATCCGGTGGTCGCGCAACGGCTGCGCATCCAGCAGCAGCTGTACGCTGCGCAGATCACCGACCCGGTGCTGCGCAGTGCGCAGGGCAGCGCGCAGCTGGCGCAGACCACGCGCCGCGAAGCCAACGTGCGTGGCTTCAATGACGTGTTCACGCTGAGCGGCTGGCTGGCGATCGGCTTCCTGTGCTGGTTGCTGCTGCTGTCGCTGCGCACCGCCGTGCTCAAGCAATGGCGCAAGCGCCACCCCGCCCTTTCCACCGCGTCCACGCCGGCCGCGTCCCGTTGAGTCCTCCCATGCCTCCCGTCCCGCCCCGCCCCGACGACACCGACAACGTCACCCCACCGCCGCCGACCGACGCGGCGCCCGCGGCCACGCCGGTAGAACCTGCGGTCGCGCCGAAGTACCTCAAGCCCAGCGCCCGCAGCGTGGTGGTGATGGTGGTAGTGGCCTTGCTGGGCATTGCGCTGATCCTGCGCGCCTGGCACCTGTGGCCGTTCACCAGCAGCGTGATGGTGACCGACAACGCCTATGTACGCGGCCAGATCACGGTGATGGCGCCGCAGGTGAACGGCTATGTGACCGAAGTGCTGGTGAAGGATTTCCAGCATGTGAAGCAGGGCGAGCCGCTGCTGCGCATCGATGACCGCATCTATGCGCAGCGCGTGGCCCAGGCGCAGGCGACGCTGGACAGCGCGCGCGCGGCGCTGGCCAACTCGGACCAGTCACAGGCGCAGAACCGCGCACAGATTGCCTCCGCCCGCGCCACGCTGTCGGCTGGCCAGGCCGAACTGCAGCGTTCGCGCAATGAATTGAAACGCTACGAGGAACTGGCGGCGCAGCAGCTGGTGTCCATCAACGACCGCGACAAGTTCCGCACCACCCAGGCGTCGGCACAGGCCAGCGTGCAGCAGTCGCAGGCGCAGATCCGCATCGCCGAGGAAACGCTGGTGTCGACCCAGGTCGCGCGCAAGAGCCTGGAAGCGCAGGTGGAAAGCGCGCAGGCGCAGCTGGAACTGGCCCGCATCGACCTGGCCAACACGGTGATCCACGCACCACGCGACGGCCAGATCAGCGAAGCCAGCGTACGCGTGGGCCAGTACGTCGCTGCCGGTTCGCAGCTGCTGTTCCTGGTACCTGACACGCTGTGGGTGGTGGCCAACTACAAGGAAGGCCAGACCTGGGGCATGGCGATCGGCCAACCGGCGACGTTCTCGGTGGACGCGTTCCAGGGCCAGGTGCTGCGGGGCCGCGTGCAGGAGATCGCCCCAGCCACCGGGTCGGAATTCAGCGTGCTGCGCCCGGACAATGCCAGCGGCAACTTCACCAAGGTGGTGCAGCGGCTGCCGGTGCGGATATCGATCAACAGGGATCAGAAGCTGGCAAAGCAGCTGCGGCCCGGCATGTCGGTGATCGTGCGGGTGGATACCCGGTCCAAACCGATGGACTAGGACGCAGGCCCTGCCGCACCGGTATGAAACGGGGTCAGATCCCTTTGCCAGTGGCAAAGGGATCTGACCCCGTTTCCAAAATGCCGGCCAGCGGCCGGCCCTACCGTTGCATTAGCCGGCGCAGCGCGCGCAGAGGCCATGCACTTCCAGCGTCTGTGCCTGCGGCTGGAAGCCCAGCTCCTTGGCGCGCTTCTCCAGCTGGGTGACGATCTCGCGGTCTTCCAGTTCCACCGCGCTGTGGCAGCTGTTGCAGATCAGGAACGGCACCGAATGCGCGGCACTGCTGGGATGGTGGCAGGCCACGAAGGCATTCACCGATTCCAGCTTGTGCACGAAGCCATTGGCCATCAGGAAGTCCAGCGCGCGGTACACGGTGGGCGGGGCATCGGCGCCCACGCCCTTGCCGTTGCGCACCCATTCCAGCAGCTCGTAGGCCTTGACCGGCTTGCCGGCCTCGGCGATCAGCTTCAGCACGTTGGCGCGGATCGGGGTCAGGCGCAGCCCGCGTTCGCGCGAGACACGCTCGACCACCGCCACGAAATCCGATGCGTCGTGGACGTGGTGGTGCGGGGCGGTACAGGCAGTGGCGGTCTTGGCGGGCATGCGTGTTCTCCGGTTCGGGCCTGGCAAGGATGCCTCAGGCCGTTGCTACCTTGGTGATGGCCGCATCAATGCGTTTCAAGGCCTGCTCGCGGCCGGCCAGGTAAACGGTATGGGAAATGTCAGGACTGACCTGGGTGCCGGTGATGGCCACGCGCAGCGGCTGGGCGACCTTGCCCATGCCGATCTCCAGCGCTGCGGCCGCGTCGTGCAGGGCGACGCCCACCGACTCGGCGGTCCACTCCGGCAACGCTGCCAGCAGCTCGCGGGCCTTGCCCAGCGCCACCTCGGCACCGGCCTTGAGGTGCTTGGCCACCGCCGCTTCGTCGTACCCGGTCAGCGGCTGGTACCAGACCACGGCCTTCTCGGCCATTTCCTTCAGGGTCTGCACGCGTTCACGCAGGGCGATCACCACATCCTCCGGGGCCGGGCCGGCGGCCACGTCCAGGCCCAGCTTCTGCAGCTGGTAGACCAGGTGCGGCACGATGGCGGCCACGTCCTCGGTCTTCAGGAAGTGCTGGTTGACCCAACCCAGCTTGGCCATGTCCAGACGCGAGGCCTTGGAATTGCAGTCCTTCACGTCGAACAGGTCGATCAGCTCCTGGCGGCTGAACAGCTCCTGGTCACCGTGGGACCAGCCCAGGCGGGCCAGGTAGCTCAGCAGCGCATCGGGCAGGTAGCCGGCGTCCTTGTACTGCATCACGTCGGCCGCGCCGGTGCGCTTGGACAGCTTGGCGCCCTGCTCGTCCAGGATCATCGGCATGTGGCCGAACTTCGGCACCGGCGCACCAATGCCCTCGTACAGGTTGATCTGGCGCGGGGTGTTGTTGATATGGTCGTCGCCGCGGATGACCTCGGTGATGCCCATGTCCCAGTCGTCCACCACCACCGCGAAGTTGTAGGTGGGGTAGCCGTCCGGGCGGAAGATGACCATGTCATCCAGTTCGCTGTTGGCGATCTCGATGCGGCCCTTGATCAGGTCGTCGAACACCACCGTACCTTCCAGCGGGTTCTTGAAGCGGATGACGCGGTTCGGGTCGTCCTTGTACGGCAGGCCCAGTTCGCGTGCAGCGCCGTTGTAACGCGGCTTTTCCTGCCTGGCCATGGCGGCCTCGCGCATCGCGTCCAGCTCTTCGCGGGTTTCGTAGGCGTAGTAGGCCTTGCCGTCGGCGATCAGCTGCTCTGCCACTTCCCGGTAGCGGGCGACGCGGTCGGTCTGATAGATCGGGCCTTCGTCGTAGTCCAGGCCCAGCCACTCCATCGCCTCCAGGATGGCGTCGATCGCGCCCTGGGTGCTGCGTTCACGGTCGGTGTCCTCGATGCGCAGCACGAACTCGCCGCCACGGTGGCGGGCCTCCAGCCAGCAGTACAGCGCGGTGCGGGCACCACCGATGTGCAGGTAGCCGGTGGGACTGGGGGCGAAGCGGGTGCGGCAGGTCATGGACGGCTCGAGGAACGGGGATCCCCCGATTTTACCAGCCCGCCGCCCCCGACGGAAAAAGGGGACGGAGGGGATTAAGTCGCGATTGCCCAGCCCGTGGGCACTGCAACCGGGAAACGGAGGGGAGATGCGACTTAATCCCCTCCGTCCCCTTTTACGGTTCCACCTTGCGCGGGAACGGCTGCTCGCGCATCGCGGCGTTGTAGGCGAACGAGGCGACGATGGCTGCGGCCTGCTTCAGGTCTTCCGGTTCGGCGTGGTCCCAGGTGTCCAGGTGGCTGTGGTGGACATTGGTGAAGTAGTCCAGCCGGTCCTGGATGAACTGGAAGCCCGGCAGGCCGATGCGGTCGAAGCTGATGTGGTCGGTGCTGCCGGTGTTGCGGGTCGCCACGGTGGTGGCGCCGACGTCATGGAACGGCGCCAGCCAGGCTTCGAAGATCGGCATCGCCGCCAGGTTTTCCTGGGCGTAGATGCCCCGGAAGCGGCCGGAGCCGTTGTCCATGTTGAAGTAGACCTGGAACTTGCTGTAATCGCGGGTCTTCTGCAGTGCACCGGTCGGCTCGCGCAGCGACGCCGGCAGCGCCTTCTGCGCCGGGTCGGTGGGCTCCGGGAACCGGCCGAAATGCTTGGCCACATAGGCCTGCGAGCCGATCAGGCCCTGCTCCTCGCCGCTCCACAGCGCCACGCGGATGGTGCGCTTGGGCCTGGCGCCGGTGGCCTTGAGGATGCGCATGGCCTCCATCATCACCGCCACGCCGGCGGCGTTGTCGGCCGCGCCGGTGCCGCTGTGCCAGGAATCCAGGTGCGCACCGATCATCACCACTTCATCGGGCCTGCTGCTGCCGCGGATCTCGGCCAGCGTGTTGTAGCCGGGCTGGTCGGCGTCATCGGTGAAGCGCGCGGCCACATCCACGCGCAGGCGCACGGTCTGCCCGGCCTTCAGCGCGCGCACCAGCGGGTTGAAGTGCTCGCTGATCATCGCCAGCTCGGGGATGCCGACCGGCTCGCCGGCCTTGCGCGAACCACCACCGGCAACGCGGATGATGCCGTTGTCCCAGCTGCTGATGCTGATCGAGGCCAGCGCCCCTTCTTCGACGAAGAACGCATTGACCCTGGTCGCCAGCTGCTGGCGTTCCTGGTACTCCTTGACCCGCTTGGCGCGCTCGGCGGTGGCGTCCTGGTCCTTCGGCAGGGTGAACGCCTGCAGCCCTTCCAGCGAGGTCGCGTCATGCCGATGGGAATCCGGCTCGGTGCCGCGCTTGTACTCGCGCGCCTCGCCCAGCAGCAGGATCTTGCCGCGCAGCTTGCCGCGGTACTTCTCGATGTCTTCGGGCTTCTTGATCTCGACCTGCACCAGCTCGCCTTCAACCGGCCCCTTGGTGCCCGGCGTCCAGGCCTTGGGCAGTGCATGCAGCGGCTGCACACGGTCGCCCAGCATTTCCACGCTGGCCGAGGTGAACTCCCAGCCACGGCCAAAGTCATCGAACGCTTCGTCGTGGACGTTGTCCAGCTTCCATTCGTTGAACTTGCCGCGGGTCCACGCGTTGGCGCGGCCCATCGCCGGGGAGTTGGTCAGCCGCGGGCCGATGCGTTCGGTGAGATAGCTGAAGGTGTCCATCACCTGCGAACGGTGGAAGGCCTCCTGGCGGATGCGGCTGACCATGTCCAGGTCCACTGATTCGCGCTGCTGCGCCGCTGCATTGCCACCCATTGCCAGCGCTACGGCCAGCACGCCCCACTTCAACACATCGCACCCCTGCCTTCCGGCCTGCTCATCAACCCATCGAGTCTAGCCAGCAGCGGCGCCGCGATACCGTCCCATCGGTCATGGGCGGGAGCGTGCGAACCAAGGTTCGCACCCACAACAGTAGGTCCACGCCATGCGTGGATGAACAGCCCAATCACCCGCTCCATCCCAACCACAACTGTGCCCGCTCCGGCAGCAGCAGCAACCAGTGCCGCCGGTCGATGCTGCTGCAGCCATACACCGCCGCATGCGCGGGCCAGTCATCGGGCAGGCCACCAATGCCGATTTCCGCGAGTGCTTCCGCCCCGGCCTTCCATGGCCGGTAGCGCGGCACCTTCCCAGCCAGCGCACCGCGTCCCTGCCGCGCGCCCTGCAACCAGGCCAGGCCCTTGCCCTGCAATCCCTCGCAGGTCACCGCGGCCAGCTGGAAGCGGACCACGCCGGGGGCGATCCGTGCCCCCGGCAGGGCCGCCAGCACGCCATGTGCCTGCAGCAGTGCATCCACTTCCAGCAGGGCCGGAATGCCCTGCCGCGCCCGTTGCCGCAATCCCTGGCGCCAGCTCATGGCGTGCTCCTTACTTCAGGTCCGCGCCAAGCGCGTACCAGTCGACCCGGCGGGTCACCCACATCGCCAGCGCCAGGATCACGAACAGCAGCAGCGATCCCATCAGCAGTGCGTTGTTCTCCGACACCAGCAGGCCATACAGCGCGCCGTACAGCACGGTCAGCAGCGCAGCGAAGCCAAGGCCGCGCTTCCAGTGGCCCAGCACGTTGGCCAGGTACACCGCCTGCAGGCCGATGCAGGCCACGGCCGAGACCAGGTAGGCCTTCCAGAACGCGATGTGCTCGGACAGGCTGATCAGCAGCAGGAAGAAGATCGCCAGCGCCAGGCCGACCATCAGGTACTGCAGCGGATGGATGCGCAGCGACTTGATCAGTTCGAACAGGATGAAGCCGACGAAGGTCAGCACCACGAACAGCACGCCGTACTTCGAGGCACGGTCGGCCTGGGTGTAGGTATCGACCGGATCGACCAGCGACACCGTCACGGCCTGCGAATCGATCGTCCCCTCGCTGCGCAGCTGGCGCTGTGCATCGGAGGCCAGCGAGGACACCGCCCAGCGTGCATCGAAGCCCTGTGCATCGACACGGCGTTCGTTGGGCAGGAAGGCGCCGCTGAACGACGGATGCGGCCAGCTCGACCGCAGCGCGATCCGGGTGTCATCGCCCACCGGCACCACCGACAGCATGCGGCTGCCATCCAGGCGCAGCTCCAGTTCAACGGTGCTGGCGGCCAGCGCGCCGCCCTGATCCGCGGCGAAACCGCTCACCGGCGCATGCAGGCCACGTCCGATTTCGCTGGCCACGCCTACGCCGGGCAGCAACCGCAGCTGCTTGCCGTCCACCCGCAGGTTCGGCGTGCCCACCAGGCCGCGCACATCGGAAACCCCCAGCGCCACATAGGGCTGGCCATAGGTGCGGCCGTTCTTCACCGGATAGTCGTCTTCGGCGAAAGTCGCCTTCAACTGGCCATTCCAGCTGTACACCGGCACCTTGAACAGGCCGACCTCGCGCTGGCTCGGCAGCATCTCGCCGCCCACCTCCAGCGACGCCGGCATCTGCAGCCAGTGGCCCTCGGTCACCTGGATCTCGGTCTTCTTGACGCCCAGCGGGTCAACCAGTTCAACCTGCTTGCGTTCCACCCACGGCACCACCCGTACCGGGCCCACCAGCTGCTGCGTGCCGGCACGGCTGTCGGCCACCCGGGCAAAGGCCTCGTCGCGGTACTGGCTGCGCTCGGTGATGACCCCGCGGATCATCATCAGCGGCACCAGCAGCAACAGGATCAGCCCGCCGACAATGGCGAACCTCAGCAGCATCTTCAGGGATTTCATGGTCCATCCTCGTTGGAGAGGGCTGCAGGATGGACCGCTGCGGTGAGCAGGGTTTGTGGCGAAGTTGAAGCGAGTGTGAAGTCAGCGGCGCGGACGCTGGCCCGGCACTGACAACGGCAGCCACAGGCTGGCCACGGTGCCACCGCCGTCGCGCGCGTCGAGGCTGGCGCGACCATCGTGCAGGCGCGCGACCTCCTGCACGAACGGCAGGCCCAGGCCGGAACTGCGCCGGCCGCTGCCCGGGCGGGCAAGCGAATAGAAGCGTTCGAACACCCGTTCGCGCGCGTAGTCGGGAATGCCGGCACCGCGATCCGCCACCTGCAGGCGCACGCCCTGCCCGTCCACCTCGGCCTGCACTGCGATGTCCGCGCCGGGCGGTGAGAAGGCAATGGCGTTGTCGATCAGGTTGTGCAACGCCTGCCGCAGCAGATAGGCATCGCCCTGCACGCGCAGGTCGGGCGCGCTGCCGATGCTGACCTGCACGCCGGCCGCTTGCGCACGCACCTGCGCCGCCGCTGCCGCATCGGCCAGCAACGTTGGCAGCGCGATCGGATCGCGGGTCTGCAGCCAGCCGTGCTGTTCCACTTCGGCCAGCGCCAGCAGCTTGTCGATGGTCTCGGTCAGCCGCTCCTGCTGGTCGACGATGCTGCGCGCAAAATGCACGCGGTCGGCCTCGGGCAGCGGCTCCTGCAGCAGCTCGGCGGCACCGCGGATCGCCGCCAGCGGGCTCTTCATTTCATGCGTCAGTGACTGCACGTACTGTTCGACATAGGCCTTGCCCTCCAGCTTGCGGCGCATGGTTTCCAGCGCCTGGCCCAGGTCGCCGATCTCGTCGCGGCGGCGCCGTGGCGGTGGCACCGGTTCGCCGGCGCTGACCGCGCGTGCATAGCGGCTGAGCTGGCCGAGGCCGGTGGTGAGCCACATCGTCACCAGCACGCCGACCAGCGCCGACAGCCCGATCAACCAGGCGCCGCGCTCGATGATGGCGCGCTGGCTGGCGGCGATGAACGGATCGATGCTGCGGTTGGGCTGGGCCAGGCTGAGCACGCCGATCAGGGTGCGCCCATCGGCCGGGTCGTATACCGGCGCCGCCACGTGCATCACCGTATCGCCTTCTTCGCCTGGTATTTCCGGGCTGGAGCGGGCGCCGTACTCGCCACGCAGGGTGCGGTAGACATCGTTCCAGCGCGAATTGTCACGCCCGAGGTCGCGGCCCAGCGAGTCGTAGATGACGATGCCCCTGGCATCGGTGATGGTCACCCGGTAATCCAGCGATCGCTTGGGAAAACGCCAGACCATCGCCTTCAGGTCGCGCTGCCGCGCCTTGGCCAGGTTGCGGGTGAAGCTGCCGCTGCGGATGGTGCCGTCCTTGACGTCGGCGGCGGCCATCTCGGCCAGCACGTTGGCCGCATCGACCAGGGTCGATTCCATCGCCTGGCGCACACCGGGCTTCACCTCGTTGACGAATACGCGCATCACGAAGAACGCGGCGATGCCGGTGATCAGGAAGAAGCCGAGGAACAGCTTCAGTACCAGGCGCATCGGCTAGACCTCCAGCGCGTAGCCAAGGCCACGGTGGGTGCGGATCGGGTCGTCGCTGGCACCAGCCGCACGCAGCTTGGCGCGCAACGTCTTTACATGGGTGTCGACGGTGCGGTCGGCACTGTCGGCGCTGCTGTCCCAGCCCCGGTCCATCAGCTGCGCGCGGCTGAGGATGGCACCGGGCCGCTGCAGCAGCGCTTCCAGCAACGCGTACTCGTAGCGGGTCAGGTCCAGCGCGTGGCCGCGGAAGCGGATACGCCGGCCTTCGCGGTCGATGGCGAAGGCGCCATGTTCCTGCCAGCCCGCATCTGCGCCGGGGGCTGCCACGACCGCTGCCGCACGACGCAGGCGCGCACGCACCCGCGCCACCAGCTCACGCGGCGAGAACGGCTTGGTCATGTAATCGTCGGCGCCCAGTTCCAGGCCGAGCACGCGGTCCACTTCATCGTTGCGGGCGGTCAGGAAGATCACCGGCAGCTGCGCCGCCGGCCCGGGCTGCGCACGCAGCCGCCGGCAGACCTCGAAACCGCCCAGGTCCGGCAGGCCCACGTCCAGCACCACCACGTCGATATCGCCGGCCTGCAGCCGTTGCAGGGCCTCGCCGCCCAGCAGGCAGTGGCTGGCGGCATAGCCTTCGCTGCGCAGCGCATAGAGCATGGTTTCGGCGATGGCGGCTTCGTCCTCGACCACCAGGACATGGGCAACGGGAGCTGTCATGGCGCGCAGCATAGCCGCTGCGGCCGCCGCCCCGTACACTGCCGCCCATGAACTATCGCCACGCCTTCCACGCCGGCAACCACGCCGATGTGCTCAAGCACATCGTGCAGCTGGCCCTGATCGACAGCTTCAAGCGCAAGGACAGCCCGTTCTTCGTGCTCGACACCCACGGCGGTGCCGGCCGCTACCTGCTGGCCAGCGAAGAGAGCCGCAAGACCCTGGAGGCCGAATCCGGGATCATGCGGCTGATGGCCCAGCCCAGGCTGCCGGAGGTGGTCGAGCGCTACCTGAAGGCGGTGCAGGCCGACAACCCGGTGGGCGCGCTGACCAACTACCCGGGCTCGCCGCTGCTGAGCGCACAGGCGATGCGCGCGCAGGACCGCATGGCGGTCTGCGAGCTGCAGGAAGCCGAAACGGCCACGCTGAAGGCCCTGTTCGCCCATGACAGCCGCGTCGATGTGCGCGCTGGCGATGGCTATGCCCTGCTGCGCTCGCTGCTGCCGCCGAAGTTCAACGGCAGCAAGATCGGCCGTGGCCTGGTGCTGATCGACCCGCCGTACGAGGCCCAGGACGCCGAGTACCAGGCCGTTCTGGCCGCCCTGGCCGAGACCTTGGCGCGCTGGCCACAGGCGACCTGCGCGGTGTGGTTCCCGATCAAGCAGCGCCGCACCATCCTGCACTTCCTGCGCAAGGCCACCGCCCTGCCGGTGAAATCGGCGATGACGATCGAGTTCCTGGTGCGCCCGGACGACTCGCCGCTGCGCCTCAACGGCAGCGGCATGCTGCTGCTCAACCCGCCGTGGCAGTTCGACCGGGTGGTCGGCCCGGCCCTGCCGGCGCTGCGCCAGCACTTGGGCGAACCGGGGGCCAGCACCCGCCTGGATTGGCTCAAAGCCACCGAATGACGGCCTTCACGAGGCTGTACCGCCGTGAGCCTTTCGTTCACGGAATGCAGCCCCGGTGATGCCACAATCGATGGACCACCAAGGAATCACCCGGTATGGCCACTCGCAACCGCATGCCGCCCTGGCATGAGATCTTCAAGGCTCCCAGCGGCCACGAGCTGCTGATCCGCCCCATCCGCCCGGAAGATGGCGCACCGCTGCAAGCGGCGTTCAGCCTGTTCGGGCCGGAAGAAATCCGTGATCGTTTCCTGCAGGCGGTGACCGAGCTTTCGCCGGAAACCACCCAGCGCCTGACCCACCCGAATCCCAAGACCGAGATCACCCTGGTCGCAGCCGAATCCCTGCCCGCTGGCGAAGCGGTGGTCGGCGCGGTCGCCCGGGCCTCGATCATCCCCGGCACCCGTGAAGCCGAGTACGCGATCCTGATCAGCCGCTTCCTCATTGGCCAGGGCCTGGGCCGGCAGCTGATGCGCAAGCTGGTGAAGTGGGGCCGCGGCAAGTACCTGGACCGCCTGTACGGCGACGTCGCCGCCGAGAACGAGCCGATGAAACAGCTGGCCGCCTCGCTGGGCTTCAAGCCGGTCCCGCACCCGGCCGGTGCCGAAGGCCTGGTGCGGATGGTGCTGGAGCTGGACAACTGACAGATGCGCCGGGCCCCGCCCGGCGATGCCTGCCGGTAGTGCCGGCCGCTGGCCTGAACTGCGTTACCCCAACGGCACATGAGGCTGCCGGCAATCGGCCGGCACGACCCACCGGGCTTCGATCGGGCTTCTGCTAAAATCCGGGGTCCATGTCGCGTACCTCATACCCCGCCCCGCCGCTGCCGCGCGCCGGCCAGCTCCGCGCCTGGTGGCGCGCCCCCGCCTCGCCGACCGCCCTGGCCTGGTACCTTGCCCAGGCCGCGCGTGCGCACGACGCCCCGCTGCTGGTGATCGCCCGTGACAACCACGGTGCCAACCAGCTCGAAGCCGACCTGCACACCCTGCTCGGCGGCGATCCGGCCCTGCCGGTGGTCGCCTTCCCGGACTGGGAAACCCTGCCCTACGACCGCTTCAGTCCGCATCCGGACATCATTTCGCAGCGCCTGGCCGCCCTGCACCGCCTGCCCGCGCTGAAGCGTGGCCTGGTGATCGTGCCGGTGCAGACCCTGCTGCAGCAGCTGGCCCCGCGCAGCTACGTGATCGGTGGCAGCTTCGACCTGAAGGTCGGCCAGCGCCTGGACCTGGAAGCCGAGAAGCGCCGCCTGGAAAGCGCCGGCTACCGCAACGTGCCGCAGGTGATGGATCCGGGCGACTTCGCTGTGCGCGGCGGCCTGCTCGACGTGTACCCGATGGGTGCCGACGAGCCGCTGCGGGTGGAACTGCTGGACGAGGACATCGACTCGATCCGTGCCTTTGACCCGGAAAGCCAGCGTTCGCTGGACAAGGTCGAGGCGGTGCACATGCTGCCCGGCCGCGAAGTGCCGATGGATGAAGCCAGCATCGCCCGCGTGCTGGCCACGCTGCGCGAGCGGTTCGATGTCGATACCCGGCGCAGTTCGCTGTACCAGGACCTGAAGTCCGGACTGGCGCCGGCCGGCGTCGAGTACTACCTGCCGCTGTTCTTCGAACGCACCGCAACCCTGTTCGACTACCTGCCCAGCGGCAGCCTGCCGGTGGTCTGTGCCGGTGCGTATGAAGCGTCCGTCGCGTTCTGGGCGCAGACCGCGGACCGCTATGAGCAGCGCCGCCATGATGTGGAGCGCCCGCTGCTGCCGCCGTCGGCGTTGTACCTGTCGCCGGAGCTGCTGCGCGAGCGCCTGAACGATGCCCCGCGCATCGAGGTGTGGTCGGCTGACCATGCGCGCATCGCCGACGCGCACGCGCTGGGCGACCAGCCGCTGCCCCCGCTGCCGGTGGCCGCGCGCGAAGCCCCCGCTGGCGAGGCGCTGAAATCCTTCCTCGGCCATTATCCGGGCCGGGTACTGATCGCCGCCGATTCACCCGGCCGCCGCGAGGCGCTGCTGGAAGTGCTGCAGGCCGCCGAGCTGAAGCCGCCGGTGGTGGCCGACCTGCCCAGCTTCCTCGCCGACGACGCGCGCTTCGCGATCGCGGTGGCACCGCTGGAGGATGGCTTCGCGCTGGACGATCCGCGCATCGCGGTGCTGACCGAGCGCCAGCTGTTCCCCGAGCGCGCCGGCAGCACCCGGCGCACGCGCCGTGCCGGCCGCGAGCCGGAAGCGATCATCCGCGACCTCGGTGAACTGACCGAGGGCGCGCCGATCGTGCACGAGGATCATGGCGTCGGCCGCTATCGTGGCCTGATCGCGATGGACGTCGGCGGCATGCCCGGCGAGTTCCTCGAAATCGAATATGCCAAGGGCGACCGCCTGTATGTGCCGGTCGCCCAGCTGCACCTGATCAGCCGCTATTCCGGTGCGTCGGCGGAAACCGCGCCGCTGCATTCGCTCGGTGGCGAGCAGTGGAGCAAGGCCAAGCGCAAGGCCGCCGAGAAAGTACGCGACGTCGCCGCCGAACTGCTGGAGATCCAGGCCCGCCGCCAGGCGCGTGCCGGCCTGGCACTGCAGGTCGACCGCGCGATGTACGAGCCGTTCGCGGCCGGTTTCCCGTTCGAGGAGACCCCGGACCAGCTGGCCGCGATCGACGCCACCCTGCGCGACCTGGCCAGCAGCCAGCCGATGGACCGCGTGGTCTGCGGCGACGTCGGCTTCGGCAAGACCGAGGTGGCGGTGCGTGCGGCCTTTGCGGCCGCCAGTGCCGGCAAGCAGGTGGCTGTGCTGGTGCCGACCACGCTGCTGGCCGAACAGCATTACCGCAACTTCCGCGACCGCTTCGCCGATTACCCGCTGAAGGTCGAGGTGCTGTCGCGCTTCAAGACCACCAAGGAAATCAAGGCCGAGCTGGAAAAGGTCGCCGCCGGCACCATCGACGTGATCGTCGGTACCCATCGCCTGCTGCAGCCGGACGTGAAGTTCAAGGACCTGGGCATGGTCATCGTCGACGAGGAGCAGCGTTTCGGCGTACGCCAGAAGGAAGCGCTGAAGGCGCTGCGCGCCAACGTGCACCTGCTGACCCTGACCGCCACACCGATTCCGCGCACGCTCAACATGGCCATGGCCGGCCTGCGCGACCTGTCGATCATCGCCACGCCGCCGCCGAACCGGCTGGCGGTGCAGACCTTCATCACCCAGTGGGACAACGCGCTGCTGCGCGAAGCCTTCCAGCGCGAGCTGGCGCGTGGTGGCCAGCTGTATTTCCTGCACAACGACGTGGAAAGCATCGGCCGCATGCAGCGCGAGCTGTCCGAGCTGGTGCCGGAGGCGCGCATCGGCATCGCCCATGGGCAGATGCCCGAGCGCGAGCTGGAAAAGGTGATGCTGGATTTCCAGAAGCAGCGCTTCAACGTGCTGCTGTCGACCACGATCATCGAGTCGGGCATCGACATCCCCAACGCCAATACCATCATCATCAACCGTGCCGACCGTTTCGGCCTGGCCCAGCTGCACCAGCTGCGTGGCCGCGTCGGACGTTCGCACCACCGCGCCTACGCGTACCTGATCACGCCCGACCGCCGCGCGATCACCCCCGACGCTGAGAAGCGCCTGGAAGCGATCGCCTCGATGGACGAGCTGGGCGCCGGCTTCACCCTGGCCACGCACGATCTGGAAATCCGCGGTGCCGGCGAACTGCTCGGCGAGGACCAGAGCGGGCAGATGGCCGAGGTCGGCTTCAGCCTGTACACCGAGCTGCTGGAGCGCGCGGTGCGCAGCATCAAGCAGGGCAAGCTGCCCGACCTTGATGCCGGCGAGGAAGTGCGTGGTGCCGAGGTCGAACTGCATGTGCCGGCACTGATCCCGGAAGACTACCTGCCGGACGTGCATACCCGCCTGACCCTGTACAAGCGTATTTCCAGCGCGCGCGACAGCGATGCGCTGCGCGAACTGCAGGTGGAGATGATCGATCGCTTCGGCCTGCTGCCGGATGCGGCCAAGCACCTGTTCGCCATCGCCGAGCTGAAGCTGAAGGCCAACACGCTGGGCATCCGCAAGCTGGACCTGGGCGAAAATGGTGGCCGCATCGTGTTCGAATCCAAGCCGAACATCGACCCGATGGCGGTGATCCAGCTGATCCAGAAGCAACCGAACCTGTACGCCATGGAAGGGCCCGACAAGCTGCGCATCAAGCACCCGCTGCCGTTGCCGGAAGACCGCTTCAACGCGGCCCGCGCCCTTCTGACCACCCTCGCCCCGGGTTGATCGCCCCCCGAACACCCCGCACCGGTCCCCACCCGGTGCGGGCGGATGACCATGTTTCCTGACGCCGTACCCGCCCCCGACCTGCTGCACGCGCAGGCCTGCCTGATCGATGCCCTCTCGATGTCGCTGCAGATGCGCGACGCCTACACCCGCCATCACTGCGACCGCGTCGGCCTGTTCGCGCAGCGGCTGGCCGCGCACTGCGATCTCGACGACGAGGCCTGTGCGCAGGTCGGCCTGGCCGCGCGCTTCCACGACATCGGCAAGATCGGCATTCCCGACGACGTACTGCTGGCACCGCGCCGGCATACCGATGAGGAGCGCGCGATCATGCGCGAGCATCCGGTGCGCGGCGAGCACATCTTCCTGGCCACCGGCCGCAGCGACGCCGCGCCCGTGGCGCGGCTGATCCGCGCCCATCACGAAGCCTTCGATGGCAGCGGCTATCCCGATGGGCTGCGCGGCGAATCCATCCCGCTGGGCGCGCGCATCGTCACCATCGCCGATGCCTACGATGCGATGACCAGCGTGCGCCCGTACCGCGACGCGATGGAGCACGAAACCGCGTTGCGGATCATCGATTCGCAGTCTGGAGGGCTGGTGGATCCCTACGTGCTGCAGCGCTTCCATCGCATGCTGGCGCGGGAGCCGGAGCTGGCCTGAGATCTTCCGGAAGGTGAAACGACCCGTCGGTAGAGTCGACTGTCAGTCGACTGCTCTTCGTCCAGATCGCGAAAATCCCGCGCTGCGCGCGATAGTCGACTGACAGTCGACTCTACCAGTCGGCGCTGCGCTACCGGCCTGGAAGACAAAAGGCCCGGCATTCGCCGGGCCTTTCGCATCACGCAGTCACGGGTGATCGATTACCAGATCACCACGCGCTTGTCGTCGGCACGCACCATCGCGTCGCCGGCCTTGCACTGGAATGCAGCGGCATAGGACGGCATGTTCGACGGTGCGCCGTTGGCACGGAAGTTGGCCGGGGCGTGCGGATCGGTGTTCAGGCGGACGCGCAGCTCACCATCGGTGAAGTTGCGGCGCCACACGGTGGCCCAGTTCATGAAGAAGCGCTGGTCCTGGCTGTGGCCATCCACTTCGACATTCGCCTTCGGGTCTTCCTTCAGCGCCATCTGCAACGCGTCGTAGGCCACGGTCAGGCCGCCGAGGTCGCCGATGTTCTCGCCCAGGGTCAGCTTGCCCTTCACGAACACGCCCGGCACCGATTCATAGCCGTCGAACTGCGCGACCAGCTGGTCGGTACGCGCGGTGAAGGCCTTGCGGTCGGCGTCGGTCCACCAGTTGTCGAAGTTGCCGTTGGCGGCGAACTGGCTGCCCGAGTCGTCGTAGCCGTGCATCATCTCGTGGCCGATGACCGCACCGATGCCGCCGTAGTTCAGCGCCGGATCGGCCTTGGCGTCGAAGAACGGTGCTTGCAGGATCGCCGCCGGGAACACGATCTCGTTCTTGGTGGCGTTGTAGTACGCGTTGACGGTCTGCGGGGTCATGCCCCACTCGGTCTTGTCCACCGGCTTGCCGATCTTGTCCAGCATGTAGCGGTAGTTGAACGCACGCGCCGCCTGCATGTTGCCCAGGTAGCTGTCGCCGTTGGTCTGCAGGCCCGCCCAGTCACGCCACTTGTCGGGGTAACCGATCTTCGGGGTGAAGCTGGCCCACTTCTCCAGGGCCTTCTTCCTGGTTTCTTCGCCCATCCACGGCAGCTGCTCCAGGCGCGCCTTCAGCGCCTGCGACAGGTTTTCCACCAAGTGCTGCATGGCGACCTTCGACTCGGCCGGGAACACGGCGTCGACGTACAGCTGGCCCAGGGCTTCGCCCATGCCACCGTTGACCGACTCCAGCACGCGCTTCCAGCGCGGCTGCATTTCCTTCTGGCCACGCAGGGTGGTGCCATAGAAATCGAAGTTGGCCTTCTCGAACTGGCTGCTCAGGTACGGCGAGGCGTCGTCGATGGTGTGGAAGCGCAGGTAGGCCTGCCAGGTGCTGGCCGGCACATCGGACAGCATCTTGTCCATTTCAGCGAAGAAGCCCGGCTGGGCCAGCGAGAACTTCTGCGCGGCCGGCACCTTGAGGGTCTCGAACAGCGCGGTCCAGCTGAAGTTCGGGGTCAGCTTGTCGGCCTCAGCCGCGCTGAGCGGGTTGTAGCGCTTGGCCGGGTCACGCATTTCGATGCGCGACATCGAGGCCTTGGCCAGGCGGGTTTCGAAGGCCATCACGGCCTTGGCCTGCTCGGCGGCCTGCGCCGCGTCCACGCCGGACAGGGTCAGCACCTGTGCGATGTAGGCCACGTAGGCGTCGCGGATCTTGGCCTGCGCATCGTCGAAGTAGTAGCCCTTCTCCGGCAGGCCCAGGCCACCCTGGCCGACGTAGGCGATGACGTTGGCCGAATCCTTGTAGTCGGCATTGGCGAACAGCGAGAACAGCACGCCCTTGCCCTCGGCCTGGCTGTCGCGCAGGTACCGGGTGATGGCGGCGGTGTCGTTCAGCGCGGTGATCTTGTCCAGCTGCGGCTGCAGCGGCGCCAGGCCGGCAGCTTCGATCTTCGCTTCATCGTTGCCGGTCTTCCAGATGTCACCGATCTTCGCTTCCACCGAGCCCGCCTTGGCCTGGCTGGCGGCGGCCTGCTGCACCAGCGCGTGCTGCACTTCCAGCGAGCGCTCGCGCAGGATCTCGAAGCTGCCCCAGGTGGTCTGGTCGCCCGGCACCGGGTTGGCCTTCAGCCACTTGCTGTTGACGAAACCATTGAGGTCGGTACAGGCCGGAATGGCCGGATCGAGGTCGGCGCTGTTGAGCGAGATCAGCGGCGTCTTGATCTGCGACAGGTCGAAGGCCGGCTTGGCGTCGGCACTGGCCGCCGGGGCGGTTTCGTTCTTGCCACAGGCCGCCAGTGAGGCAGCGATGGCGATGGTCAGGCCCAGCGGGACCAGATTGCGGACGTTCATGAGGCTCTCCTGCGGGTAATTTCACAGGGTAGCCGCGGGAGCGACGCTGGGGACCGGCCAAAGGTCACGAGCGCATGGCGCGGCTCCGTCTGCATGCCGCTATGCTCTGGCTTCCGCGATCACTGGACTTCATGACCATGGACGAAGCTGCGCTGCTGCAGGCCATCGACGCTTGTGAGTGTCTGTTCCTGGCGGGCATCGGCGAGCCGGAAGCGAATCGTCTGCGCCTGGTCGTCGAGGAAGGCCTGGTGGTCGGAAAGCCCTCCCGTGTGGAGCTCGCTCATGGACGTTCAATCGATGATGCGCGTGCGATAGAGGTGATGCCCCACTCGCAGCGTTTTGAGCTGATCTGGGACCACTACATCAGCTACGCCGTGCACAACGAGTCCTACCAGCGCTGGGACGACGCCGAAACCTGGAGCGGCAACCTGTTCCGCCGCTACAGCCGTTCGAAGTTCCTCGATTATCTGGACCATGCCACCTTTGCCGATGTCAGTTACCCGGGCCCATTCACGCACTATCAGGTGATATGCCAGGAACACGTCATCGACATTGCCGCGTTGCAGCCGCCGAAGGTGCGCCGCATGGTTCCCTCGTAGCTGGCTGATGCAGCCCCCATGGGTTGGCTCTACCGGGTTGCGACAGCGCCGGCCGAGCGTGGGCTCGGCTCTACAAAAGCGAAGGCCGGCTTGCGCCGGCCTTGTGCTTCTTACTTCGCCTTGCCCTGGTTGGCCACGGCTTCGGCGGCCTTGCGCGCTGCTTCCGGGTCGCCCAGGTAGCGGAACGACTGCACGGTCAGGTCGTCGTTCAGTTCGAACAGCAGCGGGATGCCGGTCGGGATGTTCAGCTCGAGGATCTCCTCGCGCGAGACATTGTTGAGGTACTTGTACAGCGCGCGCAGCGAGTTGCCGTGGGCGGTGACCAGCACGGTCTTGCCGTCCTTCAGCTGCGGCGCGATGGCGTCGTGCCAGTACGGCAGCACGCGGTCCAGGGTGGTGGCCAGCGACTCGGTGCCCGGCAGCGCGTTGCGGTCCAGACCGGCGTAGCGGCGGTCATGGATCGGGTGGCCCGGATCTTCCAGGTCCATCGGCGGCGGCGGGATGTCGTACGAACGGCGCCAGACCTTGACCTGCTCTTCGCCGTGCTTGGCCGCGGTCTCGGCCTTGTCCAGCCCCTGCAGGCCGCCGTAGTGCCGCTCGTTGAGGCGCCAGGACTTGTTCACCGGCAGCCAGTCCTGCTCCAGCTCGGCCAGCGCACCCTGCAGGGTGTGGATGGCACGCTTGAGCACGGAGGTGTGGGCGACGTCGAACTGCAGGCCTTCCTCGCGCATCAGGCGACCGGCGGCGGCCGCTTCCCGGCGCCCCTGCTCGGTCAGGTCGACATCGACCCAGCCGGTGAAGCGGTTGTCCAGGTTCCACTGGCTCTGGCCATGGCGCAACAGTACGAGTTTACGGGTCACTGCAGGGTCTCCAACGCGAGGAAAGGCAGGCCGCCATTGTAGCCCGGCCGCCGCTCACCGGGCCGTGGCGCCGCCCGTGCGATGCTGTGACCGATGAATACGGTGATCGATCCCGGATGTTGGGAAGGCAGCGTCTCCGCGGCACGCGCGCAGCAGCTCCAGCTGGCCGGCCGCGTGGAGCGCCAGGACCGCCTGCCACGCGACGTCCGTTGGCTGGCCGGGCTGGATGTTGGCTTTGAAGACGGCGGCGCCATCACCCGCGCCGCGGCGGTACTGCTGGACGTGGAGACGCTGAAGCCCGTGGCGCAGGAGATCGCGCGCATCCCCACGGTGATGCCCTACATCCCCGGCCTGCTCAGCTTCCGCGAGCTGCCGGCACTGCTGGCCGCGCTGGCGCTGCTGCCGCGCACGCCGGACCTGGTGTTCGTCGATGGCCATGGCATCAGCCATCCGCGCCGGCTGGGCGTGGCCGCGCATCTGGGCGTGGTCACCGACCTGCCCAGCATCGGCGTGGCCAAGTCGAAGCTGGTGGGCCGGTTCGTCGAACCGGGCGCCGAGGCCGGTGCACATGCGCCGCTGCAGGATGGCGACGAACAACTGGGCTGGGTGCTGCGCAGCAAGGTGCGCTGCAAGCCGCTGTTCGTGGCCGGCGGCCATCGGGTCAGTGCCGATACCGCGCTGGACTGGGTGCAGCGCACGCTGCGCGGTTACCGGCTGCCGGAACCGACCCGGCTGGCGGATCGGCTGGCCTCGCGACGCGACGAATGACCGCACCGGGCATTCCCCGGTGCGGCTTTCATTTTCATTCAATGATGCACGTGGCCGCGATGGCCCTGCGCGTCCTCACCGTGGTCGTGGCCTTCATGGCCCTGCTGCGCGCCGCCCTTGGCCGACGCCGGTCCAGCGCAGGCTTCACCACAGTGGTCCGCTTCGATCTGCAGCGTCACGTGCTCGATGCCGAAGTCATCGTGCAGGCGCCCGCCCAGCTCACGGCGCAGCGCATCGGCGTCGGTGCCGTCGCGCATCACGATGTGCGCGGTCAGCGCCGGCGTGCTGGAGGCCAGCGCCCACACATGCAGGTCATGCACGTCCAGCACCGCAGCATGACCGGACAGGCTGTCGCGCACCTTGGCCACGTCCATGCCCTTGGGCACGCCTTCCAGCAGCACGTTGATCGCCTCGCGCATCAGCACGTAGGTGCGCGGCAGTACCCACAGGCCGATCAGCACCGCCAGGATCGGGTCGATCGGCTTCCAGCCGGTCCACTTGATCAACAACGCACCGGCGATCACCGCCACCGAGCCAAGCATGTCCGCCCACACTTCCAGGTAGGCGCCCTTCACGTTCAGGCTCTCGCCGCTGCCGGCCTGCAGCAGGCGCATCGAGATCAGGTTGATGACCAGGCCTGCGGCGGCGATCACCAGCATGCCCGAAGATGCGATCTCCTGCGGTTCGCGGAAGCGACCGATCGCCTCCCACAGGATGTAGGCGGCGACCACGAACAGCATGGCGCCGTTGATCATCGCGCCCAGCGCTTCCAGGCGTGCATAGCCGTAGGTGCGGCGCGCGTCCGGCGGGCGCCGACTCAACCGCACCGCGACCAGCGCGATCATCAGTGCCAGTGCATCGGTGGCCATGTGTGCCGCGTCGGACAGCAGCGCCAGGCTGTTGGTCCAGAACGCGCCCACCACCTCGATGACGAGGAAGGTGGAGGTCAGGCCGAGCGCCCACCACAAGGGTTTCTCGTGGCGGATCTGGGATGGCAGGTGATCGTGGTCGTGGCCCATGGCAACAGCTCCTTTGCGATGCGGTGCAGGCTACGCCGTGCTGGCGGGGGAGACTATTACGGTGTTTATAACATTGCAGGCGCGCGGCGCCGGTGTCGCCGGGCAAGGCCCGGCGCTACCGGAGCGTGGCCGGCAGCGCCAGGCCTGGCCTGGCGACCGCAGCGGACCGGCGTCCGCGTGCGGTCAGAACCCGAAGCGCAGGCTGGCCCAGTACGCGCGGCCCGGTTCGTTGTAGGTCGCCGCACCGGCATCGCTGCTGTTGGCCTCGCGGAACAGGCGCTTGTCGGCCAGGTTGTTCACGCCGAAGCCGAAGCTGACGGTCCCGGTCACCCTGTAGCGCGCGCTCACGCCCCAGATGTTGTAGGCACCGCGGTCCTGCAGCGCGATCGAGGGATCGCAGCTGCCGGTGCAGCGCGGATCATTGTTGATGTTGGCGGTGGCCGGCTTCTGCTTGCCGTAGAACGTGCCGGTCAGCAGCACCGACAGCTTGTCGGTGGCCTGCCAGTCCAGCATCGTGTTGACGGTGTACTTCGGGATCACCGACAGCGGCTGGCCGGTGCTCTTGTTCTCGTTTTCCACCATGTAGGTGAAGTTGTTGCTCCACTTCAGGCGGTTGCCCTGCTCGCCCAGCAGCGGGATCACCAGGTTGCCTTCAAGCCCCTGCACGATCGCCTTGGGCGCGTTCTCCCAGCGGAAGATGCGGCCCTTGGTGTCGGCGGTCAGGCCAATCTGGGTGAAGCCGGCCTGGATCTTGTCCTTGTAGTCGTTGTGGAAGTAGGTCAACGAGGCCTGCCAGCCGCTCTGCGGTGCCCACTCGATGCCCAGTTCCTTGTTCAGGCTGGTTTCCGCCTTCAGGTCCGCGTTGCCGCGCATGTAGCAACCGGCACCCAGGCTCGGCAGTGCATTCGGGCAGCCGTTGCCACGGGTGTAGTACAGATAGTCCGGATTGGACTGGTACAGGTTCGGCGCCTTGAACGCGCGGGCGATGCCGCCCTTCACCACCCAGTCGCTGTTGATGCGGAACTGCGCATTGAGGCTGGGGCTGGTGTTGTTGCCGAACTGGCTGTGGTGGTCGAAGCGCAGGCCCGGGGTGACGATCCAGCGCTCACCCAGGTAGATGTTGTCTTCGACGAACACTGCGGTGGTCTGCGCGTCGGCCTTGCCCCGCGCGCGATCGGCCGACAGCCCCGGGATACCGCCGCCGCTGCTGCTGGACTGGCTCATCGAGTACGGGTCGGTCAGGCGGCTGTCCAGGTATTCAAAGCCCAGCGTCCAGATGTTCTCGGCGCTGCCCAGCGAGGTCGGGAAGCTCACTTCGCCATCCAGCTGGTAGTTGCGCAGGCGCGAGGTCGACCAGTCGGTGCCGTTGAAGCTGCCTTCCGGGCCACCGGCCAGGCCTTCATTGATGCGCGAGTTGTTGACCGCTTCCACCGCGGCGGTCACCCGCGAGGTCACGTCGCCCCAGCGGCCGCGATGGGTGATCGCGCCGGTGTTGCGGTACATGCGGTTGGTTTCCGCTTCGCCTTCGGCCAGCGCCGCCAGGTCAACGCCGGTCGAGGTACCGGTAGTGCTGACCGCGCGGTCACCGGCGTAGATGTTGCCCTGGCGGCTGGTGCCGGCTTCGAACTCCACCACCTGGTCGGCGGTGATGTCCCAGCGCAGCAACGCGTTGACGTCGCGGTTCTTGACACCCTCGCGGCCAGCCGGCGGCACCGCGTTCGGGTTGGTGGCGTACTGGCGGTTGAGGTCCAGTGAGTCGGCGTCGGTCTTGTTGAGGTTGCCGTACAGGCGGAACGACAGGGTGTCGGTCATCGGCCCGCTCAGCCGCAGGCCGACGCGCTCGCTGCCGCCTTCGGCGCTGTGCTCGGGCACCAGGCCATACAGGTCGACCGCTCCGGTCAGGTCGCCGGTCGGGCGCTTGGTGA
Organism: Stenotrophomonas sp. CASM114; assembly: GCF_049384325.1. Taxonomy (NCBI): domain Bacteria; kingdom Pseudomonadati; phylum Pseudomonadota; class Gammaproteobacteria; order Lysobacterales; family Lysobacteraceae; genus Stenotrophomonas; species Stenotrophomonas sp. CASM114. Next base: position 135,101 of record NZ_JBMRGJ010000003.1, on the reverse strand, counting down.
TGATGTTGACCACGCCGCCGGACGCACCGGAGCCATAGCGTGCCGCCGCAGGGCCGCGCAGCACTTCGATGCGCTCGATCATTTCCGCCGGCACCCAGTTGGTATCACCGCGGGTATTGCGCTCACCGCTACGGCCCATGCGCACGGCGTCACGCGCACCGATGCGCTTGCCGTCGACCAGGATCAGGGTGTTTTCCGGCCCCATGCCACGCAGGTCGATCTGGCGGTTGTTGCCGTACTGGCCCGAGGCGCTGTTGCCGGTGAGGTTGACGCCCGGCATGGTGCGCAGCAGCTCGGCGATGTCGTTGGCCGGCGGGCGCTTGGCGATGTCCTCGGCGGTGATGGTCGAGGTACCCAGTGCCTGGCGGGCAATCTGCGAGGCGGTGACATGCACCGTGTCGATATCGGTGGCATCGGTTCCGGCCTGGGCGGTCAGGGCGCTTCCCGCCAGCAGGGCGGCAACGGCGAGCGCCAGCGGGCGCGGCGAAAGGACAACGGCAGGAGACATGATCTGGACCTTCTGGCAGGGCAACGGGGCCTCTGGCAAAGGGCTTGAGGCAACGACGAGGAGGAGGCGGAGCGTCGCTGCAGTCGCCTGCGGGCCGATCCGTGCGCGCATTCTCCCATCAGTGCGAGTGATTCTCAAATGCGTTCACTCATTGCCGCCGCGGCGCCGACGTGCTTTGCGCGCCGTGCAACCCTGCATCGCGCATAAACTGACCGGCCAACCCGCCATCAACCGTGCGCCACCGCGGCCGATACCCGTGGTTTGCCGTACGCAGTCAGAGATCGACGTGGAACCACCCCAACTGGACGATGCCAGCCAACCGCTGGCCGAGGCCTGGCAGCACTGCCTGCAACAGGCCGGCCCTGCCGCCACCGCGCTACTGCACGCCGCCGCCGCCGATGCCCCGCCGGCGCTGGCCCAACGCTTCTACGAGGTGCTGCTGCAGGACGGGCGTGCACGCCGCTTCCTGTCCCACGACCAGGTCAAGCAGCGCCTGCAGCCGGCCATGCAGCGCTGGCTGGTGCAGTTGCTGACCACCAATGCCGACGGTATTGCCGGCGCCGTTGCCTCGCAGCGGGTAATCGGCGATGTGCATGCCCGGGTCGGCATTCCGGTGGACCTGGTCACCCGCGGCGCGCGCGTGCTCAAGCACGAACTGTTCGTGCGCCTGCACGACGACGCGCCCGACAGTGCCACTGCGTTCGCCGCCATCGACTGCCTCAGCGCGATCATGGACATCGCCATGGAAGGCATGACCCTGGCCTATACCCATGCACGCGAGCGCTCGACCCGTGCCGATGCGGCGTACCGGCTGTTCTCGCTGGTGCAGAACGTCGGCACCGAACGCGAACGCCAGCGCGCACTGCTGCTGGACTGGGAGAACGCCCTGCTCTACGCGCTCGCTGGCCACGTACAGGCCAGCGACAGCGCCAGCCTGGCCACTTCCGAGTTCGGCCTGTGGTTCACCCACAAGGGCATCCCCAGCTTCGGCGAGAGCAGCGAGACCCGGCAGGTCGGCCAGCTGATGGCCCGCATCGACAGCAACCTGCAGCGGGCGAGCAACGATGCCCCGGCACAACGACTGGCGGTGCTGCCGGCCATCCGCGAGGACCTGGCCGCCATCCGCACCCTGATGACGCTGCTGTTCGAGCGCATCGGCGAGCTGGATGCCGGCAGCGATGCGCTGACCAACCTGCTCAACCGCCGCTTCCTGCCTACCGTGCTGCGCCGGGAGATCGAGCTGGCCACGCGCAACCGCACGCCGTTCTCGCTGCTGCTGCTCGACCTGGATCACTTCAAGGCGATCAACGACGGCCACGGCCACGACGCCGGGGACCGCGCGCTGCAGCACGTCGCCGGCCTGCTCGGCCAGCTGACCCGCGGCAGTGACTACCTGTTCCGCTATGGCGGCGAGGAGTTCGTGGTGGTGCTGGTCGCGGCCAGCGAATCACAGGCCGCGGTGATCGCCGAAAGCCTGCGGCGGCAGATCGCGCAGTCACCGGTGGCATTGGCCAACGGCCAGGTACTGGCACTGACCGCCAGCATCGGCGTAGCCGGCCATGACGGCCACCCGGACTACGAGCGGCTGATGGCACGGGCCGATGCGGCGATGTACGAGGCCAAGCGCAGCGGCCGCAACCGCGTGGTAGTGGCCAGCGCGGACCTTGAGGAAGCACCGGGACGGCGCGCACTGCAGCGATGACGACAGGACAGGTAGAGTCGACCGCTGGTCGACTATCGCGCGCAGCGCGGGATTTTTCGCACGCGGGGCGAAGAGCAGTCGACTGACAGTCGACTCTACCGACAGTCGACTCTACCGGTTCGCCCGCCAGCCGATGCATTGGACGCCACCACCCGCCATGCTGCCCACCACAGCAGCGCCAGTGCCGCGATGCCTGCACCCAGCAGGCACACGGCAGGCCAGCCATGCCGGGCCTGCATCCAGGGCCCGGCAGCCGCACCGGCACCACTGCCCACTGCATAGAACAGCATGTACAACGCCACCAGGCGCCCATGCTGTTCTGCCGGTGCACGCAGCAGCAGCGCCTGGTTCGATACGTGCAGTGCCTGCCCACCGAGGTCGAGCACGATCACGCCCAGCAGCAGCAACGACAGCGCCTGCGGCAGGCCCAGCAGCGGCCACCACGCGGCCAGCATCAGCAGCAACGCGCCAAGACTGACCCGACCGGCGAAACCGCGGTCCATCCAGTGCCCGACCCGCGCCGCCATCAAGGCGCCCACTACGCCGGCCAGGCCCAGTGCGCCGATGGCCGCGGTGGACCACTGCAACGGCGGCGCCGACAGCGGCAGCGGCACCGCAGCCCAGAACACGTTGAGGCCAGCAAACAGCAGCAATGCCAGCGGCCCACGCTCGCGCAGCGCGCGGTCCCGGCGCAGCATGCCCAGCATCGAACCCAGCAGTTCGCGCCAGCGCGGTGGTACCGCCGGCACCGGCACCGCCGGCAGGCGCCGCCACAGCAGCACGGCCAGGGCCGCCATCAGCGCTGCCGACAGCAGATAGACCGCCCGCCAGCCGACGGTGGCCGCGACCGCGCCCGATACAACGCGCGCCAGCAACAGGCCGATGAACACGCCGCCCTGCACCACGCCCACCAGGCGCCCGCGCTGCTCGGGCGGCGCAAGCGTGGCGGTATAGGCGATCAAGCCCTGAGTCAGCGCGGTGCCCAACAGCCCGGCCAGCAGCATGCCCGACAACAGCCAACCGGCCGTGCGTGCCGCTGCCAGCCACAGCAGGGCCAGCACCAGCGCCATCAACTGCATCCGCAGCAGGCGTCGCCGGTCACCGCGATCGGCGAGCGGCAGCAGGCCCAGCAATGCCAGCACACTGCCGGCCTGGGTTGCCGCCAACACTGCGCCCGCCACGGCACGGTCCAGTGCGAAGGCCTGTGCCAGCCGATCCAGCAGCGGTTGCGCGTAATAGACGTTGGCAACGCTGGCGCCGGCCGCGACCGCGAGCAGGGTCAGCAATGGGCGGGACATCGATGCGCTCATGATGTAGTTGCAATTTGAAACTTGATGCAGGCTATCGCCATCGGTTTTAAACTGCAACCACATTCGGAGGCCACAGCATGCACGCCAACAGTCCCTGCCCCGTTGCCCGCAGCGCCGACCTGCTCGGTGATCGCTGGGCACTGCTGGTGATCCGCGATGCCTTCGACGGCGTCACGCGCTTTGGCGACTTCCAGCGCAGCCTCGGCGCGGCGCGCAACATCCTCAGCGATCGCCTGCGCAGGCTGGTCGAGGCCGGCATCCTGCAACTGCAACCGGCCTCCGATGGCTCGGCCTACCAGGAATACGTGCTCACCCACGCCGGCCAGGAACTGTTCCCGCTGCTGGTCGCGCTACGCCAGTGGGGAGAACGCCATCGCTTCAGCGCCGGTGAAGCCCATTCGCAGTTGATCGAATCCAGCACGCGGCGACCACTGCCCTACATGCAGCCACACGGGCGCGACGGTCAGCCGCTGCAGGCCGCCGCCACCCGCGTGCGCAAGCTCAAGGACGACCGGCGCGGCGCCTGATCCGCCCATTCGCGCACACCACGATCCGGCCGCGCCGGTTAGCATCGGAGGTTTCCGCCGCCGGACGCCGCCGATGCCGCGCTATCGCCCTTTCCTGCTGACCGCCCTGCTGTTGCCGCTGCTGGCCTGCGCCACAGCAACCACGCAGGCCCGCGAGGTTGCCGCGCCCGCCGACCACGTGCAGGCCGATGGCCCCTATGTATTCCGCCAGGGCGACCAGCTGCAGGCCAAGTGGATCTGCGACGACAAGGTCGAGTCGCGCTCGCTGGCCATCAACACGACGGGCACCGATATCGCGCCGCGCTGTGGCTACGAACACACCGTGCACGTGGCCGCGCCGAATGCGGCCTCGGTCTCCGTGCTGCCGGCCGCGCCGCGCATCGTCGCGCTGTCGGACATCCATGGCCAGTACGGGCTGCTGGTGCGCCTGCTGCGCGCCAACCAGGTCATCGACGCCCAGGATCGCTGGGCCCTGGGCAAGGACACGCTGGTCATCGCTGGCGATGTATTCGACCGCGGCCCGCAGGTGACCGAGGCGTTCTGGCTGCTGTACGGCCTGCAGCAGCAGGCCGCCGCCGCCGGTGGCGCAGTGCACTTCGTGCTAGGCAACCACGAAACCATGGTGCTGTACGACGACCTGCGCTACGTCAACCCGAAGTACCTGCGCAGCGCCCAGCTGCTGGGCCGCAGCTACCCGCAACTGTATGGCGCCGACTCGGTGATCGGGCAGTGGCTGCGCACCCGCCCGGTGCTGCTGAAGATCGGCGATACCCTGTTCCTGCATGGCGGCATCTCGCCCGAGGCGTTGCAGCTGGCGCTGGACCCGGTACGCACCAATGCGGCCTACCAGGCCTCTCTGGGCCTGCCCAAGGCCGAAGTGAAGGCCGACCCGGCCACCGCACCGCTGTATGACGGCAAGACCAGCCCGATCTGGTACCGCGGCTATTTCGATGGCCGCCTCGACACCGCGGCGGTACAGGCCGTGCTCGACCGCCTGCAGCTCACGCGCATCGTGGTCGGCCACACCTCGATGCCGCACGTCAGCAGCTTCCATGGCGACCGCGTGATCGCCATCGACAGCAGCATCAAGAACGGCGAGAACGGCGAACTGCTGTTCATCGAGGACGGCAGGCTCAGCCGCGGCCTGCTGGACGGCTCACGGGTGCCGCTGGCACTGGGTGAGCCGGGCCTGCAGGACTGAATGGCGGGACAGCGCGACGGTGCCGGGAGGTGCCGGCGCGCTCCACCTTCACCCCGTTTGCGGCTACCCTCGGCAGCCGAGAGGCCCGCCCCGTCCATCCGCTGGGCCCGACCGTTACAGGAGCCTCCCGCGCATGCGCGTTCTGATTGCTGAAGACGACCCGGACATCGCCTCCGGCCTGTGCGCCTCGCTGCGCCGGCAGGGGCATGTGGTCGACCACGTCGACAACGGCGCGCACGCCGACGCCGCGCTGGGTTCGACCCAATACGCGCTGCTGGTGCTGGACCTGGGCCTGCCGCAGCTGGATGGCCGCGACGTGCTGCAGCGCCTGCGCCAGCGCGGCGATGGCCTGGCGGTACTGGTGGTGACCGCCCGCGACGGCCTGGCCGAACGCGTGCGCGTGCTCGACCTCGGTGCCGACGACTACCTGGTCAAGCCATTCGCACTGGACGAATTCGAAGCCCGCGTGCGCGCACAGCTGCGCCGCGTGACCAGCAATGGCAACCCGGACCTGCGCATCGGCCGCCTGCGCATCGATCTGGCCGGGCATCGGGTGTGGATCGACGACCAGTCGCTGGAACTGACCGCACGCGAGTTCGGCCTGCTGTCGGCACTGGCGGTACGCGCCGAGCGCATCGTCTCGCGCGCACAGCTGGTGGAGGCGCTGTGCGACTGGGGCCAGGACCTGACCGACAACGGCCTGGACATCGCCCTGCACCGCCTGCGCCGCAAGCTGCAGCCCGGCGGCATGGGCATCCGCACCGTGCGCGGACTGGGCTACATGCTGGAAGACGCGCAGGACGACAGCGCCCCGTGATCAGCGGCCCCCCCAGCCTGCGCCGGCGCCTGCTCGCCTTCCTGGCGTTGCCGATGCTGGGCCTGCTCATCTTCAATACGATCCTGGCCTATTACGTTGCGTTGGATTATTCCAACCGCATCCACGACCGTAACCTGATCGACGACACGCACTCGTTCGCGCAGATGCTGAGCACCATGCCGGTGACCAGCGACCTGTCTCCGCAGGCGCGCTTCCTGATCGAGTACGACCCCGACGGCCATCGCTATTTCAACGTCGACAGCAGCCGCAAGGGCACCCTCAGCGGCAATGCGGACTTCAGCCCGTATGCCCCTTCTCAGGACTGCACCGGCGTGCATCCGGCCCTGTACGACGGCAACCTCAATGGCCAGCAGGTGCGCATGGCCACCGTCTGCACGCAGGCGATGAACGATCCGCAGGACGAGCTGGCGGTGACCGTGGCCGAAAGCATGGCCGACCGCCGCCAGCGTGCGCGCGAGATCCTGATGATCATCATCCCGCTGATGACCATGCTGGCGCTGGGCACCGCAGCGCTGGTCTGGTTCGGCGTGACCTACGGCCTGCGCATCCTCACGCCGCTGAGGACCCGCCTGGCGCAGCGCCGTGGCGAACTGGCACCGATCTCCGACGCCGACGTGCCGGAGGAGATCCAGCCGCTGATCAGCACCATCGACGATCTGTTCGCGCGCCAGGCGGAAATGATCACGCTGCAGAACCGCTTCATCGCCGATGCCGCGCACCAGCTGCGTTCGCCGCTGGCCGGCATGGCCCTGCATGTGGACCAGGCGCTGGCCCATGGTGACCCGGACACGGTGCGCGAGGCATTGCAGCACATCCGCCGGCTCAACCAGCGCACCGCCCGGGTCAGCACCCAGCTGCTCGCACTGAGCCGGGCGCAGACCGTGCCCGATACCGTGGAGGCACTGGACCTGTGCGAGCTGGTGCCGCAGTGGGTCGGCATGCGCGTGCCCGAAGCGATCCGCGATGGCATTGATCTTGGTTACCGCGGCAGCCCCCACCCGCTGCGCGTGCTCGGCAACGGTGCCCAGCTGCAGGAAGCACTGGACAACCTGATCGACAACGCGCTGCGCTATGCCGGCCGCGATGCGACCGTCACGGTCGGCGTGCATGCGCTGGATGACAATGACGTCGAACTGTACGTGGAGGACAACGGCCCCGGCGTGCCCGAGGACGTGATGCCACGGCTGGGCGAGCGCTTCTTCCGAGCGCCTGGCACCGCAGCCAGCGGCACCGGCCTGGGCCTGGCCATCGCGCACGAAGCGGTGGAGCATTCCGGCGGCCGCCTGACCTTCCTCAACCGCGCCGGTGGGGGCCTGAAGGTCGCCATCACACTGCCGCTGCTGAAGGCCCCCTGACCCGTACCGGGGCGCTGAAAGGCTGGCGAAAATCGCGCTTGCGATCCTGACCATCCCCACTGCCGCCCCGGAGCCGCCAGGTGACCGAATCGCACGACTTCTTCCTCCCCGGTGGCCCGCAGGGCGTGCTGCTGGTCCACGGCCTGACCGGCACCCCGGCGGAAATGCGCATGCTGGGCAAGGGCCTGAACAACGCCGGCTTCACCGTACACGGCGTGCAGTTGCCCGGCCATTGCGGCACCGTGGATGACCTGCTGGCGACCACCTGGGAACAGTGGTACCAGGGCGTGGAAGATGCAGCGGCGAGCCTGCGTGGCAAGGTCGACCAGTTGTTCGTCGGCGGCCTGTCGATGGGCGCGGTACTGGCGCTGGCGCTGGCTGCACGCCGCCCCGAATGGGTGTCCGGCGTCGGCGTGTATGGCGCCACCTTCCGCTACGACGGCTGGAACATTCCCGCCGTGGCCCGCCTGTCGTTCCTGCTGCCGTGGTTCAAGCGCTTCAACATCGGCCGCGACCGCATGTTCATGGAAGAACCGCCCTATGGCCTGCGGGACGAGCGCCTGCGTGCGCAGGTCAGTGCCGCCATGCTGTCCGGAGACAGCGCCGCGGCCGGCCTGCCGGGCAACCCCTGGCACGCGCTGGCCGAGATGCGCGCCCTGAGCAACTGGACCCGCCGCCACCTGCACCAGGTCACCGCACCGTGCCTGGTGATGCACGCCCGCGAAGACGACGTGGCCAGCATGGGCAACGCCGAACTGGTGATATCGAGGGTCAGCGGCCCGAAGGAACTGGTGGTGCTGGAAGACAGCTACCACATGATCACGATCGACCGCGAACGCCGCGAGGTGATCCGCCGCAGCGCGCGTTTCTTCACCGAAATCGGTGAACGCAGCGGCGTGCTCAAGGCGGTGGCCTGAGATGGGGGCACTCGCCACGCTGCTGTGGCTGGCCAATGTGGTGCTCGACACCGGTGGCCAGCTCGCCTTCAAGGCCGCCGCCAGCGACCCGCAGGATGGCGAAGGACTGCAACGCTGGAAACACATGCTCAGCCGCCCCTGGCTGTGGATCGGCATCGCCTGCTACGTGCTTGAGTTCGTTGCCTGGATCGCGTTCCTGTCGCTGGTGCCGTTGTCCAAGGGCGTGCTGCTGGGCTCGATCAACATCGTTGCGTTGATGATCGCCGGCCGCATCCTGTTCCGCGAAAAGCTCACGCCATTGCGGGTGACCGGCATGCTGCTGGTCACGGCGGGCGTGGCGGTGGTGGGGGCCGGCTCATGAGGCGCCTGTATGTGATCGGCTTTCCCCTGCTGATGGCCTTCGACACGCTGGCCCAGCTGTGCTTCAAGTACGCCGGTGACGCCGCGCTGCCGGTCGAGGCCAACACCGCGTGGCTGTTGCGCGTGCTGTCGCAGCCGTGGGTATACGGCGCGGTCCTCGGCTACATCGGCGCGTTCTTCACCTGGATGAGCCTGCTGCGCCATGCGCCGATCGGCCCGGCGTTCGCGGCCTCGCACCTGGAGGTGATCAGTGTGCTGCTGCTGTCGGCCTGGCTGCTGAAAGAGCCGCTCACCCTGCACCACCTTGTCGGTGCGATACTGATCGTGGCTGGCATCGTCTGCCTCGGCCGCGCCGAAGCGGACGACCCGCACAGCCCCGCCGACAGCACCTCGTGAACGGACTGCGATGAGCCTGTTCGCGCGCGAACTGCCGCCGACCGCTGGCCTGCCGATGCAGGCCAGAGACTTCCTTCCCGGCGGCGGCGACCTGCGCGACATCCTGGCCACCCAGCTCGGCACACCGCCGCTGCAGCTGACCTGTTCCGGCACCCACGCGCTGCTGATCGCACTGCGCACCCTGCGCAAGCGCGCGCCCAAGCGCGATACCGTGATCCTGCCGGCCTATACCTGTCCGCTGGTGCCGATCGCGGTGCACAGCCTCGGCCTGCGCGTGCAGCTGTGCGATACCCGGCGTGGCCATTTCGACTTTGATCCGGCACAGCTCTCGCGCCTGGCCGACGCACGGACGCTGGCGATCCTGCCCACCCACCTCGGCGGGCGCATCGCCGATGTCGAACGGGCCTGCGAGGTCGCACGCGGCGCCGGCGCCTGGGTGATCGAAGATGCCGCACAGGCGCTGGGCGCACGGGTCGGCAACAGCAGCGTGGGCCTACGTGGCGACATCGGATTCTTCAGCCTGGCCGCCGGCAAGGGGCTGAGCCTGCATGAAGGCGGCCTGCTGGTCAGCCGCGATGACGAGCTGCGCGCCGCGCTGGCCGAACATGCCGCCGAACAGGTACGTTTCAGCCTGCGCTGGGAGCTGCTTCGCAGCGTGCAGCTGCTGGGTCTTGCCGCCTGTTACCGCCCCTCGCTGCTGTCGCTGGTGTACGGCAATCCGCTGCGCAGCGCCCTGCAACGCGGCGATCTGGAAGACGCGGTCGGAGACATTTTCCCGCTGGACATCCCCCAGCACCGGGTCAGCCAGTGGCGGCAGAACGTGGGCGCCCACGCTGCACGGCGGCTGCCTGCGTTCCTGCAGGCCGGGCGCCTGCGCGCACTGCAGCTGCGTGTGCAGCTGGCACAGCTGCCGGCGGTGGAGGTGGTCGATGGCCTGGCCGGCACCGGCGGCACCTGGCCGATGCTGATGCTGCTGCTGCCCAGCCAGCGCGCGCGCGATGCCGCACTGGACGAACTGTGGCCGCGCGGCCTCGGTGCCAGCCGCATGTTCATCCATGCCCTGCCCGACTACGCCTACCTGCGTGGCATCGTGCCGCAGGACGACATGCCGAACGCGCGCGACTTCGCCGCACGCATGCTGACCCTCGGCAACAGCGCCTGGCAGACACGGGAAGAGACCGCGCAGATCCTGCGGGCGCTGGCCGCTGCGCAGCCCTGAAAGCGCGGTTTTCACGGCATCACGCCCATTCAGCACGCTCGATTCCTGAACACTTTCCCCACCCGGCGGTGCAGGCTTTCAACAGGAAAGGAACGAGAAAGGCTGCCTGCCTACATTGAGCCTGCCCCGGCATCGTGCCGGACGTTTCTTTCATCGACGGACCTGCCCATGCACTGGAGCATCCTGTGTGACTTCGATGGCACCATCAGCCTCGAAGATGTCATCGACTCGCTGCTGGAGAAGTACGGCCAGCCGGGCTGGCAGCAACTGGAAGACCAGTGGAAGGCGGGAAAGATCGGCTCGCGTGAATGCATGCAGGGCCAGGTGCGGCTGCTGAAGCTGGACCCGGCCACGCTCGACGCGCACCTGGACCAAGTGCAGATCGATCCGGGCTTCGCCGCCTTTGTCAGCCGCGCCGAACAGCTGGGCGTGCCGCTGCGCATCGTCAGCGACGGCCTGGACTATGCGATCCACCGCATCCTCGCCAACCACGGCCTGTCGCGACTGCCGGTGGTGGCCAACCACCTGCGCTGGTGCGAAGACCATTGGGAACTGGAGTCGCCCTACCAGGCCGAAGGATGCCGCAGTGGTACCTGCAAGTGCACCTGCGCCGCGCAGGCGCGTGCCGACGAAGCACCACGCGTGCTGATGATCGGCGATGGCAGCTCGGATTTCTGCGTCTCCGAAGATGCCGACTTCGTGTTCGCCAAGCTCCGCCTGATCACCCATTGCACGAAGGCCGGCATCGAGCATGCCGCCATCGATACCTTCCACGATGCAATCGCACTGTTGCCGCGCTTGCTCGATGGCAGCCTGCTGCAGCCACGTCGCCTCGACGCCAGCCCGCAGCCCACCGCACTGCCCCTGCTGCTGGCCACCGCCTGAGCACTCCCTTCCAGGCGCGCTCCCCGTCACCCCTTTCGAACGTCCTTCACGGAACCGAACTGCATGAACATTTTTGACAAGAACGCCGACGCGGCTGCCTCCGACGCGCAGCTGCTGGCCGACGAAGCGCGCTACAGCTCCTTCGGCGACACCGTCCACTACGTCGACCCGCCGAAGATCTTCCAGCGCGGCGAAGGAAGCTACATGTTCGATGGTGCGGGCGTGCCCTACCTCGACCTGCAGATGTGGTACTCGGCCTGCAACTTCGGCTACAGCAACAGGCGCCTGAACGACGCGCTGAAGGACCAGATCGACACCCTGCCGCAGGTCGCCAGCCAGTACCTGCACCCGACCCGCGTGCAGCTGGCCAAGACCATTGCCGTGGACATGCACCAGAAGTTCGGCCTCGACGGCCGCGTGCACTTCAACGTCGGCGGCGCGCAGGCCATTGAAGATTCGCTGAAGATCGTGCGCAACGCGCGCGGCGGCAAGAGCCTGATGTTCGCCTTCGAGGGCGGCTACCACGGCCGCACCCTGGGTGCCTCGTCGATCACCTCCAGCTACCGCTACCGCCGCCGCTACGGCCACTTCGGCGAGCGCGCGATGTTCATCCCGTTCCCGTACCCGTTCCGTCGTCCGAAGGGCATGACCCCGGACGAGTATTCCGACCACTGCGTGTGGCAGTTCGAGCGCCTGTTCGAAAGCGAGTACAACGGCGTGTGGGATCCCAAGGTCGGCCAGGCCGAGTACGCCGCGTTCTACGTCGAGCCGATCCAGGGCACCGGCGGCTACGTCATCCCGCCGCGCAACTTCTTCACTGGCCTCAAGCGCGTGCTGGACAAGTACGGCATCCTGATGGTCGTCGATGAAATCCAGATGGGTTTCTGGCGCACCGGCAAGCTGTGGTCGATCGAGCACTTCGGCGTTACCCCGGACGTGCTGGTGTTCGGCAAGGCGCTGACCAACGGCCTGAACCCGCTGTCGGGCCTGTGGGCGCGCGAAGAACTGATCAACCCGACCGTGTTCCCGCCGGGCTCCACCCACTCCACCTTCAACTCCAATCCGCTGGGCACCCGCCTCGGCCTGGAAGTGCTGAAGCTGGGCAAGGAAATGGATTACGAGCGCACCGTGCCGGAGAAGGGCGCGTACTTCCTGGACGGCCTGCGTGGCCTGCAGAAGCGTCACCCGGAGATCGGCGACGTCGACGGCCTGGGCCTGGCCCTGCGCGCCGAGATCTGCCAGACCGACGGCTACACCCCCAACAAGGAACTGCTGGACCGCATGGTCGACATCGGCCTGGCCGGTGACCTCCTGCACGACGGCAAGCGCATGGGCCTCGTGCTCGACGTGGGTGGCTGGTACAAGAACGTGATCACCTTCGCGCCGTCGCTGGACATCAGCTACGAAGAGATCGACCTGGCGATCACCCTGCTCGACCAGGCGCTGACCAAGGCCAAGGGCTGAGGTCGATGCGCTGCCGGTTCCCGTGCCGATGGAGATGACGTCACGCGCATCCAGCACCGCGCTGGAACCGGCCGCGCTGCTGGAGGGCTTCCTGGCCCACCCGCCGCTTGGATTCGAGGCAGGCCTGCTTCCCAGCGGCCTGCCGACCTTCCGTGCGCCGCTCGACCTGACCACCACGATGGACGACGATCTGCGCGGCAAGCTGCTTGGCTTGCCGCTGTCGCGCCTGTGGCGGCCCTGGATCACCTGGAAGACCCGCTTCGTCGGTGCCACCAGCACCGAGTACACCCCGTTGCCGGCGCACGTCGCACCAGAGGCATTGGCCGAGGACGTGACGCGTCACGCGATCGGCGATTCCCGGCTGCTGGTGGTCAAGGACCTGGCAATCGATTCGCCGCTGCTGGACGACGCGACCAATGCACACAGCAGCGCCTTCCTGCAGGCGCTGCTGGCACGCGGCTTCGTCGAACTGGAAGGCATGCCGCTGGCCTGGGTGGCGATCGATTTCGATTCGATCGATGGCTATCTCGGACGCCTGTCGTCCTCGCGCCGCAAGAACATCCGGCGCAAGCTGCGCTCGCGCGATGGCCTGCAGATCGACTGCATCGCCACCGGCGATCCGGCCCTCGCCGACCCGCGACTGCAGGCCGAACTGTACGCGCTGTACCTGGGCGTGTTCGCGCAGAGCGCGGTGCATTTCGACCAGCTCGACCTGCCCTACTTCCAACACCTGCTGGCCGACAGCCAGGGCCAGGGACGGATATTCCTGTATCGCCACCAGGGCCAGTTGATCGGCTGGAACCTGTGCTACATCCACGCCGGAAAGCTGGTGGACAAGTACATCGGCCTGGCCTACCCGCAATCACGCGAGCACAACCTGTATGCGGTGAGCTGGATGCACAACCTCGAGTACGCGCTGCTGCACGGCCTGAGCCACTACGTGGCCGGCTGGACCGACTCGCGGATCAAGGCCGAACTGGGCGCCCGCTTCACCTCCACCCGGCACGCGATCCACGCCCGCTCCCCGCTGCTGCGCGCTGCCCTGCGCAAGCTGGCCCCGTACCTGCAGGGCGAACCTGATGGAGGCGGTTGAACGATGTCGTCGCGTTTTCCGCTGATCCTGGACCTGGACGGTGGCGTACTGCCGCTGCCACAGGCGCAGACCCTGGCGCTGCCGCAGTGGCACGATCCGCTGCGCTTCGCCTGCAGCACTTCAACCCTGGACCGTTTCGCCGCTGAAGTGCTGGCACCGCTGCCGGCCCAGCTCGGCACGGTGATGCTCGGCAGTGGCGACTTCCACCACCTCAGCCTGCCGCTGCTGCGTCGCATGCGCGCGCACCAGCCGTTCCAGCTGGTGGTGCTGGACAACCATCCGGACAACATGCGTTTCCCGTTCGGCATGCACTGCGGGTCGTGGGTGAACGCGGCCAGCAAGCTGCCGCAGATCTCGCACATCCATGTGCTCGGCATCACCTCCAGTGACATCGGCCTGGGCCACGCCTGGGAGAACCATTGGCGCCCGCTGATGGGCGGGCGCCTGACTTACTGGTGCATGGATGTGGACGTGGGCTGGGGCCACCGCCTCGGCAGCGGCCGTGCATTCCGACGGTTCGAGCACCCGGAGGCACTGGTTGCCGCGTTCGCCGCCGAGCAGGCCAAGTCGCCGCAACCGACCTACCTGTCGATCGACAAGGATGTGTTCGCCGAGGACGTCGCCCGCAGCAACTGGGACCAGGGCCGCTTCCAGCTGGAACACGCACTGGTGGTGATCGAAGCGCTGCGCGCCGGCGGCCTGGTCGGCAGCGACATCACCGGCGAAGTGTCGCTGGCCAACTACAAGAGCCGCTTCAAGCGCTGGCTGTCGTCGCTGGACGGCCAACCTGACGTCAGCGCCGAGGATCTGCCGGTGTGGCAGGCACGGCACCAGCAGGTGAATCGCGAACTGCTGGCGGCGATGGCCGCCGTGCCGACCGCCTGCTGACCGCGCCGGTCGTGCCGGCCGCTGGCCGGCGTGGCTTCGGTAGTGCCGGCCGCTGGCCGGCAACCTCATCGTTCCCAGGCTCGCCGGGATGCCGGCCAGCGGCCGGCACTACACTGGACTCCCGCCCCGGAGCCTCGCGATGCCCCAGACCGTCATCCCGCAACTGCGCATGCGCCATGCCGACACCACCCTGCCGTTCTACGTGCAGGGGCTGGGTTTCGTGGTCGACTGGGAACACCGCTTCGAACCCGGCTTCCCGCTGTTCGCCCAGCTCACCCGCGACGGCCAGACGATCTTCCTCACCGAACACAGCGGCGACTGCGAGGTCGGCGGCGCGGTGTACTTCATCGTTGAAGACGTCGACGCCCTGCACCGCGCCTTCAGTGCCGCCAACGTACCGATCGAGCAGCCACCGCACGACACCGGATGGGGCAGCCGCGAGATGCTCCTGCGTGACCCGGACGGCAACCGACTGCGCTTTGCCACCCACGTGGACTGAACGATGCGGGCTTGAGGCGGATATACGGAACATATATGCTTCGTATATCCATTCCGCCAGGACCGCCCATGGGCATCGTCAACATCGATGACACCCTGCACGACCAGCTGCGCCGTGCCTGCACCGTCTCCAGCCGTTCGATCAACGCCCAGGCCACCTTCTGGATCCGGGTCGGCATGCTGTGCGAGATGAACCCCACGCTGAGCTTCCAGGACATCGTCGCCAGCGAACTGCGGGCAGCCGGGGTGCAGCCGCAGGCGCTGGCGCCCGGGCGGGCCTGACATGACGATGATCAAGCAGCCGCACGAAATCGCGTTGCTGGCCGAATCCGGGCGCCTGCTGGCGCAGGTGTTCGCCGCGCTCGACCAGCTGCCGCTGCAGGGACGCAGCACGATGGAGATCAACGACTTCGTCGAGCGCATGATCGTCGATGAGCTGCAGGCGCGGCCGGCCAGCAAGGGCCAGTACGGCTTCCCGTATGTGCTCAACACCTCGATCGACAACGTGGTCTGCCACGGCGTTCCCAGCACCGCCGACGTGCTGCGCAGCGGCCAGATCGTCAACCTCGACATCACCCTGGGGAAGAACGGCTACATCGCCGACTCCAGCACCACCTACCTGGTCGGTGAGGTCGACTACGCCGCGCGCAGGCTGGTGCAGGCCACCTACCAGGCGATGTGGAAGGGCATCGCTGCGGTGCGCCCGGGAGCGCGCCTGGGCGATATCGGCCACGCCATCGCCCGCCACGCGCGCAGCCACGGCTACAGCGTGGTGAAGGAATACTGCGGCCATGGCATCGGCCAGCAGATGCACGAGGAACCGCAGATCCTGCATTACGGCCATCCCAACACCGGCATGGTGCTGGAAGAAGGCATGGTGTTCACCATCGAGCCGATGCTCAACCAGGGCAAGCCGGCCATCCGTCAGCAGCCGGACCAATGGCCGGTCTACACCCGCGACGGCAAGCTGTCGGCGCAGTTCGAGCACACCGTGGCGGTCACCCGCAGCGGTGTGCGCGTGCTGACCCTGCGCCCCGGCGAAACCCCGCAGTGCGCGGTGGACGCGGCCTAGAGCGGGCGCAACAGCAGCAGCGTGGCGAGGCAGGACATGAAGACCGCCACGGCGGCATCCAGCACCCGCCAGGCGCCCGGCCTGCGGAACACCGGCTGCAACAGGCGCGCGCCATAGCCCAGCGTGCAGAACCAGGCCACGCTGGCGGCGCAGGCACCGGCGGCGAACGCCCAGCGCAGGTCACCGGGGTAGCGCGTGGACAGACTGCCCAGCAGCACCACCGTATCCAGATAGACGTGCGGGTTGAGCAGCGTGAACGCCAGGCAGGTCAGCAGTACCTGCCGTCCGCTGCCGCCCTGCGCCTCGGCGGCGGCCAGGGCACTGCCACCGCGCCACGCGCGCAGCGCCGCCCGCAGGCCATACCAGAACAGGAAGGCCGCACCACCGAAGCGCAGCACCTGCAGCAGCAGCGGCCACTGCAGCACCAGCGCGCCCATGCCGCCAACGCCAGCAAGGATCAGCGCGATATCCGCGCCGGCGCAGGCCAGCACTACCCTCCCCACATTGCGCTGCTGCAGGCCCTGGCGCAGCACGAAGGCATTCTGCGCGCCGATGGCGATGATCAGGCCGGCACCTGCGAACAGGCCGGCGGCGGTAGCGGCAATCCACATCGGGACAGGCCAGGCAGCGAGGGGACGCGCAGGGTGCGGCCAACCGCCTTGATTAGACAAACTGATTTTTCTTTATCCTGTGCAGGAAAACTGAAGAGGCACCGGCATGGACCTGGTACACCCGCAACTGGCCGCGTTTGCCGCGGTGCTGGAGGAAGGCAGCTTCGAGGCTGCGGCACGCCGCCTGTCGATCAGCCCGTCAGCACTGTCGCAGCGGATCAAGGCCCTGGAGGACAGGCTCGGGCAGGTACTGGTGGTGCGCCAGGCACCCTGCCGGCCGACTGCCGCGGGTGAAGCGCTGCTGCGCCGGGTGCGACCGATGCAGGCGCTGGAGGCCGAGGCATTGGCCGAGCTGCTACCCGAGCGTGGCAGCGACGCTGCGCGCACGCCGATCCCCCTGGCGGTCAACGATGACTCGCTTGATACCTGGTTCGTACCGGCCATCGCCGACCTGCACCAGCGCCACGGCTATCTGTTCGACCTGCGCATGGACGACCAGGACCACACCCTGCAGCTGCTGCGCGATGGCAGCGTGCTCGGCGCGGTCACCGCCGAAAGCCAACCGGTGAAGGGATGCAACGTGCACCCGCTCGGCGCGATGCGCTACCACGCCATCGCCTCGCCCGGCTTCGCCCGCCAGTACTTCCGCGATGGCATGCAGGCCGCAATCCTGGCGCACGCACCGATGCTGGTGTTCAACCGCAAAGATGAACTGCAGTGGCGCTTCGTGCGGCGCCTGACCCGCGCGCGGCTGCAGCCGCCGCTACACTACCTGCCCTCCTCCACCGGTTTCGTCGAAGCCGCCGCGTGCGGACTCGGCTGGGGCATGGCCCCGGAAACCCTGGTCGCGCCCGCCGTGCGCGCCGGCCGCGTGGTGGTACTGGAACCCCGCCGCTGGCTCGATGTGCCGCTGTACTGGCAGCATGCCGCCGTGCGCTCAAGCACGCTGCAGCACATCACCCAGGCGCTGCGCACTGCGGCCAGAGGCACCCTTCGTTGAGGACAAACCGATGATCGCAGACCCGGGCTTCACGCTGCACGCACTACCGTTTGCGCACTTCTTCACTACTGGGACGGCATGGGCGTGATCGGCCGACGTACAAGGACGCACCGCGCGAAGGCCGCGCTGGCGCTGGCAGCCTGCCTGCCATTCGCTGCCGCCGCGCAGCCCACCAGCAACGCACCGGCATTGGACTGGGAACAGGCACGGCAACGCCTGGAGCAGGTCTCCGATGCGTTGGCCGCTGCCGACGCCGCCGTGCGCAACAAGCAGGACCTGCAGGACGCGACCCGCCTGCTGCGCCTGCCGGAGATCACCGGCGAAGTGCGCCGGCTGCAGTTCCAGAAGACGCTCACCCTGCCCCTGGGTTCGCTGGCTCCGGTGGCCGAGGCCTTTGGCATCGACTCGCCGCTGTCGTTCACCGAACGCGACTGGCGTACCCGCCCGGTGGTGACTGCAGTACTGCCGCTGTACACCGGCGGTGTGATTCCGGCCGCGCAACGTGCGGCCAGTGCCGCCCACGAACAGGCCAGCGCCGAGCGCGAAGCACAACGCCAATCGCTGACCGTGCAGCTGGCCCAGGCCTATTTCGGCCAGCGCCTGGCCGAGCAGGCGGTGGACGTGCGCCGCGATGTGCGCGATGGCCTCAACCGCCACCTGTCCGACGCAGAGAAGCTGGAACGCGAGGGCTTCGCCACCCGCGCGCAGCGCCTGCAGGCCACCGTGGCCCGCGACAAGGCCGAGCGCGAATACCAGAAGACGGTGAACGACCTGGCCACGCTGAAGGCCGCACTGGCCACGCTGCTGCGCAGTGGCGGCGAGGTGCAGCCGGTGTCGCCGCTGTTCGTGCAGCGCGTGCCACTGGAACCGGTGGCCAGCTTCGAACGCACCGCGCAGGCGCGGCAGCCGCAGATCGCGCGCCTGCGGGCGATGGTGGCGCAGGCCGAACAAGGCGTGCGCGTGCAGCAGGCCAAGCTGAAGCCACAGATCTTCGCCTTCGGCCAGTACGACTTCCGTCGCCGCGACGAGATGCTGACCGATCCGGACTGGGCGTTCGGCATCGGCCTGAAGTACACCTTCCTGTCGCCGAACTCGCGGCCGGCGCAGATCAGCGCCGCGCGTGCGCAGCAGGACCAGGCCGAAGCGGGCCTGCGCGAGGCCGAGAACCAGGTCGCACTGGGTGTGCGCAAGGCCTGGAACGAGCTGGAAACCGCACGCCAGCAGTACGTGCTGCTCGACAGCAGCATTGCCCAGGCACAGGAAAACCTGCGCCTGCAGGAGCTGGCGTTCCGCGAAGGCCAGGCGACTTCGCTGGATGTGATCGACGCGCGGCTCGGCCTGGGTGGCGCCCGCGTCGAGCGCGCACAGGCCGCCTACCAATACGATATTGCGCTGGCACAGTTGCTGGAGATCAGTGGACAGATGGACCGTTTCGAAGAGTTCCGGCGGCGGGCGGACGAGGTGATCGACCATGAGTGATGTGCTGCACGACGATGCGACAACGCCCCCGGGCAAGCGCCGGTTGGGACCGATCCTGGTAGTGGTGCTGCTGGTCGTGGTGGTGCTCGGCCTGTGGCTGGCCTGGCGCAGCCCGGCCGACCAGATCCAGGGCATGGCCGATGCGGACACGATCAACGTGGCCGCCAAGATCACCGCGCGCGTGGCCGAACTGAAGGTGCGCGAGGGCGACCGCGTGCAGGCCGGGCAGGTGTTGTTCCTGCTCGACAGCCCCGAAGTGGCCGCCAAGGAACAGCAGGCGCACGGCGCTTTGGCCGCCGCACAGGCAGTGGCCGACAAGGCCGACGAAGGCGCGCGCAGCGAAGACATCCGCGCCGCCGAAGCGAACTGGAAGCGGGCCGAAGCCGGTGCGACGCTGGCTGAAGCCACTTACCAGCGCGTGCAGAACCTGTTCAACGAAGGGGTGATGACCCGGCAGAAGCGTGATGAAGCGCATGCCCAGGCCACCAGTTCGCGTGAACTGGCCCGTGCCGCGCGCGCGCAGTACGACATGGCCCTGGCCGGCGCGCGCGAGCAGGACAAGCGTGCCGCGCAGGGCCAGGTGCAACAGGCACAGGGCGCGGTGGCCGAGGTCAACGCCGCGCGTGTCGAAGTGGAAGGGCGCGCGCCGGTCGCCGGCGAAATCAACAAGCGCATGGCCGACCCGGGCGAGCTGGTGCCGGCCGGCTACCCGGTGTTCACCCTGGTCGACATCGACCGCATGTGGGTCGCCATGAACCTGCGCGAATCGCAGATGCAGGGCCTGAAGGTCGGCAGCAAGCTGCAGGGCAGCGTGCCGGCGCTCGGCCTGGACGGCGAATTCGAGGTCTACTTCATCAATCCGGCCGGCGACTATGCAACCTGGCGTACCACCCGCCAGTCGTCCGGCTACGACGTCCGCAGCTTCGAGGTGCGGGTGCGCCCGGTACGCCGCATCGAGGGCTTCCGCCCCGGCATGAGCGTGCTGTTCGCATGGCCCCAGCACTGAACCCCGGCCGCGGCGGCTTCGCCGCCAGCTGGCGGCGCGAGCTGCAGTCGCTGCGCGGCAACCGCGCCGACCTGCTGCTGGTCACCGTGCTGCCGCTGCTGATGCTGGTGGTGATGGCGTGGATGTTCACGCCTTCGGTGATGCGCGACATCCCGATCGCCGTGGTCGACCTCGACCACAGCAGTGACAGCCGCCTGCTGCTGCGCATGCTCGATGCCAGCCCCGGCGTGCGCGTCGCCAGCCAGCCGGTGAACCTGGAAGACGCACGTTCGCAGCTGCGTCGGCTGGATGTGTTCGCCATCGTACTGGTGCCGCGCGATGTCACCCGGCAGGCGCTGCGTGGGCGCCAGGGCACGGTGTTTGCCTATTACAACGCCACCTACATGACCACCGGCCAGTCGGCGTCGCGCGACATCGGCGACGCGGTTTCCGCATGGAACGCGCGCCTGCTGCGCGAGCGCATCGGCCTGCAGGTCGGCCCGGGCAAGCTGCGCGCGGCACCCATCGCGGTGCAGTCGGACATTCTGTACAACCCGGCACGCAGCTACGAGCTGTTCCTGCTGCCGTTGATCTTCCCGGCGGTATTGTCGCTGGTGCTGGCACTTGCAGTGGCCGGCAGTCTTGGCCGCGAGATCCGCGACGGCACCCTGCCCGCCTGGCTGGGCCGCGCGCCGTGGGCGGCGATTGCCGGCAAGGTCGCGCCGTACATCCTGCTGTTCTCGGTGTATGGCGCGCTCGGCATCGGCTACCTGGCCTGGCTGCGTGGCGATGGCGTGGCGGGCAGCGTATTCCTGCTGCTGCTCGCACAGCCGCTGTTCTACCTGGCCACGGCCGCCTACGCATTGTTCTTCGTCGGCGTGACCCGCGACATGGGCACCGCGCTGTCGGCGGTCGGCCTCAGCATCGGCACCGCGCTGGCCTTCTCCAGCGCCACCTTCCCGGTCCTCGACGGTCCCTTGTTCACCCGCGTCTGGCATCAGCTGCTGCCCCTCAGCGCCTACATCAAGCTGCAGACCCAGCAGCAGTTCATCGGTTCGCCGCTGCAGGTTTCGGTGTGGCCGCTGGCCACGCTGTTGTTGATGGCGGTGGTGGCAGGAGGCGTCGGCGGCCTGCGCCTGATCGCCTTTGCGCGCACACCTGCCGCCGCACAGCCCGCAGGGGCCGACGCATGAGCGCACTCTGGCGCAGCCTGCGGCAGACCCTGATGGCAGTGCTCTGCGACCGCTATGCGATCGTGGTGATGGTCGGGGCGGTGATCCTGTACTCGTTCTTCTATCCAGCCGCCTACCGGCACCAGGTGGCCGGCAACCTGCCGGTGCTGGTGGTGGACGAAGACCACAGCGCGACCAGCCGCGAGCTGCTGCGAAAGCTCGACGCACTGCGCGTTGCGCGCGTGGTCGGTCAACCCGCGGACGTCGACAGCGCGCGCCAGCAGCTGGAAGCCGGCCATGCCGAGGGGATCGTCGTGATCCCGGCCAATCTGGAGCGCGACATCCTGCGCGGCCACCCGGCCAAGCTGGTACTGCTTGGCAACGGTGCCTACCTGGGCCGCGCCAGCTGGGTGCTGGGCAGCGTGGCTGACGCGCTGGGTGCGTTCGGGCGTGATGCCGTGGTCGGCCAGGCGGCCTTCATGGGCGCACCGCAGGCACCGCCGGTCACGCTAGTGCAGCGCCCCCTGTACAACACGCAGGAAGGTTATGGCAGCGCCATCGTTCCCGGCGTGGCCGAGCTGATCGTGCACCAGACGCTGCTGATGGGCATCGGCGTCCTGCTCGGCGGCCGCCGCCTCGCGCTCGGCCGGCGCCTGCGCTTCGACCTGCCGACCCTGGCCGGCATGGCACTGGGCTTCGGCCTGATCGGCCTGTTCGGTCTGTTCTGGTATGCCGGGTTCACTGCCTGGGTGCAGGACTATCCACGCGGAGGCAACCCGCTGGGCCAGCTGCTGGGTGGCACGCTGTTCATCGCGGCGACGGTGGCCTTCGGCCTGTTCGTCGGCAGCTTCTTCCGCACCCGCGAACGCGCCTTCCAGTACATCATCGCCACCTCGATCCCGCTGTTCTTCCTCGCCAACCTGTCGTGGCCCTCGGTGATGACGCCACAACCGCTGGTCTGGCTGGCGCAGCTGCTGCCGACCACCTCCGGCATCAACCTGATGGTGCGCCTGAACCAGATGGACGCCAGCCTGGCCGAAGTCAGCCACGAACTGATCACCCTCACCGTCCTGCTGCTGCTCTACGGCAGCCTCGCCACCTGGCGCCTCCTCGCAAAAAAGGGGACGGAGGGGATTAAGTCGTAAGCGGCCGGTTGGGGGGATTGCGACTTAATCCCCTCCGTCCCCTTTTCCTGCAATGAAGAACGCCGGCGCGAGGCCGGCGTTCGAGTACTGCGATGTGGAAGGGGAAAAACGGGGGCCGTCGGCGATCGATCAGCGATAGACGCGTTCGCAGCGGCGCTCGACCACGCGGTCGCCGTTCTTCTGCTGGCTGTTGCCCTGGATCTGGCGGCCCGCCGCACCACCGGCAACAGCACCGGCCACGGTAGCGAGCTTCTTGCCATTGCCGCCGCCCACCTGGTTGCCCAGCAGGCCGCCGATCACCGCGCCAGTGGCCGTACCGGCGATGCGGTTCGGATCGCGCGAGTTGCGCTGCACTTCCACGTTCTTGCAGACCACGCGGCTGCCATCGTTGAATCGGCGTCCCTCATCGCGCGGACCATAGGTCTGCGCGCCGGCCACCGACGAAGCCGCCAGCAGGGTGCCCAGCACAAGCAATCGGGTCGAGGTCTTCATGGCCATCTCCTAGGTTCCGGTATGGCGCAAGTGTCCTCCCGCTGCTGGCAACCGGAAGTGAAATGCGCGTGTCCGCGGCCTCGTCGGCCATCGCGCGTTCAGGAAGAAAATCCGCGCCCATCACGATCAGCCAGCGTGATGGGCGCCGTCTCCTTGCCGGCATTGCCCTCTGCTAGAACTCTTCCCACCCCCCGGCATTGGCCGCCAGTGTCGGCTCGATGCGCGGCGACAGCGTTGCCGCCCTGCGCACCGGGGTGACCTTCGCGGCCACCGCAGCCAGGGCCGGACGCACGGCTGCAGCCGCCGTTACCGCGCCGGTGCGGAACACCGAAACCGCCTCGGCCAGCAGGTTCGCCTGCTCCTCCATGGAACGCGCCGCAGCACTGGCCTCTTCCACCAGTGCCGCATTCTGCTGCGTGGTCTCGTCCATCTGCACCACCGCCTGGTTCACCTGTTCGATGCCCGAACTCTGCTCCTGCGAGGCAGCAGAGATATCGGCCATGATGTCGGTCACGCGCTGCACGGAAGCAACGATCTCGCCCATCGTGGTGCCTGCCTGTCGGACCAGCGCCGATCCATCGGCGACCTTGCCAACCGAATCCTCGATCAGGCCCTTGATCTCCTTGGCCGCACCGGCCGAGCGCTGTGCCAGCGTGCGCACCTCACTGGCCACCACCGCAAAGCCCCTGCCCTGCTCGCCGGCACGCGCGGCTTCCACCGCCGCGTTCAACGCCAGGATGTTGGTCTGGAAGGCAATGCCATCGATGACCGAGATGATCTCGGCGATCTTCTTCGACGAGGCCTCGATGGCCGACATCGTGGTGACCACCTGGCCGACCACCTCGCCGCCCTGCGAGGCGACACCGTGCGCACCGATGGCGAGCTGGTTGGCCTGGCGGGCGTGCTCGGCGTTCTGCTTCACGGTGGAGGTCAGCTCCTCCATCGACGCCGCCGTCTCTTCCAGGTTCGCCGCCTGCTGCTCGGTGCGCCGCGACAGATCGGTGTTGCCCGAGGCGATTTCGCCTGCCGCCAGGTTGATGCTGGACGCACTGGCCTGGATGCGGCCGACGATCTGCTTGAGCTGATCGACGGTCGCATTGCAGTCATCGCGCATGCGGGCGAACACGCCGTGGAAGTCACCCTGCATGCGCACAGTGAGGTCACCGCGCGAGATCGCCTGCAGCAGGGTCGACACCTGCACCAGGTTCTCGTCGGTGGTCTGCATCAGGCGATTGAGCCCGGCCACCATGTCGCGGAAATCGTAGGCGAAGCGATCTTCATCGCCGCGCAGGCTGAAGTCGCCCGCCGCCGCGGCCGTCGCCAGCCGGCGGATCTCGCTGTTGATCGCCGACAGGCTGGCCTTGGTCTCGTCCATTGCCTGGGTGATCGCCGCCTTCTCGCCCGGCAGCGGATCCATGTCCACCGACAGGTCGCCACGGGCGTAATGCTTCATCACTTCGATCAGCCGGTTCTGTACCTGCACGTGTGAGCCGACCAGCGCGTTGGTCTCGTGCACCATGCGCCCGTAGTCACCAGGGAAGGCACTCTCGTCCATGCGATAGCTGAGGCTGCCCGCATCGTGCTGGCGCGCCAACTCGCCCTGCGCCGCCATCACCGACTGCAACTGCGCCTGCATGCGCTGCATCGACCTGAGCAGCTGCGTGACCTCATCGTTGCCGGAGGCGTCAATGCTGTTGTCCAGCCGCCCATTGGCGATGCCGTCGGCCAGCTTCACCGCGCCTTCCAGCGGGCGGGTCAGGCTGCGGGTGATGGCCCACGCGGCCAGCGAGCCCAGTACCAGGCTCAACACGCCGAACACGATCGACAGCGTGCCGGTCCAGGATTCGGTTGAACGGTATTCCTCGCGGCTGCGCTCGGCCAGTGTCTCCTGATGCCGCAGCAGGGTCGAGATCGCTTCGTTCCACGCGGTTGCCAGCCCCTGCTCGGCAAGCAGTTCCTTGGCCGCGCCGTCGAAATCCCCGGCCTTCATGCGCTCGTGAAGATGCCGGGTGGAGGCGTCGGTGGCCTTGCGTGCCGCGTCGATTTTCGCCACCAGGGTATCGCCGGTCGCGTCGCGCGGAATCCTGATGTACCTGGCCCAGATACCGTCGTAGGTCCGCGACAGCTCCTGCGCCTTCTGATAATCCCTGTCAAAATCCTCGCCGCGCTTGATCACCATCAGGCGGCGGTGCATCAACACCGCGTTGTTGGTATCCAGCATGTCGTTCAACAGCCGCATCTTCACCATGTTGACGTCCACCACTTTCTCGAACTGGGCGGACTTCAGGTGATTTCCGTACAGCGCCAGGCCAACGATGGCCACGATGAACAGCAGCAGCAATCCAAACCCGGCACCCAGCCGGGATCCCACTCGGAGGTTGCGTAAGGCGAGCATCTCAATTCCCTTGATCATGGCCGTACGATCGATGGCGGCGCAGCACAGGGAAACTTTATGGGTCGATATTATTGTATCGATCCAAATCTATGGAACTGTGCAGACAGGCGTGAAGGAAACACTTAATGGAGGTGGTTATTCCTGCCGGGCATATCAATGCACGAGCACATCAATCGCAGTCATCACGCAGCGCTTGCGAGTCGTGACCGCAGAAACCGTCACTTGATGGACGGAGGGGGAGGATGAAGCCCATCGATCCCGGCACCCTTCCGTCCAGAGGAACAACGCGCTGCTTCGCGACTACCGTCAGGGCTGCAATCTGGCATCTGCCATCGCAGGGCCCCGAGCCTTGAGTATTTCAGCCCTGATGAAGGGGTCCAGACCCCATTGCAATCGACTGCCACTGATCTCCCACTTATTGACCTTCAAGTCAATAAAACTGCAGTCATTGAGATTTTCGTCGCTCTGGAAGTGGGAGACGGGAAGGTCACCCCATGCTGCACTGACCCACGCGCTGCGCTGAGGCAATACGGTCGAGGAGTGCATGGAAACTGCGTACTTTCTACTCATGCCTGTCCACGGAAATTGACTCCCAGGACCGCGCGACGGAAATTTCCTCAAGATACCGCTCAAGGTCTCTGAACGGAGAGACCCCTATAGCAGCGAAGGAGAACCACACGGCATCGCACTCGTCGCAGACAAATATCTGAACGCCGCGCTCCTTTACTTGAGCTTTCAACACCTCACCCTGCTCACAACGGGGACAGATCAAACTACCCCCACCGCACCGGAGACGCAGATACAACGTTACTGACCATCCCAGAAACAATTTTCCAGACCTTTCTTGCCGATGATACAGGAGGAGAATCTATTTCCATCACCCAGCCAGTCATCACTGACAGTGGAAGTTGAACGCGCCCGAGGGGTCCTGCTGCCGATGGCACCAATCAATGAAGAAGAAGACTTCGGGCGAACTCTCTACCAGCTGATGGCCCTGCTATTGGCGATGGGTCACGTCGTTTTCTTCCCTGCAAACCGGCGCGCGCCACGACGGGAGTGCCGAGCACTTGACTCAGCAAAGAAGTTTGCCAAACCCCAGCATGGGTCCCCAAAGCATCCGGCGCTCAGCCATGTCCAACGCACAGGGAACAACGCTACAGTCGACGTATGACGCTCATCCTGCAGATCGAAGGCTGTGCCATTCACGACATCCCCAGCCTGTACGCGGAGATCAACCGCGTGTTCATGGCCGGCGAGGACTGGCAGCTCGGGCCAAGCCTGGACGCCCTGGATGATCTGCTGCATGGCGTCCATGGCGCGTTGGCCGGCCATGAGCGGGCAACGGTGATCTGGAGTGATATCGAGCACAGCCGCGCCGCACTGGGACGAACTAGCACATGCCAGTGGCTGCAGTCCAAGCTGGAAGCCCCGGGCACCTTCAACACGCGGACCATTGCGCGCCAGCTGGACGCCCTGCAACGGGGCGAGGGCCCAACCTACTTCGAGATCGTGATGGATATCTTCGCCAGCCACCGGCAGATCACCCTGGTCCCGGCCTGACCCCGTTGCTGTGCGGTACCCGCCTGCCACCGGTAGCCGCAGCCCTGTGCCCCAGCAGTTACCATGGACGGCCCTGTACCCGCTCCGTTGCCGCTGCCCTCCGGCGCGAACGGACGCCCCGGATTCACGAGCCCCATGTCCAAAGAAAAGTCCGCCGAGCACACCCCGCTCATGAAGCAGAACGACTAAAAGAAGATATTAGCCACCAAGAGCCTTGTGCAGCAAGGATCTCCGGCATCACCTCCGAGATCCGTGCTCCGACGCAACATCGTCGCAACACTGATTGAATTGGCCGTGCTGAGTCCATACGGCGCGCTCAACTAGCGCGATGCCCTCCCTATGCTCGGCACCGGCATCGAATGATCCCTTGCCCTTTGGTCAGGGCGCCCGTGGCCCATCCGGGCCTCTGGGCCGAGCGGCGCCAAGCTCAGTAGTATCAGCGTCCAAAAGCCACTCGCACTAGCAGAACGCTCCTGTTTCACAAAGACGCGCCAATCGCCACCCGCGCATCAGCACAACCGCCAGGAAAACTCTTCAAGAGTGAGGACTTTTCGCCGAAAGGGAGCTCTATCGTGGCTCGGACACAGGGGGCAAAGGGCCCATGGATGCCACCGTCAGGCTGTTGGTTTCTTCACGTCACGCAAGGAAAACGAACCAATCCTAGGAAGAGCTGAGTGTAAGATCCGCTGTGGACTTGCCTAACTCCACCGCAGTCCAGGCTGATGAGACGAAAGCCGATCTTGGAGGACCAACAACAAGGAATGCGATATGGCAAACGGAAGTGCCCCCCAAGACTGCAAAGTGGCTGTCTTGGTGGACTGCGACAACGTAAGTCCTGACATCGTTGACCATGCGCTGTTGATGGGTGCCCAGTTCGGCAGAGTCGTGCTGCGTCGAGGCTACGGGAACCACGCCACCCTTGCCAATCGGTGGCAAGAGGTGATGGTCCAACAGGCGTTCACACCTTGCCTGCAGTATCAGTACGCTGCAGGGAAGAACACTTCTGACATCGCACTGGCTTTGGACGCACAAGAGGCTATGTTCGATGGCAGGGCGGATACGTTCTGCCTGGTCACCAGCGACTCCGACTTTGCCTATCTCTGCCGAAAACTCCGCGAGCGCGGCGCAACCGTTTGCATTGTTGGCGAGGCCAAGACACCACTCGCACTGCGCAACGCATGTGACCAGTTCTTTCTCTGGGAGAGCGTTTCGACCACTGGACCACGTGAGACCACTGGTCTCAACGAATCAGCGGGCACAGGCTCCGGCAAAGTGGAGCCCATTTCCATCGACGTGCGCCCCCTCCCCAAACGTCGGCCTCGGTTCCTGGTGGATGCGGTGGCCTTGCTTGCAGGCGAGACCTCCGAGGGAAAAGTGGGGCTGGGCGCACTGGGGCAATACTTGCGACGAACCAACCCATCGTTTACCCCGAATGCATACGGCCACTCTGGGCTGCTGAACATGGTGAAGACCTACGACCTGCTCTCGCCGCAGCAGGAACCCGGCGGCAACTGGTCGGTTGGGCTGGCGCCCACGCCTGCCGGCGATGCCAAATAGCCCAACAAAACAGGTCCAACATGCCCACCTCCGCACTCCGTGCCTTTCGCCTGCTCCGAGCGTTCGGTGCCCTTGAGTTCGCATTGAAACAAGTTCCCGGGTTCACCGGCGCTTACTCAAACGGATCCGCCAAGGTGAATTGGCAAGCCGTCGACGCTGCACTCGAAGTGATGCAACCAGAGCGACTCACGTTGGCGGTGTCTGACTCGACCAAGCAGAAGATCCTGGGCGGGAACCGGGATCGTCCCATGGTCCAGGCGGTGATCGTGCACGGAGGCCACAACATCACCTCCTTCCGGGCCGAAGCCCTGAGCGCGTCAGACCCGAGGGCGCTGATGCAAGCCGCCCGCAGGGTTCGTAACAACCTCTTTCACGGAGGGAAGGAAGATCCACTTGAAGAGGCGTTTCCGGGCGATGACAACGAGTGGATATCGGCCGCAACCGATGTCGCCCGGGGCGTTCTTGATCTGGTCGTGAATGGAAGGCTCCGGCCCCTGCCCTGAGCAGGAATGGCTCGAAACGGTGTCCCAGGGGTCAGTTCAACTCAGCCAGCCGCGTCTGGTAGGCCTGCTCTATACAGGCTTCGTCGGCACATATATCCCGTACTGTCCTGCGCCACCGTCCTTGACTCGCCGTAACCTGGCCCGGATCCATCGAACGGGCCCGGACGACACCAAACGCCTCTGCGGTTTGCTTGTCCAACCGGGCCAGATCCCGATCGGCGCAGATCATTTGCTCTACTGCCGACGACGCGTTCCCACAATCGAAGCTGGGCCCAGTCGACGCGGCATCGACCAGCAACTCGTCCGAGTTAGGCCCTTGGTAATCGTCCGCCTTCGTCGACATCGCTGAATCATAAGCAGGATCAACCTCCACTGCCTGTGACTCTTCAACTGGAGCCTCAGCCGGGGGAGCTTCAGCCGAGGGAGCAACGGCTTGTGTTTGGCTCCGAACATTGGAGCTGATAGCCGCTCCTATGCCAATAAGATCTCCAGGAAGCACCTGGACCTCGGCCAAGTGTTGTCCATTGACCGCCTGAGAGGTGTATTCAAGCCGTAGCTTGTAAACGTCCTGCCCAGGGTTGTTGAATGGCGCGGCCAGGTCAGCTTCGCAACTGTAGCGGCTGATCTTCTCATCAAAGCTCGTCGGATGAGCCAAAGAGATGGGAAGAACACTGCGAAGCTGCTCTGGGCTCAAGTTGGCAGCAGCACTTGCCGCCCCGAGCTCCCGCTGGATGATGCTGCGAACCAGGTCCAGGGTCATCTCATCGCCGCACTCCGGCGCTCCGGCCTTCCCGCACCCTACGAGTGCAGGAAGCAAGAACGCACTGCTTAGAACCATTTTTTTCATTGACATCCTGTCCTCGTCGCAAAAGTTGGGCAACGCCCTCTTATGCGGCTATCGACCCCGTTGCGAATTTCTTTAGAGAGCTAACTTGGGGCCACCGTCATCCAACGCCGGCGGAGTCAGCCCCGCTTGTGGGGCCGACTGCGCGACTTCAGGTGACTTTCCAGGGGCCGCTTCCCCGCCAGCAAGTTCTTTTCGACTAAGTAGCAATTGTGTGCGCAATTCCCTGCTGAGTGCCCTTGCTAATTTTCACTTAACTGTTTGGCTACGAGCACACACCAACCGAGGACGCACATTGCTAGATCCACGAACCCAAATCGCCGCGCTACTTCTGAGCGGCAGCTTCAATCCCACCGTCCATCGCACTCGCGAAGAGAGCTTGGGAAACATCCAAGCCGCTCTGGACCTCGCGGAGCACGTCCTGGGCAGGTCTTCAGGAAAAAGCCCGATCCAACCCATTGAAGCTCAGTTGACCGACGACGGGCACACACCAACGACGGAGGAACCATGACTGATCCACAAACCCGAATCGCCGCGCTGGTTTTAAGCGGCACCATCGAACGAGCGGCTCAGCGTACACGGCAGGAGCGCTCAGAAGATGTTCGAGTGGCCTTGGAGGTCGCCGCCGAGGTCTTGCGCCAGCGCGCAGGCGGAAACCCAGTCGACCTCAGTCATGACAGGTCTCATCTTCCGCCACGGCCCGCTCCTACAACTAAGGAACGCGTCGAGGTAAAAGAGGATCTGGCTCCGTTGGACCAACTGCTCGCTGATCGGCGGGGAATCAAGCCCTCGGCCAAGCCGCCAACGACCAAACGGCCAACGCTTCATTGAACTTCCCAAACCCCCGCCACAGCGGGGGCTCTTCATTGCTGTCAGTGAAGCCCCGGCCGAGGCGTGGCCTGCGGCATGGATACAGTCAGCTTTGCGGGGTCTCCCGTTTCGTGAAGCGGATCCTCCAACTGATCCAGGGCTACCCTGCTGCCGGCTTCCAACTCTGCCACTGCGGCTGACAGCTGATTCGCACAGGCCTCTTCCTGACCGTCCTCGATCTTTGTACGAGCTTTTCTCAGGGCATCCAAACGCTGCTCGATTGC
The DNA here is from genome assembly GCF_049384325.1 of Stenotrophomonas sp. CASM114. Classification (NCBI taxonomy): domain Bacteria; kingdom Pseudomonadati; phylum Pseudomonadota; class Gammaproteobacteria; order Lysobacterales; family Lysobacteraceae; genus Stenotrophomonas; species Stenotrophomonas sp. CASM114. The sequence continues at coordinate 104,031 of NZ_JBMRGJ010000003.1, read as the reverse complement.
GGCCAAGCGACGTCCGCGACGCCGGGCCCAGGCCACCAGTGCAGCGCCTGTCGGCCGGGGCTGCTGTTCGATGAAGTCCTCCAATGACCGCTCCGCGCGCGTCAGAAGCGATGCAGCCCGTCGTTCTGCCTCCACCCGTCGCAGCCACTCCATCGCTCGTCGCCTCACTGCGGCCAATCCCCTTAGCGCTCGGTGGATATCCTTGCGCACCCTTGTCGCCACGCTCCCGTTGCTAACGGCCAGGTCCAGACGACCTAGAAGCAGGCGCGTGGACCGAAGCGCGCCCTCGAGACCGGCCGCCGCCACGTCACGCCAAAGTCCCCACGCGCTCTCCATCAGGGATCGCAGCGATGGTTCGGGTGCATCTGGAAGAGTGCGAATGGCCAGAACTCCTCGCCGACCGAATCCCTTTACGTCCTCGATGTAGCTTCCACCCGATTTCGGCCCCAGCTCGACACGGTTCGGCGGCATCGATGCATGTCCGTGGGCACGGCCTGTATCCGTCGCTGCCCTCTCAAACCGTATCGCTGCCTGATGCACAGCACCCTGGTTGTCCGCAACGATGTTGGCCAGAACCTTCCCGACATCGGTCTCCACTCCCCGCCGTTCGAGCGCTGAGGCCTGCTGGCCCAAGTGGATCGTTGGGCGCCGCCCGAGAACCGCAGCTTCGACGATGTCGCCGCGCTCGAGCGCGTCCTCCGCTTGCGCTTCCAAACTTCGATGATCGACGGACACTGGGATCTCGGCAGCGGCCAAGTGCTGGTTTGTCAGCTGGGCCACCATCGCCCGGAGCCACTCCACTTCGCTGCGCCCCGAGGGGCCACCGTCCAGCTCGCGCGTCTTGTCCGCAAGCCCTTCGGCATCCAAGCGGCGCGTGGTGGCGAGGATGTGCACGTGCCAATTCAGTCCATCGTTGCTGCCCGGCGAATGGATGCTCGCTTGGGCTGCAAAGCCGTAGCGATCAACCAGGGCCCGGGCGATGTCCGCCGTCAGGGCCGAGCGCTGCGGCCCGTTTAGCTCATGCGGTAGTGCGATCTCAAACTCTCGGGCCACGGTCGCGTCTTTTCGCTTCTCTGCCGCCTCGGCTGCTTGCCAGAGCCTGGCCGCGTCGAGCGACCAGTCTGGCGCCTTCAAAGGCACCACCCAGCGGCTCTCGACCACTCCGCCCCTGCGAGAGTAGTCGTGCCGCGCTCCCGTGCGCTCATCTATGAGGAACAAGCCCGCGCGGTAGGCAGCGGCGGCAACGGCCGAATGGCCTTTGGCACGGGAGAAGGTTTTGACACGGGTGTGGTAGATCGCCATGCAGAGAGCTCCAGTTCTTTGAGCTCTTTATGCCTTTGAATTTGCAGTTGGCAAGTCGCAAAGCGGCTTGGGGTTCAAGGGGCGAAGCCCATTGCGCACGCATCACTTGTGATGCCTAAGTGCGCTTTTCGCTCTTTGCATTTGCATCTTTCTTTTCTGATTTTCTGAATTGCATCAAGTGCGAAAGCGATGCGCCATAAATAGGTTGACGGATGAGAAATCATTGCTTCACTGAGGGAGACTTCACTAGGAGAAGATCATGTCATCCACCAATCACTACCGCGATCAGATCCAACGGGCCACCCATCGGCTGGCCCAGCTTCAAGCCAGGGAGCTTCTGGCGCATCAGCGGCAGGATGCCCGGGAGAAGGCCATCAAGCGCCGCGACGACGCCAAGCGCAGACGACAAGTGGCCGAACTCGTTTTCCTGGCCGGGGCCCAGAACCTGCCAGACAACGAGATCGTCGCAGCCCTGCAGCGGCACATGCTTGCGGTGAACGAAACACGGCTCTCACCACCCCACTGATCATCCCAGCTCACTCGTACGGCCATCAACGTCAAGGCTTGGGGCAGGCACGCCAGTGCCCTGGACGCCAATACTGAATGGGCGAATCCTGGCCATCCCAGAGCCTCGCCCCGTCCTGGCTATGCGCGTCTCACGTGGGGTTGGCGAGCTACAATGCCCCAAAAGGAAGCGCCAAAGGCAGGGGGCCACATGGCGAGAAGGAAGCAAACCGCAGGCGGCTGGATCGTCGCAATCCTGGTCGTCATAGCATTGGTGCCAAAGGAAGTCTGGATCGGTTTGGGGATCGTCCTTGCGGTGGCCGCCGCCGTTTGGCTCTGGGCCAAGTGGCAGGCGATGCGCCCGAAAAAGACACCCTCTCCCGCCAAGCCGGTCCCCGCTCCAGAGCCGACCTTGGCGGAGTTGATCAAGGCATCCGCTCTTCCATCTGGGCAGGCGGCACAGAGACAGCCCCGCGCAGAAGCTGCCCAACCGGCGAGACCCGCGAATATTGAATCGGGCACGTCCTCGGGATCGGTCGGCGCTGCGGTGCCAGAAGATGCGCGCCCGCTCGGCTCTGAGGGGCGCTCGGCGCTGCCTGCGGCGCAGGCCCCGAGCAAAGCGCCCCCGGAGACTCTTTCGCCGCCCCGTCCTGGCAATTTGGAAGAGGCCAAAGCCGCGGTGAGCATGCGCCTTGCCATCGAGTCCGCCGCACGGGTGCTGACGGCCGTGGGCTCCGCAAACCCTTCTACCCCCTACCCCTACCAACCTGACGAGGAACGCATTGAGCGCGCGCGCCCGGGCAACCTCGCTGCGGCGAAACTTGCCGTGACCCAGCGCTTGGCCGCGACTTCGCAAGATGAGCTGGTCGAGCCGCTGATCCAGTTCGCCACAAACGCGGACACAGCCTCGGGAGAAACCTTGACGGGCACCATAGATGGGCGAGCGCACTCGGACTCAAGAGCCGCGGAGCAGACTAACCCTCCCCACACGAACGGAACCCGCGACGCAGGTGCAATGACGCCGCCGCCCCCGCTTCCATCGCGGGCTTCGCCTCCCTCCCTGCCCGATGAGCTCCGGCGGGTGGCCATCGACGCCGGAACGCCGGCAAAGCAATTCACGGTACCCCGCCCCCCCGAGGGCTGGGACAAGACCCGCTGGCTCGGCGCCCAGGACGAGATCGAGATCGCGGGCATTGTTATCCGGGGCGGCCTGTTCTACACAGGTCCGCGGCTGACCACCCCTGGCACGCGTGAGAACGAGCCCAGCTTGGTCAATGGCGTTCTTGCCGTTGGGCGATACGGGGATTACCGGTCCACGACGCGCTACTGGGGAGGCTACGCAGATTTTGAACCCGCTGAACGCCACGCCTATCTGAAGTGGCTCGCTTCGGACCGTACCGATCCCGGCTGCGCAATCCAGTATGTTCGATTGTTCCTGTTTGGATTGGAGCGTCGCATCTTGCTGGATTCGGGGAACGATCCGGATTCCAAGCAAGACTGGCCCGCTATCAAGGCGATGCTCCGCCGTTTGTCGTCTGCTTATGCCGCCGTGCTTCCGAATGTCCACGGTCATGTCAACAGCCTGCTCGACTGGATGGCTCTGACCGAAGCAGGCGAACAGCTTTACAACGCGCCGCTTCCCGCGTTCGAACGAACTTACGAACTGCCTTTCTACATCCGCTTGGCCCTGGGGCAATGCTCCTTGGATCGAGTCCCCGTGCCCGCCGCGCTGGCCACGGCCTGGGTGCGGCTCAATCCAGAGATTCCGCTGCGAACCGCCGCAACGCGTTGTGCGGAAGAGTTCGATCGCCTTTTCGCTCTGCGGTATCAAGAGACGTTCGGCCCTGGAATGGTGCTGCCAAAAAACCGCACCAAGCTGAAGTTCACACGCCGCCCCTTTAACCCGGCCTTGGACCGGACTGATGCCGGCACCAAGACTTTCGGTGACATTCCCGATGTCACCGCATTGCGAGCGCCCCTAAAGGCGCTGCAGGAACTTGTTTCTCAGTGCACGGAGGACCTCGGAGCCTTCAGCCGGCTCGTGGGCAAGAACCCCGAGGCCCGCCAATCCATTGAGGGCACCTTGCTGCTTCCGTCAGAGATCTGGCCGCTGGCCACGCGGACCGCATTGGCCGAAGTCGCTTCGGATGTTCAAACCGCCAATTTGTCGATCAAGCTGACCGACCTATTGGAAAGGCTTGGGGCAGTCGGAACCACCCTGGGCAAGGACAAAATTCGGGAACTCGCACGAGCACTAGAGCAGTCCAAGGTCGGCATGGAACCCAATGTGCTCGAAGGCGCGCGGGTGCCTGGCGAGAACGACCCTATCGTTCTCTTCCCCCTGCTTCCCGACCAAACCCATCGAACCGACGCTCAGGCCTATCAAACGGCCCAGTTGACCCTGCAACTCGCCTCGACGGTCGCTCAGTCTGATGGCACGTTCAGCACCCACGAACTTGAGCACCTTTCACGCGAAATCGAAAGCTGGACGCATCTGAGCGAGGGTGACCGACGGCGTCTGCGCGCGCACCTTGATCTCTTGGCGATGGCACCGCTTTCCTTGCCTACGCTGCGCAAGAAGCTGGATCCGCTCAGCGGGGACATAAAGGACGCCATCGCCGGGTCCATGGCCACGCTCGCCCAAGTCGACGGGATGGTCTCCCCAGAGGAGGTCCGGTTCTTGGAGCGCGTCTACAAAGCGTTGGGCGTGGATCCCGCTCGTGTGTTCAGCGACGTCCATGCCCCACGCCCGCCCAAAGCCCCCAGCGCATTGCCCAAGGCTGCGTCTGGCGCATTCCAACTCGATCCCGACCGGATCGCTGCTCTTCAGCGGGACACAGCCCAAGTCTCCGCATTGCTCGCCAACATTTTCACCGACGAGGAAGCGACTCCCCCTGATCTTGCGCCGGCGGAAGCGGTGAGTGCCGAGGTGGAGAGTGCTGGTCAGTTGCTCGGGCTTGATCAGGCACACAGCGCATTGCTGAGGCTAATGCTGTCGCGCCCCGTCTGGACCCGTGCAGAACTGGAAGATGGCGCGGCAGACATGGAGCTGATGCTCGACGGCGCGCTTGAACAAATCAACGATGCGTCGTTCGACGCTTACGACATTCCATTTTCCGACGGCGACGACCCGTTGGAGATCAACCCCGAATTCATTGAGAAGATCGAGCAATGAGCAGCCCAATCCGTTCCAGGGACCGCGACGCGGTGATCCAGTCGCTGCGCGCCGGCGTCGTTCCACGCGCCGGTCAGCATTTGATCCAGGTCGGGCGCGCCCGTGAAGTGCAAACCCTGGTCAGTGACATCGATCGGCTCGCCGATGGCGGCTCGTCCTTCCGCCTGGTGGTGGGTGAGTACGGCGCAGGCAAGACCTTTTTCTTGAACCTCGTTCGCGCCATTGCAATGGAGCGGAAGCTCGTCGTGGCCAGCGCGGATCTGAATCCCGACAGGCGGTTGCATGCTTCAGGGGGGCAGGCCCGGTCGCTCTACGCGGAGCTCATGCGGAACTTGGCCACTCGGACCAAGCCCGACGGAGGCGCCCTGCCCGGGGTGGTAGAGAAGTTCATTTCGACCGCAGTGGCCGAATCCAAGTCGCAAGGCGTATCCACCGAGCAGGTCATTCGCGCGAAGCTCGAGCAGCTGAGCGAACTGGTGAACGGCTATGACTTTGCCGACGTGATCGCCGCTTATTGGAGAGGTTTCGAACAAGGCAACGAGCAGCTCAAGTCCGATGCCATTCGTTGGTTGCGTGGCGAATTTGCCACCCGGACGGACGCGCGTGCAGCGCTGGGCGTCCGAACCATCGTGGACGACGCATCGGTCTACGACCAGCTCAAGCTCATGGGCCGCTTTGTTCGGCTGGCGGGCTATAGCGGCCTGCTGGTGTGCCTGGACGAACTGGTCAACCTCTACAAGTTGGCCAACGCCCAGGCTCGGAATGCAAACTACGAACAGCTCCTGCGCATGCTCAACGACTCCCTGCAGGGCACTGCGGTTGGCCTTGGTTTTGTTCTGGGCGGCACCCCGGATTTCCTGATGGATACCCGCCGCGGCGTCTACAGCTATGAAGCTCTTCAGAGCCGCCTGGCCCAGAATACCTTTGCCACCAACGGGTTGGTGGATTTCAGCGGCCCTGTCGTTCGACTGTCGAGCCTGACAGCCGAAGACTTCTACGTCCTGCTCACCAAGATTCGCCATGTCTACGCTGCCGGCGACGCGGGCAAGTATCTCTTGCCCGATGAAGCCATTCACCAGTTCATGACCCATTGCGCCAATCGAATCGGCGATAACTTCTTCCGCACCCCGCGCACAACGATCACCGCCTTTATCAACCTCTTGGCCGTCTTGGAGCAGAACCCGGGCGTGGACTGGCAGGACCTGATCGGATCGGTCGAGGTGGCAGCTGACCACGGGGGCGACGGCGAATTGGTCGTGCAAGAGGACGACGAGCTGGCGTCGTTCAGGCTCTAACGATGACTGCCTCCAGCGCCTTCCAATCGCTGCACCCTCGAATCCAGCGCTACCTCTGGACCGAACAATGGGAGGCGCTGCGTGAGGTCCAGGAATTGGCGATTCCTCTCGTCCTGAGCGCCGACCGGGACGTGATCATCGCCGCCAGCACCGCCTCGGGAAAAACCGAGGCCGCTTTTCTTCCTGCGCTCACGCACCTTCTGAACACCGACGAGGAGGGCCTGATTGTCTACATCAGCCCTCTAAAGGCGCTCATCAACGACCAGTTTGAACGGCTGCAGCGGCTTTGCGAGGACCTTGAAGTCCCCGTGTGGCCTTGGCACGGGGACGTATCGGGCTCCACCAAGCAGCGGTTCTTTAAGCACCCCCGTGGCGTGCTCCTGATCACGCCGGAGTCCTTGGAGGCGATGCTCTGCAACCGCGGAACCTCCGTAGGCGCCGCGTTCTCCAAGCTCCTCTACGTTGTCGTGGACGAACTCCATGCGTTCATTGGAAGCGAGCGCGGGAAGCAGCTCCAATCGTTGATGCACCGGATCGACGTGCTGTTACGGCGGCAGACTCCCCGCCTGGGCCTGTCGGCAACCTTGGGTGACTTTTCGAGCGCTGGGGCTTTCCTACGCCCGGGTGTTGGGGCTGCCCCCGCGCTGGTCAACGCCTCATCAACCGGAAATGATCTCCAACTGATCATCAAGGGCTACGAACAACCCGCACCTGACGCCGGGTCCGACGAGAATCCGGCGGCTCCCGCTGCACTGGCCGAGCACCTCTACCGGGTCCTTTCAGGGACGAACAACCTGATCTTCCCCAATAGCCGAAGGGAGGTTGAACGCTACACCCACCTCCTCAACCTGCTGAGCGAACGGGACGGCCGGCCGAGAGAGTTCTGGCCACACCATGGGAGTCTGTCCAAAGAGATACGCACGGACACGGAAGCGGCTCTGAAGCAAAGGGGTCGTCCAGCAAGCGCAATTTGCACGAACACCCTGGAACTAGGCATCGATATCGGAGCGGTGAAAAGCATCGCGCAAATTGGCCCACCACCTTCCGTGGCCAGCCTTCGCCAGCGCCTTGGTCGCTCCGGACGCCGCCCTGGAGAGCCAGCGGTGTTGCGAGGCTACGTTATCGAGGATGCAATCGATGCTGAGTCGACGTTGAAAACAAGGCTTCGACTGGACACAGTTCAGTCCACTGCTTGCGTACTGCTACTGCTGGAGAGGTGGTTTGAACCGCCTTCGGTCAACGGGCTACACCTATCGACGCTGGTTCAGCAGTTGCTCTCCTCCATTGCCCAGTACGGCGGACTCAAGGCAGCCCAAGCCTATCAGCTGCTCTGCGCAGATCAGGGACCGTTCCACGGGCTGTCCCAAGACGCGTTCGCAGAGTTGCTTCGCCACCTTGGCCAAGAACAGGTCCTGATTCAAGACGGCTCCGGCTTGCTGCTCCACGGCCCGGTCGGCGACAAGTTGGTCAACCACTACACCTTCTACGCCGCTTTCAGCGTCGACGAAGAGTTCCGGATCGTGGCCGCCGGCAAGGCACTGGGCACGCTCCCCGTATCCCAACTGGTGACCGTCGGCCAACGAATTCTATTTGGCGGTCGCACTTGGCTAGTAGAGCAGATCGACGAAGCCCAAAAGACGATCTACGTGACCGCTGCGAAGGGCGGGACCCCGCCTCTTTTCAATGGAACGGGCGGTCAGGTCCACACGCAGGTTCGCCAGAAGATGCGCGGGCTGTATCAGCAAGAGATCAAACCAGACTTCCTGGACCCAACTGCCGCTCGCTTCCTGCAGGAGGCGCAGAACGCCTACCGTCAATTGGGGCTCGACGGGAAGATTCTTCTCGACCAGGGCAGCGACGCCTTGCTGCTGACGTGGCTGGGAGACTCCGCAAATGAAGCCATCGCCTGCCTTTTGAACGCTCAGGGATTCACTTCTCAGGCAGGTAGGCTGGGCGTGGAAATTTCCATGGGAGCAAGGAGTCTCGATGATGTGATCAAGGTGCTCGGGCGGGTTGCAAAGATGCCATTGCCATCGCCAGAGGCGCTTCTTCACTCTGCGAACAACCTGGTCACGCAGAAGTGGGACGGCCTCCTCCCTCCACGCCTTTTGAGACGCTCCTACGCGTCAATGAAGCTAGACTTGGAAGGGGCTACCGATTGGCTCGCTCTCAGGTTCGGATAGTGTTCCAGTTCTAGCGAAGCTTCCGCATTGGCGCCTACTCGCCCCGCACGCGCCCTTCCGTTGTTAGGCCGGCTCAGAGACTAGGTTGTGGAGTCATCTGATGACCTACGACTCGACCTTCTTGTCTCAAAGAATTTTTCGCCACGCTCAATCCGCGCTATCTGGCGCTGAATATACGAATCACCCTTGCGAATGCGAACAATCATGCCTAACGGAAAGATCACGCAACCGTAGATCGCAAGCGCCCCAATTGTGACGGTCACACCCAACCAGTGAAGCCCGCCGGTCGCATAGGCCAATGGCGCAACCATCGCAGCAATTGCCAGGAAGCAGAAGCACCACAGAAGCTGGGTCAGCAAGAATTGCACGAGATTCGACTTATCCAAAGCTAGGTGTTGGACCTTCCTCAGCTCGGCCCTGTTCATAGCAAGTCCTAACTTCTCATTCCAAAAACCGGCCTTGGCATAGGCCCATTTCGCCAGTGACGTAACGATGCTCGAGATGACAAAAACAGCGAGCCCTTGTGCTAGCCAATTTTCCATAGTTCGTCTCATTCATACAGTTTGGGTGGACTACGGGCACACGATGGTCCGAGTCAGAGCTCGATCCGAGCAATGCTTGGCCGCAACTATGCCAGCCGCCAGCGTCCGCAATCTGCGGCTGCAAGGAGCCTTTATCGTCATTGGAAGTCGATGCCCACTTCTAACAGAGCGGCGGGTAACGGAGAAAATTTAGTAGCTTGGAGGATGACCCTAGGGACCGGACGCTGAAAAGGCTGCGTCTCCTCTAGGGCACCGCAGCCCAATGCCACGCCCATCGCTGCACTTACCTAGCAGTTCGAGCGTCCGCACGCGCGCATTTTTCATCGCATCAGTGGTGTGCATCGCGTCAGTGGTGCTGAGCACTCTGTCCCGACCCTCAGCGGCTACCGGAAGGTCTCGCCCCCCCCCTAATGACATCCTTCGCCTTGAGGGATCGCCGCGCAGCTCTGGGGCGGTGAGAGTCCTAGCGCTGGCCGCCAGCGGCGCGAAGAGGATCGCAATCACTAACAATGGACAGACTTGTTGCGCCACAGCTCCGCGCCCAAGGTGTTGAGCGCTTGCTCCAGACCAGCAAGGGGCCGAATTGACCACGCCACCACTTAAATGCTACCCTCCAGACTTGGCAGGAGCTCCATTCCGAGAGACTTGCAGACCGAGAGTCATCATGTCTAGAAAAGGCCAGCACGTTGTCCCTTCAGAGGACGGATGGAGTGTCCGAAAGGCCGGCGCATCAAAGGCGTCTAGCACGCACGCCTCCCAAGAGGAGGCGATTGCCGCCGCGACAACCATAGCTCGCAACCAACGCACAGAGCTGTATATCCATGGACGTGATGGACGCATTAGGGAGAGAAACTCATATGGAACTAATCGCTATCCGTCCAAAAGATGACGTCGTCGCCGCCATTTGAGCTTTCAGTCTTCATTAACTGCCCGTTTGATGAGGACTACGCTCCGCTCCTTCAGGCCATTGCCTTTTGTGTCACAGACTCAGGCCTTCACCCCCGGATTGCGCCAGAAAATTCCGACAACTCCGCCAATCGACTGCATCGCGTAGTGGGACTGATTCGAGGCTCGATGTATGGAATACATGACCTAAGTCGATGCAAAGCGCTGAAGGCTGGCGAATACTCCCGGCTAAACATGCCTTTTGAGCTCGGCATTGACCACGCCTGCGCACTTTTTGGCCGTTCGCCATTGCGCGACAAGAAAGTTCTAGTGCTCGAAGACACACAATACGACTATCAGAAGAGCTTATCCGACATTTCTGGATGGGACATCCAATACCATGGGGGCGACTTCGTTAAGGTTGTTCGCATTGTGGTGAACTGGCTTTCCGGAAAGACGACTGGCACGCCTATGGGTGCCAGTCGCATTCAAGGAAACTACATCGCGTTTCAAGAGTGGTATTGGAATCGTGAAATCGATCGAGGCGCGTCCCAAGAGGACATTAAAGCCTATCCAAGCACTAAAGTACTATCGGCTATGAACGAGTGGGTGAGCCTTGGGAGGCCGTCTTAGTCAACTAAGCACTAAGACGACTCACTATTAGCGGGAGGTAGCGGTCAACCTGCTCACGATCGCTTTCTCGCTCATATTCATTCAGCTCAGAGAACGACAAGCCCGCTTGACGCTCCCACTTACCCACAAGCGCCGCCGGAATGACAAGCGCCCCAGGCATACCTTCGTGCTTGTGACATTTTGAGTGCATATACGATTGCCAGTGCGCCCAACGCTCATGCTCGATCGCCGCCAGATCTTCCCTGAGATCTCTCATCTTTTCAGCGACCATCACCTTCGGAACCGTGTTTTGCATGACGAAATCCTTGAGCGACTGAGAATCAAATCCAAGGCGATCAAGTCCAGTAGACGCTAAATACGCATCCAACAAATCCTCGAATTCAGACATCCCCATTAAATAAGACCCTTAGCAGCCAATCGCCTGTAGTGCTCACCCAGAGGCGTGAGCTTCATTGTCTTACCTTCCATGGCCGCATGATAAGGGTGAGGCGCTCCAACCGGCACAGCTAGACCGACGCGGCTAAACTTCTGAAGAATGGCAAAAATTGCATTGTTAGCAGGATTCGGGCAGGGCCCTTCGGGCTCGTAGCTAGGATCAAGCGGAAATTCAAAGCCGGCGATAGGGAAAAGCTCTGCTATTCGCTGAAGGACATCCAGCTCTAGCGGAGCTTTGACTTTCCGCAAAGAAACGAACTTTTTTACGTTTGTCTTAAAAACAGGCCGTTGCCCCCAGTCTCCCAGCGACTGATCGATGTGTGCATATACGCTACCTGGGGTAACCTCACCCATAAGATTCGCGGCAGCGCCACTCAATGCGTCGATCATTAGCCCCGTGAATACACCACCACCGTCGACCTCCGCCGCGTATTGCTCTTTAGTCGACGCAGTTAAAATGGTTACGCCGTCCGCCACCTCAGCCACATCCTCGTTAAGCGGGTGAGCACCAAGGGCGCCGCTATGGCAGGAATCAAGAATAATCACTCGGTTCCGAGCCTTGCTCTTGTTAGCTAACGACATGATCTCAGCAAGCGGCAACCCATCGTCACCAGTCTGACAGTCGGAAGCACACAAGTAACCTCCTGTCGCCTCCACGTAGCCATGGCCCGCAAAATAGAGCAAGGCCACATCATTGTCTTCCGAGAACAGTTCACGAACTGCCTCTTTAAGACTTGAGCGCGACATGCTGGCTTTATCTGAGGACACAACCAGCAACTTGACGCCAAAGTTAACAGTGCGATCCTCGTTCCGCTCCAGCATTGCCGCTACAGCACGAGCATCGTTGACGCATCCCTCCAAGGAACCGATATGGTCATAGTGGTCAATCCCCACAACGAGTGCTTTTCGAGAAGTGGCCATATCAGAGGGAGTCGATAAAAGCGACGATATTTTCCCAGGTCCACTCAACCGTCTTGACGCCCGGCAAAGCGGTCCTATCATCCTTATAGGCAAAAATGCCCCGAACCGGCTTCCCCTCCTTTAAAGCACATTCGATCTCCCACTTCTGGCCAGATGACGCGGGCGAATTCTTGCTCGCCAAAGCGATGACTCCGTCAGAGCGAAGAATACGAACACGAACCTTTTCTTTCCAGTCACTGTCATATGCCTCACGTACAGACATATCGATGTATTCAAAGGGGGACTTTGTATTTAGAGACTGACCCTTCAAAAAGTCTCGCTGCCTCTCATCTTCAATGGCGAATGCTACGAAGATGGTCTTTTTATCTGCCATGATGATCTTCCTTGTCATACGGGTTAGAGATGCTAAATGCGGTCAAACACCTGCAAGCAGCCGGCGTCAATCTCCGACGTGGCTGACGCCCTGCGAGCATAGCGGAAAATCTTACTCATGCGCCATCAGAATATTTTCCCAATACATTCAGCCACATAGCACCACCAGAAAGCACCAAATGCTTCTTCGCGCTTGATACTGAAAACTTACGGCCTCCCTCAACTCCGAAAGGTCACCTTCAAGAGATGACGGAGCGCAGCAGCCCGATCCTGCCACGTATCTACGTTCCACGATGGATGGTAGACCCACGTCATCAGGGCGGATCCTCCCGCGTAGTCCAAGGACCAGACTTCTCGGGATTCGATGTAACGCCGCTTACGCTCGCCCTCCCCTCGGTTGACCAGTCGGGCGATGAAGGGCTCTAAGTCCGGCGACACCTTGCCGTGACTAAAGAGCCGCCAAGCGGTGCGGCCAAGCACCAGCACCACATCCGGCCGAAGCAGCGGCAGGATGTCTCGAACCAACACGTGCCCGCCGTCGCGCAGCGCCTGATTTCGCGGCCGGTGATTTGCTTGGGAACCTGCGAACGCCTGCGATAGGTTCAGGAATGCCACGCGTCTCCAAGCCTCGGCGGCGTCTTGGAGTTGGTAGTCCTGCCGCCCGGTGAGGATCAGATCGAGCGCCTTGAAGAAGGGTCCGTCACGGCCGTTCCGGACCGGCAAGGCCATCTCTCGGAAATGGTCTTGAGTGAAAGGACGGGTCACTTCTAGCGAATCGCTCGTCCCCTCCCTCCGATAGTGCGACTCGCCAAGCAAGAGCACCCGCCGCCCCTCCGTCCCGCCCCAGTAGAGGTCACCCCAATACGGGGTGAAACGAACTTCATTGGGCCATGGATGGCCCTCCAGATCCGTTTCAGGTGGGATGGCAGACTTCCGCACAGCTTGATTTCCCTTGGTCATACTCACTCCTCCAACAATGCACTCCGAATAGACCCGAACAGGACAACACTGTCAGCTGAAACGACTCAGTGGCCGCCCCGTGCCATCCTTTGCCCGCGCTTCGCTGGCTTCTTACCTGGCGGCAGTTTCTTCACCTTAACTTTGTCTTGATCGACAGAGATCTTGGCAAGCATGACCTCTCCAAAGCCACGCTCGAGGATGCGCGCGCATACAGACTTGAGCACAACCTTGGCGAAAAATGGCAGATGTAGTCCTGGCGCTTCAGACTGGCTTATCACACCGAACACCACCTTGTAATCCTTGACATCACGCGGGACGTCAACGGGAAGATCAAGCGCATGAGCCGGATCGATCTTCTCGTTGGCGAGTTGCACGAAGCTCTTGTCTGACTTAAGCAGCTCGGCTGACACCAATCCCTGATTGAACAGGTGACCGAGCACGCTGGAACTGCCGTAGTGCTTTATGTGCAAGAGAGTCTTAGCCCCATAGACATCGCAGAACTCAACTTTGTCGTGCACACCGCCCACGTTGAGAAGCTTGCGATCCATCAAACACCACGCCCCATTGCTCTCGTCCACAAGGGCCTGGTTGTAAGCCGCCTCATCGTCGTGGTTGTAGATCGGTAGCTCTAAAGGGAACTTGGCGATGTTCGCATAGAATTCTTCGATGCTTGCGGCAAAATCATCATGGACCTCAAACCAGTTCCCTGCGGAGAGCACGTAAGATTTCCCACCATCCTCCAGCTCACAGTGGATGCAGCGGTAGACTTGCCAGTCCTCTATGGTCCACTGCTCCTCATCCACTGCGAATGCCTGCCGGGATCGCAAGAACTCAATGTTCGGCTCTGCATCCGGATATGCTTGTACGAGGCCAGGCAGGTGGAGATCCGAAGACATGCCTTCGTTCTTCTTGCGGGTGAACTTGAAGCCTGCGATGCGGGCCCAGTCCACCACATCCGGAATAGCAAGCCAACAACCCTCTACCCGCCCACCTTGCTTCCAAGCGATCTTTAGCTTCTCCACCATCAGGGCATCTAGCTCGACTGCACGTTGACCCTTGGGCCTTAGCTGGCGAACCTGATCAACCCAAGGAAACTTCTCCTTGTAATCGGTGGAAGAGTAGGCCCGAAGATAGCGGCGCAGCTGCCTTCTCAGCTCCGGTATATCCGCTTTGCTGGTGAAGTTGAGGGCATCCGATCCGGACAACCGGCGCCCCATCTCAGGCGCATCGGGATAGCCAACGATGCCCCGAATAAGGTCGCGCTCGATATCGATGCCGAATTCCAAGGCAGCAGATGCCTGACTGGTTTGCACACGGCTGTTCTGGTCATCCACGAAGGCGCGCTTATCCACACTACGTAGAGCATCCTGCCGCACGGAGTTCAGTGTTACGAGCAGCCCAAACCGCTCCTCAAAAGCCTCGGGCTTTAGTAGATGCCTTCCTTGGCCAAACGTAACGGCGAAAAGGCGCTTGTCCACAGGAACGATGAGGACGGCTGCGGAGGACTGGACATTTCCAAGCTTTTTCTTATCCACAAAGGGCGTAAACAAGGGAGACCACTTCGGCTCCCGTGGTGCCGTCGGCTTCACGAACAGTGTCCCGTAGTGCGACGCACCATCGACTACGGGAATGCCAGCAACTTGGACGGCGATCGCGTCGTAGTCCGTCTTGATGTCCTCACGCAGCAAGTAGACCGAGTAATTGTTCATACCCCTCCCTTGGACAAACAATTCAACTGTGGTGCTACCACCCCGGCCGGGCGTCCTATGCCACTGATTCCTCAGAGCTGCCCATTCGCCTGCCGGAACGCCTAAGACGCATTGCACACAAATCTTCTTACCTGAGGTCTTTGAAAGCAATCTAGACCCGATTGCCGAGCCTAGTTCACTCCACTCCCGCCCGACCGGGCTTTCCCGGGTTGCAGCGGCGCGCCTTGCGAATCAATCACGATCACCTCGCCCAGCCCCATGGCACGCACGGGTGCCTCGACACGGGACAAGTCACCCACCACGACCCAAGTCAACTTGCTGGCGTCCAGCGCGGCGGCAGCGGCCCGGACCTCGTTGAGATCGAGTTGTCGGAGGGCGCTGCTGCGCTGTGTGGTCCAATCCTCTGGCCGGTCGAACCGCACGATGTCTGCGATCTCCGACGCGACGGCCTCCCGCGTCTCGAAACCACCCGCCAGACGCCGCACCTGGCTCTCCCGGAAGCGTGCAACCTCGTCCTGCCTGGCAGGCGCCGGTCCGGACGCGTACTCCGCAATCTCGCGGTGAATCTCCGCCATGGCCTCCGCCACGCGGTCGGACTGCACCGGCGCCACCACTCGCCAGGGTCGCGCTATCGGGGCATTGGCAGCACTGGAGATCACGCCGTAGGACCAGCCCTTGGCCTCTCGCAGATTCATGTTGAGGCGCGCGCTTGGCGATCCTCCCAGGACGGAATTGGCGACCTCGAAGGCCAACGTCCGGGGGTCTGAACTCGGCGCGACCAGTTGCCCGGCCACCAGGGTAGCCTGCAGGGCGCCAGGGCTGTCGACCAGATACACCCGTGGCCTCGCCTGCGCGGGCAGGCGGTCGTCGATGCGCACCTCAGGGATCCCACCCGACCCGCGCCAGTCGCCCAGATGCCTCTCAAGGACCGGGATCAGTTCGTGGAGCGTCGTATCCCCGACCACGACAAGCGTGCCCCGCTCCGGCCGGATCCAGGCACGGTGGAACTCCACCAGGTCATCGCGGCGCAAAGCCTCAACGGAGGCCACTGTGCCCGGTGCATTGAAGGCCTGGGCGTACGGATGATCGAGCCCGTACAGCAGCGCAGGAAACAGGCTCGTGGCCAAGCGCTGTGGGTTAGCCGCCTCCTCCCGAAGCGCCCCCACCTTGGCGGCACGCATGCGATCCATCGCTGCCGGCTCAAAGCGCGGTCGGCGCAGCATGTCCGCGTACAGCGCAACCGAATCGTCAAGCGTGTCTCTGAGACCGACCAGGGTCACCGCGCCGCTGCCCACGTCGACACTTGAACCCAGCTCCGCCCCCAGCGATTCAGCGCGCGCCGCGAACGTCAAGGCATCGTAATCCCCTGCCCCCTCCGCCAGCATGCTGAACGCCATGTCTGCCAGACCCGCAGTTGCCGCGGGATCCACCGGGAATTGATACGACATGCGAACAAGCGGGACGTCCTCCCGTCGAGCCAGGATCACGTGGGTGCCGTTCGACAGCGCCGCCCGCTCGATCGCAGGGAATCTCAACTCCGGATAGCTTTCAGGAAACGGTGGCCCTGCGCTGCGATCCACGCCCGGTGCCGCAGCGCGATGGGTTTTGCCTGGGCTTTGCGCGTGGGACACCGCGTCAGCCGGCTCGGCCTCCTCAGCGAACGCAGCGCGGGCGCCCGGAATGACCGTCAGGATGTGATCCCCCTGCCCCAGCCAGCGGCGAGCGACGCGGACCAGCTGGTCGGGCGTGGCCGATGCCACCACGTCGGCGGACCTCCGGTAACAGCCTGCATCGCCTTCAAATGCCTCACAGGCGGCGAGCACTTCTGCCTTGCCGTCCATCCCACCGTTACGCTCGATGCTCTTCACGAACTCGGCCCGCATCGCGGCCCGCGCACGTTGCACCTCATCGAGGGTGGGACCATCCTTCAGCAGACGCTGAAGCTCCACCTCGATGGCGGTTTCCACGGCCGACGGGTCGACACCATCGCGCACGTTGGCGACGATCATGAGTCGAGATCCGAGCTGCCCCCCTGCCTCTGCCGTCACGTCAGTGGCAAGTTGATCGGAGTGCACCAGGCGCTTGCCCAGCCGGGAGGCATTGCCTCCTCCCAGGATGTAAGCCAACACCCGCAGCTGATCAAAGTCCGGCGTCCCACGAGCTGCGATGTTCCATGTCCGGTGAACACGCGCTTGAGGGACCTGATCGGACAAGGTTTCCCGGGTGGTGGAAGCCCGGTTGGCGACGTCCACGGAAGACCTGGCTACGTCGGGCGCAGATGGGATGTGCCCGAAGTAGGACTCAACCTTCTTCCTGGCCTCTTCAACGCCAACATCGCCTGACAGCACCAGCACCGCGTTGTTTGGGCCGTACCAGGTCCGGAACCAATCCTGGACGTCGGCAAGCGTGGCCGCCTGCAGATCGCGTGCGGATCCGAAGGTCGAATGATGGTACGGGTGCCCCGGCGGGTAGCTTGACCGGGAGAGCTGCTCCCATACGAGTCCGTAAGGCACGCCACGCCGCTGCAGCTTCTCGTTCTCTACAATGCCCCGTTCGGTATCCAGCGCCTTCTGATCGATGGCACCCAGCAGATGACCCATGCGATCGGACTCCATCCAGAGCGCCAGGTCCAGCGCCGTGGATGGAACCACCTGCATGTAGTTGGTGCGCTCCGGCGTAACCGTGGCATTGACGTCGGTGGCGCCGACGCGTTGCAGCGGCCCGTAGTAGGCGTCGCGGTAATGCTCGGTGCCGCGGAACATCAAATGCTCGAAGAGGTGCGCAAAACCGGTGCGGCCGGCAGGCTCATCTCCGGAGCCCACCTGATACCACAGGTGGACCGCCACGATGGGCGCCTTCCGGTCGGTGTGCACAATGACACGCAGCCCATTGGGCAGCGTGAAGCGCTCGAAGGGGATGTCCACCGCTTGCGGAGCTGCAGCCGAGGCGTGCGACGCCGCTTCCGGGTTGCTCGCCCCCACGGGCAGGCTGAAAGCGCCAAGTGCGAGCGCCGTCCCAAGCCACCTCTTCGCGCGACCCACGAAAGCCCCCATGCATCTCCCTCGCTACGTAGTTGCCGACCCGCACGCCCTGCAACACCGCGACGGGGCACCGGAACTGCTCGGGGCTCTCAACTCCCCATGCCGGAGAACCGGCCTCACCCCAGCCTGTTCCCGTGCAGCGCCGCAGCTGCTGATCCGATCTTAACGCCCAAACTGCTCGCAATGCCTGGAGACCATCGCTTGATACTCCGCCATGGGCGCCAGGCCCATTCGAGCGCGACGCTCGTCAAGCGTCCCAGGGGCTTCAACCGCGCGCGGTTCCCAACGCCCCGGGTCTGCACAACGCCCCTGCGTTCCATAGCGCTGGAGAATTGTGCATGCTATTGAATCTCAGACCCAATTTGACGCGGCATTCTGCCTCGAGGTCATTAAGGGGGTCGCTGCTTCTGTCAGGGAACACTGGAAGGATGGATTCGCACCGAATGGTGGGCAAGCAGGAATCAGACCAATCCGTACATGCCGGGACTGGAACTACGGCGATCCGTACGAGACAAATGCCAGCCTTAAGATCACTCCAGCAATAGACCCTCAAACTGACTGATACTTTCTACTTACTGGCACGGCGAAAATCAAGAACATCCACATACGCACAATCTTCATCCACATCATATGAGATGCGGCACAGAGTCCTCGAACCAGTAATTTGTCGAAAAACATTTCCCCCAACCGTCACAAGCGTCCCACGCAGGGGGTTGTCCGATAGCGTGCGAGCATCCTCGACGAAATCATCGATGTAAGCGTCAGCTGCGGACCAATCAAATTTTTGGGAATGCTCAAACTCCCATGCATCCAGCTGCCCCTGGGCACTCGCAGTAATCCTGACCTGATAAATTTTCACACCCACTCCATAGGCGAAATCATGAATCATTCAGTTAAAGCCAGAAGGATTTAGGCCACCTAATAGAGGGGCTTCGGGGGGGCACCAATCTGCCTTCCCAGCTCTCGCTTCTTCTTCCTCGCAGCCCGGAGCTCTTCATACTCTTCCAATAGGATCACAGGCTCCGTTCCATCACGTAGTCGTTCCCGCACTTCAGCAACCCGCGCCAGCCAATCCTGATCACTTTCTTTCATATCACGCCCTCCAAAAATGAGTTCCTTGTTCAAGCACGCATTGCGACTCTAGGCTATCAGACCACAAACACGGGTCAACTTGCCCATTAGTTCTATCTGGCCGCTATCGGAACCGATAAGAGATCATGCGGGCGATGGAACTGGCAGCATTGTCAGGTATGCCACTCGCGCATCGTGGAGCCAACATCCAATGGTGCCGCCCAGGATCGTGTATGCATCACAGATAGACGTAACTGAACGCTCTGACCCGCCCCGTGGCTACCAAGGGCTCCATGGCTTCCGCAACAGAGCGCTGGAACGCCGGGTCCTTGTCGGCATGCTGGGCAAGCAACCAAGCCGCGTCCGCCCCGTCCTGGCCCACCTGCGCCACGGTCGGCCAGCCATGGGCCGCAACGATCGCCTTCAGCCGAGCGGTGTGCACCGCATCGACGGCACTGAGCACCCTCTCCTCGCCCTCGGTGGTCAGCGGGAGGTCCCGCACCGCCTGATCGGCATTCTTCATCCGCAGGAGCTCACCGCGCAGCTCGGGGTCAGTGGGCGTCCCACCGCTGACTCCCAGCGGCGCGAAGAGGATCGCGATCACTAACAATGGACCGAGTCGTTGCGCCACAGCTCCACCTCCCAAGTGATCTCTCAGCCATCAACTGGCCGCACCGTTTAGCAGCCGTACAGAACTAAACTAGCATCTCAGAGGGAGTTGTTAGCTTGTAGAAATTAAACAGTACCGTAATGACTGCGATTCGACATAATTTTTATCCAGTCAAGTCTTTGATTTTAATACATTAAATTCATCCAGTTCCTGCGTAATTTTCTTTTCCTGAAGAAGCAGTAATGGGCGCTCACAATAGATGCCTACGGTCGGTACGCGAACGACCCATTTCCATTGACGATTGCTGAAGCTGGTTTATCTGTACCTCCATCGAAACGATGGAAGCCCGCAATGCCGTTGACTCCCCCACCAAGCCCCCTCCAAATCTACCTGGACGACCCCAACGGCTCGCTGGAGATGTCCGACATCCGCATCGGCAGGTTTCGGATCGGAAAGCTGGTCGTCACCAGCCGAGAGGCCGCGATCCAGGCCCAAGAGATTCTCAATGCCGCCTATGAGCGCACCCGCCGCGCACGCTCAACGAAGAACGGCACCCGGTATCCCGAGCCGCTGCCGGCGGGCACACCCGGGCGCTCGCTCTCCGTAGAAATTGACGACTACATCCGCAATCGCGGCGACTACAGCTGCCTGGCCAGAGAGACCGTCGAGGCGACCTCTCGCACCCTACGGCTGCTTCTAATGACCTGCGGGGACATACCAGTCACCCGCATCGACCACGCTCACATCTACAAGCTGTGGGACCTCATTCGCTGGGCCCCAGACCGTCTGCTGTCCGACCCCGAGTACCGAAGGTTTACCTACGACCAGGCGGTCGCGCGTGGAAAGCAACTCAACGTTGCTCCGCCCGCCCCCGCCACGCTCGAGAAACACCGGCGCTTCCTATCGACCTTCTTCAAAAAGCTAGAGAAATCCAAGGCCATTGGTGCCTCGCCGATGGTCGCCTTCGACGAAATCAAGAAAGACTTGGTCGTGGATCCGAACAAGCCCGAGCGCCTTTTTGACGATGCAGAACTCAAGCGCATCTTCGACCTGGAGACATATGTCCCATGGGCTAGCAAGTACCCCCACCGCTGGTGGCTTCCAATCCTTGGCCTGTGCACAGGGGCGCGCATCAACGAAATCGCTCAGCTGAAACTAGCGGACGTAGTGCAAGAGGCTGGCGTCTGGTGCATACGGATCCAGAAGACCGTCGATCCCGACTTGGCGCACAAGACCCGCAACCGAAGCCGTCAGCGCCTGAAAGGAAAGTCTGCCATTCGAACCCTCCCCATCCCTCCCCAAGTGCTTGATGCGGGCTTTCTGGACTTCGTGGAGGATATCCGCGCGTGTGGCCATCCTCGATTGTTCCCCCACCTGACCGCCGGCGTGAACCGCAAAACGGGTGAGTCGAACCAGCGCTACAGCCAAGCGGCGCTCAACCAGTTCAGCACCTACCTGAAGAGCTTGGGTTTCGGGAAGGGGATTGGGCTGCACGCCTTTCGGCACACCATCGCCACGGAGCTCCATCACAAGGGAATTCCCGACGAGGACATTGCCTTGCTGACGGGCCACAGCATCAGCAAGAGAGTGCCGGTGCTGCATGAGGCCTACTTCCATAAGAAGCCGGAACTCGCCCGAAGGAAGCAAATCGACCTTCTGAGCCGCTACGCGCCGCCGGTGGAGCTGCCGCCCTACCAGAGGGGGCAGTTCGCGAAACAGCTGAGCGACCCGGGAAAGTTCTACCCGTAAGCTATTGCCAATGGCCAAGCCGCTGCGGAATGACGCGGTGCCGTTGCCATAGGCTGTCGTCATTCGCATCGAGGCGGATTTCGAACTACGCTATCCCTTCTGCACCTCGGATAGAACAGATGACAATCGATGTCAGCCACCTCTCGGCAAAAGAACTCAAGACGCTGATCGCTCAAGCAGAGAAACAGCAAACCAGAGTACTGACTCGCCCCAAGGCTGCCGCCATGCGAGCCAAGATCAACAAGTATGTTAAAGACCACGGTTACACGATTGAGGAGCTCTATGGGGCGCTTTCAAGTCCATCCACGGAAAAGGCCGGCAAGCGAGTAGTCCGGAATCCGAAGAAGACGGCCGGCAGCAAGGTCGCCCCTAAGTACCGCAATCCGGCCAACCCTGGTGAGACTTGGTCCGGCCGTGGGCGCCAACCGAAGTGGCTCGCTGCTTTGGTTCAGAACGGGAAGTCGCCGAGCGACTTCTTGATCAAATGAGTCCGCACGTCATGATTCCACGTGACTTCACGCTGTAACGCTTACCAACCACCATCTTGTGGCCCTCGCCAGAAATCGAAATTCCGTGGATTCGCGTCATTGCGAATCCACCTCTAGCACAGCAGCTCCAAAGTCTTCGCTGGACCTTCTTCACTCAGGCTAACCGACCGCCTGGCCAAGAGGCATTGGCGCAACATGCTGAGCATCATGCATTGCTTAGGCCAACGACCGGCCCACTCGTTCAGAGGCGAACTCATATCTACAAGAACCTCTACTAGCCATGCGACTGTTCGGCCATCATTTGAAGCGGTATCCCACACCTCTAACCGTCACCAGCACTCCGGTGATGCCATGATGCTCAAGCTTCCTCCTAATGTTGTGGACATGCGTGTCGACAACCCGACTCGACGAATCAACGGTAGCGCCCCCTTGTAGCAACTCTCCACGCGTGAATGCTTTAGAAGGGGTCCGCAGTAGCGCATAAACGATGTTGAACTCGGCCGGGGTCAAGTCGACGACAGCCGGCGGTCCAGACGCCTCTGATTCCACCAGCACCCTCACCGCCACTCCATCTACAATGAGCCTTCCCTGCTGGAGGACGCTATCCCCCTCCCATCCAAGCGAAACTCGACGCAACACCACATGAACTCGAGCGACGACTTCCCGCGGACTGTATGGCTTGACGATGTAATCATCTGCGCCGCAATGAAGCGCACCGAGCCTATCCCGCTCATCGTCGATCGCAGAAATCATGATCACAGGTGTGCTCGCCCTCCCGCGGATCATAGCGAGCAAGTCGGCAGCAGCCATCCTGGAAGACGTCGTCTCTAGAAGCACTATGTGAGGGCGCCAGTGGGCGAACAAGTCCAAGGCATGTTCTGCGTCATCAGCAACCGCTACGAGGAACCCCTCCTTTCGAAGTTGAGCCTCAAGTATGCCGGCGCTTTCAGTGTCAGCCTCAACCAACAGCACCCTTCTCACGCCATAAGGAGACGACACCGAGTACACAGAGTTCGAAAGAGTCATTGATCAACTATTGATGTTTGTCCAAGAGCCGTCGAGGCGGCGAGCCCTTCTTATCACCACGCCGGGGCGTCGCCAACTGGCCGATGACGACGGTCAGCCTGCGCCGCATGTCCGCACATGCAGGGAGTGCTCCAGACGTCGCATGGAGAATTTTCCCCCACCTTTGCGAGTTGCTCGAAGCAGCGCCATCCACTTATGGATGAAGCCGCAAATTGCCCTGCCGTCAGACCGAAAAGAGCAGTACTTGCAGGCACCACCGCGCCCTCGTGAGGATCCGCGGACAGATGCCAGCGAGAGAAGGATTTGAGCCGGCTCATCGACATCAGACGAAGTAGTCAGGGATCGCGACAGCGGCTTAGGATGGACCTCCAGGCCGAGCCGCTCTCGCGCCCCGCGGCCGCAGCGAAACGCCAAACATGATTCACCCTGCCTCCCAACTTGCCGAGGGCAGCGGATACCTAATGCTCTGTCGAAAGCGTGAGCTTGGGTAGTGACTGACAGCCACTTCGACAGGGTTGCCGGCTGTGGAGTAGTAGAAGCGAACAACTTGAAGTGCGGGATCACCTGGCGCCACTTGAAGCAGATCGGCGGTCTCCTTGTCGAGAACCGTAGCCGTCATGTCCTGCCGAACTTCCGTCACGGCTATGCCGTACATCCGCTCCAGATTCTGATAGATCGGCCCACGTGCTATCCGCGAGGTGATCTGGGCCGCCGCATACTCCGGATGGAGGTAAACTCGCACAACGCCCGCCGGCAGTGAAGCAGCTGACCGCCTTCTTAGAAAACAAGCCTCAGACAACTGGATACCACGCCGGCACTCCAGAACGTCCGAGAGGCGCTCATTGACGGTGATCAAGCCCAAAGATACGTGGTGAAGCTCTGTCCTTCGGAGAAGCTCGCGAAGGCCATCTACAGAAATGATCGGGGGAAATGCCTCCACCTCCTGTGGCGCCGGAAGCACCATCGAGCCAACCCCTGGGCGAGACGCGATCAAGCCTTGGAACCTGAGCAATGCCAACGCCCGGCGCACGGTTTGGCGGCTCACGCCGTGAACTGACATGAGATTCTTCTCGGACGGCAAAGTACTCCCCACTGGATGAGCCCCGCGCTCAATGTCAATGGTGATTGACTGCGCGAGCGCATGATAGAGAGGCTTCGGTTGGCCTTTGTAGGGCTGGCGTCGATCGGACATTGTCACTTCGTTACTCTTTCCTTTCCATTGCGCGCTGGCCTTCTGAGGAGCGCCGCTCTGTGTTGTCCTGGGCCCAACTTTCACAGATGTCGCCCTTCAAACTTCTCACCTGCGGGCAATGCGCCGGCCTTGCATGGCTTTCCTAAGAGCCAGCCTTGACCAACGGCGTCGGGAACGAGCCGGCACATTGCAATCGCCTGCTGCTCGGTTTCAACGCCTTCGGCTACAAGCGGCAGCTTCAGCGCCTTAGCCATTGCGCAGATGGCTTCAACGGCATGGCTCGCCGGAGAATGAGTGCCTGCAGCTCTGGTGAGCCGGCGGTCCATCTTCAGCCCTGCGAGAGGAAGGTCAGCCAGATAGGCGAAGTTCGAGTAGCCAGTTCCAAAATCGTCCAGGTACACCCTGAAGCCCGCCTGCTTCAGCTCGCGCAGCGCCTCTATCAGCAGCTGCTGAGAGGCAGTGGATCGCTCTGTCAGCTCTAGGACTATGGCGGATGCCGAAACTCCATAAATCTTTGTCTGCGCAAGCAGAAACTGTCTTAGTCCGATGCTCAGAATGTCCTGGGCAGACAGGTTGATGCTTGCGTAGAAGCCGTCCCCACATCGTAGGCGCCATCCAATCTCATCTAGGCTTTTCGCGACCACCACCTTCGCCAGCTCAGTGCCGAGTTTCAGGTGTTCCGCCATGGGTACGAAGGTGTCGGGCGAAACATCGGATCCAGTCAGTGTCCGCCAACGAGCCAAGACCTCGACACCGATCATCTGACGGTCAGACAAGCGTCGCAGTGGTTGGTAGACCAAGTCGATGTCTCCGTGCCTGATTGCGCGAGTCAGCATTAGGTCCAGAGCTTCCCGCCGCCCTTGGAAGACCTTCAGTAGAGCCCCTGACCCTGCTCCTCCAGCCAGAGCCAGCGCAAGGATGGACGTAACTGTCCAAGAAGGTTCGTTCCATAGGCTGCCGGATGCGGCTTGGGCAACGACGCAGATATCGAACTCACTGCTGCAGGCGCGTGTGGCGACGTGCCCGGCAGATGGAGTCAACGCCCCGTTCGTGCCCAGCGACATTTCCTGCACTGCGCCAAAGGATTGAAACCGGTGTCTGCCGTCTCGCGTGACCACCAACGCTCCGCCCCCCTCCATGGGCACTGCCACTCGCTCAAACGCCGTTGGAGCCGTGGTCACAATGGCGTTTCCGTACGACGCGAGGTCCACTTTGATGCGCCCATCGCCAGGGGCGGCCACGCTCCGCCAGAACGAATAGCCTCGAACGAGGCGATTCGGAGCGACAAGCTTTACAGGCGTAGGAAGGCGCCCCCATATTGCTGTACATATCAATCGCCCGTTGCTCAATCTCCCAACATCCTTAATGTAGCGGGAGTGAAACGCTATGAGACGCAGCTCGGCTAAGTCCTCATCTCCACAGGGCGCGGCATCTATCAACAGCGCCTTGTTCAACCCATCAACGCCGGCACGGGCAACATCTTGAGCGTGTTCCAAGAGAACGACCGTATAGTCGGCAAGTTCAACTTTAGCCCGCTGCGTGACTGCCAACTGGGCCGCCGCCAGAGTGCTCGCGACCACGGCTATCCCCAGAAGAAAAGGCGCTGAACGGAGAAGTGCCCATCGCAAAGATCGCCGCTTAGCGGATGACTTGCGCATTCCTGACTCCGGGGTTAGGACCCGCCGGACAGATTGCTATCCGGCGGGATCGGACTCAACTGGCGTGAACCAAACGGGGGCGGAACTCAGTATTTACCTTAAAGAATGCGACTGCCTGAGCAAGCCCATCGGCCTGGTCTTCGACGGCACCGGCTGCTGCTGAGGCCTCTTCCACCAATGCAGCATTCTGCTGTGTCACCTCGTCCATCTGCATCACCGCCTGGTTAACCTGTTCAATGCCCGCAGTCTGTTCTTGGGAGGCTGCGGATATCTCCGTGATCATGTCGCGTACGCGCTGGACGCTCTCAACGACCTGATGGATGGTGGCCCCCGTCTGCCGGACCTCGTTCGAGCTGTCGACCACATCCTGGACCGAGCGATCAATGAGTTGCTTGATCTCCTTCGCTGCCTCAGCGCTGCGCTGGGCCAGCGTCCGGACCTCGCTTGCAACCACTGCAAACCCCCGACCTTGGTCCCCTGCCCTAGCAGCCTCCACGGCCGCGTTCAGCGCTAGTATGTTGGTTTGGAAGGCAATCCCATCGATCACCGTGGTGATGTCTGCGATGCGCTGAGACGACCCCTCAACCTTTTCCATCCTTTCCATTGCCCGATCAACGGCGCGGCCCCCCTGAAGGGCAAGTTCACCAGCGTCCGAAGCGAGTTTGCTAGCCTGCAAGGCATGATCCGCGTTCTGGCGCACCGTGGAAGTCAACTCCTCCATCGACGCAGCCGTCTCCTCCAGGTTCGCCGCCTGCTGCTCCGTGCGACGTGACAGGTCCGAGCTTCCCTTGCTCACTTCCGCGGCGGACACCCGAATGACTCCGGCTCCGTCCTGGATGCCTCGTACGATGCTGCCAAGCTGCTCCGAGGAGGAGTTCGCGGCATCACGCATTTTGGCGAAAACGCCACTGAACTGGCCGGCTACACGGTAGGTCAGATCGCCTTGAGCCACCGCCCCCAGCAGACTCGCGATACTCGAAAGGCTTCGGTCGCTGACGTCGAACATCTGGTTAAGGTTATCGATCATCTCTCGGAAGCTGTGACTAAAGCCATCTGAAGTTCCGCGTTGTGAAAAGTCCCCCAATGCCGCGGCTTGAACAAGACGACGAATCTCCTCGTTGATCGCCAACAAATTGCTTCGTGTGGTCTCCATAGCTTCTGTGATAGCGGTCTGATCTCCGGGCAGAGCCTCCATCCGTACGCTCATGTCCCCTATCGCGTAATGCTGAGCGATGTCGACGATCTGTTCGATCAGCATGTTGGAGCGCTCAACCATGGCGTTGGTGTCAATTGCGAGCTGGCCAAAGGCACCCGGATGACGGGAGCTATCAATACGATGGGACGTCCGCCCTTCGGCCTGAGCAGAGGCCATTTCCTCCTGATCAGCGATGAGAGCCTTGATGCGATCCTGCATCGCGCTCATGCTTCTCAACAGTGCTGCTGTCTCGTCTCGTCCCTCCACCTTGATTAAGTTCTCGATGCCCCCCAATGCAATGGCATTGGCAGTTCTTGTGGCTTGCTCCAAAGGAACGGTCAAACTGCGCGTGATCGCAATTGCCAACGCGATGCTGAGCACGATCGCGAGAAGCCCGGCTGTGATAAGCATCGTGCGACCGCTGGCGCTCGCGGCTTGTGCCTCACGATAGCTTGCGTCCGCCAAGCGCTCCTGAAGCTCCGCGTTGGCAAAGATGGCAGCTTGCCACTCATTGAGGAGCACATCTCCTTCTGCGAGAAGCTTAGTAGCCTGAACTACGTCACCCTGCGAGGCCGCCTCGACAACTGAGTCATTGACCCGACGCGCTGCGAGTCGCTTTTCGGTGATGACGGCACGAATCCTCTTCCCTTCCTCGTCGGCAGGGGTTGCGTAGAGGGCATCACGAGCCTCGTCGTACACCTTCCGCTGCTCGGCGATCTTTCGCATCAAGGATGCCTGGACATCCTTGTCCTGCAGCATGATCAGTTCACGCAACGAGATACTGATCTGCATGTTCGCGCTTGCCATGGATTTGGAGAGTCGAATGCGCTCCATGCTCTCTTTGACTATCGAGTCCATGCTTCGCTCAGCACGGGACAGCGTCCAAAGACCGGACGCAACGATGGACATCGCAACCGCGATCAAGATAGCGAAGGCGGCACTCAAGCGGGTACCGACCCTGAACCGCATCAAGAAATTCTTCACATTCACACCTTTCATGGGGGAGGAGTTGGCTCCTGGCCGACAACGTCAGCGGGCCAGTGATCGGCCCCATCCGGCACAACCTTAGCCCTCCCACAGCGGAGTAGCACCCCACCTGGACTTTTCGCAATGACCACCATATAAGCGACATTGCGCGACGTTCACCACCTTTCTTGACAGGCGCTGCGTATCCAAAGAGTCGGTCCTGCCCGTTTACAGCTGCGCGCCATCGAAATCAGCAGGAACATGTATCTTTCGTTTGTCCATGACTTGTCCATAGTTGCCAGCG
The DNA here is from genome assembly GCF_049384325.1 of Stenotrophomonas sp. CASM114. Taxonomy (NCBI): domain Bacteria; kingdom Pseudomonadati; phylum Pseudomonadota; class Gammaproteobacteria; order Lysobacterales; family Lysobacteraceae; genus Stenotrophomonas; species Stenotrophomonas sp. CASM114. Next base: position 75,815 of record NZ_JBMRGJ010000003.1, on the reverse strand, counting down.
AAGGCAAGGACATGCCCCCCTCGAGGCAGGCGGCGCCTCCTGTCAGGGGAGAGGTCCACATTGCCCCTGACCATCTCCCATTGAATGGATATTCCCGGACGGAGGCAGGGATACACACGCATAACCAACTCGGCTTCAATGGTTGGCTTCGTCCTGCAGAGATCGGACGTCGGATGCACGGGATTACACAACGCATGCTGACCCGTAGGTTTCGCCATTTGGAGCGCGATGGGCTGGTAAGTGCGTCACTACTTAGATGAGCTGGCACCCCGAGTCGAATATGCACTTGCTGACCCGAGAGACGAAATCTTGGCTCAATTATTTCCTCTTTGGACTTGGATTGGAGAGAATCCTCAACAGCCTTCGATTCGTACGAGAGCCGTTCGCCAGCAAGCTGTCACGCGAAGAGGTTTGAACAGAGCGATCTCTCTGGGCTCAACTATTGACTGAGCGTGCTTGCTGGAGAGTTCATGGATGCCTGGCTCGACCAGAGCGCCTTTGAGTGCCGCTGGGGCAGTCTAGCCCCCTTGGGCTGATCGCTCAGATGGACAAGGTCGTAGGCTTCCTTGCTGTCGAAGTAGTAGCAGAACGAGCCCTTCGGCACTCCCAGCTACTTGACGGCCTCCTCGATGCCCGTGGCGGAGAATCTAGCTCCGTCTCCAACTGGAGCTCGGTACGCACAAGCTCTCTCCTGGTGTCATCAAAGCCGCGGTCCGCCCGGGAGGGCGGCCGCGTTGGCGTGATACCTCGGTGTTGGAGGCAACATGAAGTGAACTTCAGGCCGACCGCCTATCAAAATCAACCGCCAAGCGGCATCGCTCGCTCATCGCAGGTGGGCTATCCGGCGCTGAGCGGCTCCTGAATCAGCGCAAGTAGCGGACCTCAGGGACACACATGACTCCCACCTAATCTGTGGAACCACTTGGCATTACTAAACAGACGCTGCGATCAGCACCTCAAGTAACTCGCCGCAGATCTAGCAAGGACTACCTCTCTACCGCCAGTTGCCCAGCGAGGACGACGACTAGCCCAGGCAAGCTATTTAACACCTCCCAGCTCAGCGGCGATCAGCGCTGACACGTCCGTGACCGGAATGCCTTCGCGCTCATTAAATGTCCCGGCCTTCGACCAAGACATGCCGCGGCCGATGGCGAATGCAGCCCGGTATTTGCGCATCATGTTCTTGGGATCGTTCTTCAGCTCTTCCAAGAGGAAAGGCACCGTCCAGACGGAACGCTTGAAGGATCGACCAAGACCAGCCTCCAATTTATCCGCAACTTCACCATAGGTGACGGTGTCGCCAGCCAAGAAGACAATCTCATTACGAATCGTTGGATCAAAGAACACGATCTCCGCAGTTAGGCGGCCAATATCATCGGGTGTTGTTAGCGTAACAGCATTATCAAGACTACCCAGCGCGTGGACCTCACTGTTCTCGAGATCAACCACGCCAAACTCGGGCTCAAACAAGTAGCTCATGAACATACCTGTCGAGATGATGACCCAATCGGTCCTGTCTTGCGACCGCAGCAACTCGCGAACGTCCAGCTGCGCATCGAAGATATCCTGCGGACCACCACGACCGATCGCCTCGAAGTCCACCCCGAACTGCCATGGGAAGTAGCGCGGAATGCCAGACTGGAGCGCGGCCTTGGCAAGCTTCATAGGCGTGTTGATGCCCGCAGCGTAGCCAGCACAGCCGATCACAGTATCGTAGCGGGAGAAGAGAGAAGCCAACTCATCGATCGAGTCATCCACCAAATCCCCCAGCACAATTTCGATACCCGCATTACGAATATCTGAAATATCCTTCTGCTTGGACGGATTGCCCGATTTGACGGCACTTTCGCGAAGCAGGACACTTATTTTTGCTCCATCAACTTCCTTCGCACGACGCGCCAGACTGCGCAGCACCGGCATACCGAGCTCACCCGCTCCCAATACAAGAATATTTCTCGACTTAACGTCATAATTCACATTATTCATCACTGCACTCACTTCAGCTTGTCTTTGCGGTATACTGCCAGCCCGTGAACTGGCGCGAAAGATGGGCACACGCGTGATACTGCCGTCAGACAATCTCCGTAGAGAAGACATCCTTCAGTACTCCCAGACGGTCTGCGATGGACTTCGAGATGATGACGATGGGCTTCGTCGAGAGGTCCTTGCCCATGCAGGCAGCCGTTGGTCGCTAGGTGTCATTCATACACTAGGCGTTTATGGTCAGCTTCGACATGCAGAGATCGGCCGTCGGATGCACGGAATCACGCAACGCATGCTGACCCGTACGCTTCGCCATTTGGAGCGCGATGGGCTGGTAGTGCGTCGCGAGTTCGATGAAGTGGTGCCCCATGTCGAATATGCACTCTCCGACTCTGGATATGAGCTCCTGGTTCGAATGGTCCCTCTTTGGACTTGGATTGTAGAGAACGTCAGCAGCTTTCGATCCGCACGAGAAAGGTTCGATAGAAAGCTGCCACGCGACGAGGCCTGAACAGAACGACCTAACTAAGCTCAGTTATCGCTTCAGCACGATTGCTGGAGAGCTCTTGATTATCTGTCACGAGCGCGGCGCCTTCTTTTGTGCCGCTGCGGCATTCCTGCCCCGGGCTATTCGCTCAGCTGGGCTGGCATGGAGATTGTTGATTAATATCGACCAGGCTCCGCACTTGGGTGTCAGATTCGCCCGATAAAGCCAGCTGCTCGCACTCCACGCTGATGCGACGGCAATGCCGGCACTTGCGCTCAATCCAACGTTGAAAGATCACTGCCTGCGCATCAAGGAGCAGGTCGCTGCCCCAAGTAGTTGCGAGTAAGCACTATCGGCTCGGTCAAGCCCGCATATCGCGCTTCCACGATCGGCGCCATTAAGACCGAAAGACAATGTCTCTCATGGCCGCCCATCCTCTGCAAAGAAGCTTGTTTGGCTTCATTCCGGAGCATAGGCTGCGGGCGTCCAGCGCTTGAAAGAAGGCCCCAAGCTACCGCTGCTCTTTGTGGAGACAGGGAATCTGCAGCAAGTGGGACTTCCGACTGCCGAACTTGCAACAGCGCCCGGTCAGGAGCACAGTTCGTGCATCAAAGGGGGATGGGCAATGGAACGCTCGCAATTCATTATTGATCGCGCACTGTATTCAGACGACGTGGCGGCTCGGGCCGCGCATCGCTATACCGGCCAGCTTGGTATAGAGGTGCGCTGCCAAGGCGCCAACCTCATCGTTGGCATTTGGTCTCCGGACGGCTGTATGGTGCCAGAGGACATCTGGGCCCGGTTTTCTCGAGATTTGCTTGACGAACGCCTGCGAGCGGCCGTGCGAGCGGAGACGAGCGGACTTCAGCAGGAGCTGCTTCGTGCAGCACTGAACCAGGCACAGCCGGCGGTGCCCCATGTCGAGGTTTAGGCTCGCTGAGGCTTTCGCCGCGCCATCGGACTACCAACTGTTGCCTCTACGGTTCCGGCGTCTGCCGTGGGATCACGATCGGGCCTTCGTCTCGTCGATGGCAGGCGACTGGCTCCTGATGAAGATGGAGGACGTTCAGCGTCTGGTGACCCACCAGTTGCCGACCGAGTCCGCCCTCTTTGCGGATTTGGAAGCCCGGCACCTGGCCGTTGCCGGCACCTACCGAAGCAGCTTGGCGCCTCTGCTTAGTCAAATCCGCAGCCGAAAGTCCTACCTGATGGGTGGACCTGCTCTCCACATCTTCGTGGTTTCCCTGCGTTGCCACCACACCTGCAACTATTGCCAAGTGTCGCGGCAGGAAACGAGCGCCACTGCGTTCGACATGGAAAGCGCGCACGCCGGACAGGCGGTGGAACGGTTGTTCGAATGGCCGAGCCAAGAACTGACGATCGAATTCCAAGGGGGTGAGCCCCTGCTCAATTTTGAGCAAGTGAAGGCCATCACCCGGCGGATCGTCGAGCGAAATCAGAGCGCCCGACGCACCATGCGCTTCGTGCTGGCATCCACCCTGCATGACCTCACCAACGACCAGCTGGCGTTTCTGGCCGAGCACCGCTTCAAGCTCTCCACCTCGCTGGACGGTCCCGAATGGCTCCACAACGCCAACCGCCCCCGGCCCGGCCGCGACAGCTATCGGCGGACTGTGGAGGGGATTGAACGCGCACGCCGTTGGCTCGGAGACGATGGCGTCTCGGCGCTGACGACGCTGACCCGCCAGAGCCTCGAGGTTCCTGAGGCCATCATCGACGAATATCGGAAGCAGGGTTTCCACAACATCTCCTTGCGACCATTAAGCCCCTACGGGTTCGCCACCAAGACGGCCCGGCGCACCGGCTACCCCACGGAAGACTTCCTTGCCTTCTACCGGCGCGCCTTCGATCACTTGCTGTCGGTGAACCTGGCCGGTTACGCCATGGAAGAGTCCTACGCGTCTCTCCTCCTCTCCCAGCTCTTCACGTCCTTCGGGCACGGCTACGTCGATCTCCGATCGCCTTCTGGAGCCGGGTTGGGCGCCGTCATTTATGACCACGATGGGCGGGTCTATCCGTCGGATGAGGCACGCATGCTGGCCGCCATGGGGGACGATGCCTTTGCCTTGGGCCACGTCAGCCAACCGGTCAGCCAATGGCTGTCCTCGCCCGCCATGGCCCGCTTGCTGGACGCCGGGGTCGCCGAGGCTCTACCCACGTGCTCCGACTGCGCGTTTGTCCCGATGTGCGGGGCTGATCCGATCGAGCACTACGCCCGCCAAGGGGATCCCATCGGCCATCGGCCCAGCAGCGACTTCTGCCGGCGGAACATGGGGCTCTTTGATTTCCTGCTGGAGCGATACGAGAAGGCTGACCGGAACATCCAAGGGTTGATGCGTTCCTGGGCCAATCCGAAGCCATCGGTCGAGGAAGCCATCCATGCTGCCGCTTGAAACCAGAGCCGAGCTGGCGCCATCGGCGAAGGCCAGCCTGCTCAAGGTCGTGTCGCTGGCAGAGTTTGCCCAATCAGCACTTCCCTTCGAGCGCTTGGCCCTGGACCTGCGGGACGTCCCAGCGGACCACGCCAGCAATGAGCTGCTAAACCTGCCTTGGGGTGCAGTCTTGCCCTCCAGCGGGTTGCGCTCACCCAGTGAGGCTCCTCTCGTTCACTTGGAAGGTCCGCCGGGTGTTTGCAAGCCAGGGGATGTGTTGGAGCTCAATCCCCTGCAGAAGAAAGTGGCGATCCGCTACCGGCGCGGAGACACCGGCAATGTGCTGTTCGCCACCGAGCGCTGCAACAGTTACTGCCTGATGTGCTCTCAGCCGCCCCGAGACGTTCAAGACGATTGGCGGGTGAGGCACCTCCTGGACCTGATCGACCTCATCGATCCGGAGGAACCTTCGCTGGCAATCAGCGGCGGGGAACCGACCCTGCTGGGTGACGGGTTGGTCGACGTGGTGGCCAAATGCGCGCACGTGCTGCCCAACACCCACCTGCACATCCTGTCCAACGGCCGACTGCCTGAGCCCGGCCTGCAGGCGAAATTTGCGGGCCTCCATCCCAACCTGAGCTGGGGCATTCCGCTCTACGGGGACCGCTATGCTCTGCACGACTACGTGGTGCAAAGCGAGGGTGCGTTCGCTCAGACCCTTCGTGGGCTTTACGCATTGGAAGCCGCCCAGCAGCGGGTGGAGATCCGAGTCGTGTTGGTCAAGCCCACGGTCGAGCGGCTGGCACAGCTGGCGCGCTACATCTGGCGAAACCTGCCCTTCGTCGAACACGTTGCACTGATGGGCATCGAGCCCATCGGGTTTGCCAAAGCGCATCAGCGTGAGCTTTGGGCCGATCCAGCGGACTACGGTGACGTCCTGTCCGAAGCGGTAGGGCTGCTGGCCGAGGGCGGAATCCCGGTCTCGCTCTACAACCTGCCCTTGTGCGCGTTGGACCGATCGCTTTGGCCCTACGCCGTGCAGAGCATTTCGCCTTGGAAGAACGACTACCTACCCGCCTGCGAAACCTGCTCGGTTCGACAGCGGTGCGGCGGCTTCTTCTCGTGGGTCACACCGGCTTGGACCAGCCGGTCCATCTCTCCTGTCCTGGAAACCTGATCATGTCCAACGCACTGATGATCGTCGGCGCCGCCACCTTGGGAACCCTGGGCACGGAGCCGCCCAAGGGCCAGTCCGAACTTTCCAGGCTCTCCGAGTTGGACGGGAAATACGCGACCGTCCTGAGCACCTCGTTGAATGCAGGCCGGCACAACCTGTATGCAGGGCACCGCAGCCACAGCTCCCATCGATCACACAGTTCCCATCGCTCCCATTCGTCTGGGTCGGGAAGCTCGTATCGCTCCTACACCCCGCCACCGGCGACCTATACCCCACCGCCCACCCGCTACACCACGCCAGCGAAACCGGCGGCGCCCGCAACTTCCCGAACCACGGGGAGTGGCGGCGGCCATTTGAACAGCTACCCGACCCAGAATCTGGATCCAGCCACCCGAGCAAACTCGAGGTCTACGAACAACCTGACCTTGGAACCTGGCACTTACGAAAAGCCAGTCACGGAGGGACGGGACGCCGATGCGCTCAAGCTGCTCATCATGCGCGTCCAAGCAGCGCTCTATTCCAAGGGCTACGATCCGGGCGCCATCGACGGTGCGCTTACCCCTGAAACCCAATCGGCGCTGCGCATGTTCCAATTGGCCCACGGCATTCGAGCGACAGGAACGATGACAACTCCGACGCTCGACGCACTCGGGGTGCGGCTCTAATCAGCACGCCGGCACCATGCCGTGGCTTCCGCCTAATGCCAAAAGCTGACCACACACCAGCGTTCGTGAAGCCCCCCCCCCCTTCCCCAGGGAGCCTTGCCTGACACCCCGTGAGGTCGAGACCAGGATTGGATTGCGCATTACCCAGGCCATGGCGTAAAGGCACACGGTGGAGCGCTTCGCTTGGGGGCACACTCTCATGGCATCCGCGCGCATCGATCCGGTGAGCAGGCTCTAGAGCCTTCCTCTGGGGCGCAGAGCTTCGGCCGGAATGAAACTCTTAACGGTTCATGGTGTAAGGTTGACCCAACTGGCTCCTCTCTGGCGCGAAATCCTTCGCCCCTGTGTCTAGCCCCTCTCAGGTATGACACATGACACCCTCGACCGCTTTCCGGATCCTTCGGATTCGCCCTTTGCTGCGCCTGAATGGAACGATCGAGCGAGTGGAATCCCTACAGGCCAAGTGTGGCTCGTGTGGGGACGAATCGCGTATGTCGCGTGGCCAAGGCCTTACCGATGCTGTGGGGGGGGTGGAGCTCACCTGTCCCGCATGCGCGGTGACGGGGATTTTGACCGTAGACCAAGCGTGGGTTCTCTGGGGAGAGCAGATGAGAAAGGACAGGATCCTGGCGCTAGCGGGGCTGGTGCCCGAAGATCTAGATCGCACCTAGATCTTGCATCACCGCCTGCCCATCGCGCAGCAACGTCGCCAGAAGCCGACCACCAGCCACCTGCCGCCCTACCCGCGCGTTAAGCCAAGTGGCCTGGATTTTGCCGGCTGCGAGGACATCGGCTGGGGCAAAGCTCTCAGGCCTGCCGGCCAAGGGTTCTCCCGGCGAGGCCAAGCCGCCATCAAGGCACTGAACAATGGTAGGTCTGGTGCTGTCGTTCTTGGCGTACGCAGTTGCCATCATCCGACCATTCCTGGGCGACCAGCCCCCAAGAACCAGCTCAGTCCCGAGATGGTCAATCGGTAGGCGCGCTTCGGCAGCTGCCCTTACGTAGTTCGGCCACAGTTGGTCCAGCACCAAGCCCATCTCCGCAGAAAGCTGTTCCATCGTGAAATCTGCGCGGAAGCTCGCCTGAAGCGCCAGCTCGTAGACACGAAGAAAAAACTGCGTAGACCCGCGTGCGGCCATCACGAGATTGTGCTGCGGAATCAGGAGCATTTTGGCGCCCGAGGAGTGGGCGCCGGTACGGGCATCCTCTGCCAGGGTGTCAACAGCAACGAGGAGCTGGCTAGGGCTCAGCAAGACGTTGAGAATGCTCATTGTGTCTGCCTAATGACCTAGATGGACTATCTCTCGTATTCATCCTCAAGTCGAGTCCGCTATGACATACACCCTGGAGCAACTTGCTGAACGCCTGCACGCATGCGAGGTCGACTTAGAAGCGCATCGGGGATACCTCAAAGCGATGGAGTACGCACTCGGCGCGACCATCGCCACCCACAGTGATCCGCCATCATTGCGCCGGATCTGGGACCTGATGTTGGTGGAAGCGGCGGACACTCATGCCGGCCTCGATGGCCCGATCTTCACCGCTGCCTTTCAGCAGTCTCTTCGGATGCTCACCGAACAGATATCCCTGATGGACCCAGGCCCTACCAGCCAGCGCCCAATAGATCAGTAAGGATCTGCTCCAGCTTGGTGGCCGCCTCCTGCTGAGAGTTGACCTTGATCGAAAGGCCGATTTGAGCGGGACCAGGACGAGTCTCAAACCGAGTGATGGTTCCACCTCCGCTTCCGTCCACCTCCACTCTGGCGGTAATGATTCTGCCATTGGCGTTGAACGTCCAATCCTGGAAGGCGTGCATTTCTATGCTCGAAGCTGGGTTGTGCAGAATAACCTGCACCAACCGGCTCTAGGGCCACCCGGCTCGACAAGCCGCCCCCTGTTATGCGCCCAATCGCGGCGTTGTCGTCCTTGTTCGCGTCTCAAGATCCCGCACCGCACCCTCGTTATCGCGGGGATCTTCGCCGCAGGTGCCATCAAGCGCTCCCGCATTGAAAGCAAACCCTCATCCTGAAACGAACCCCAGTTGCGCCCTCCTACGTGCCCACGGCGCGCACTAGGCCTCGGCTGGCTCGCGGTGTCGGGCAACGAGCTCGGCGAGCTGCTCCATGCCCGTCACGGGCTCAAACCTGCCCTTCAAACGCTGTGAGAAGTTGGTCCAGTCCGCTCGAACCAAGGTCTTCAAACAGGGAGTGGACACCCGCATGAACAGCAGAGGCTGATCGGAGAAGCGAAGCTTTTGGACAGCACCTCTAGCGAGCTGCACAAGCTCTGAGTGGATGTCCAGCGACTCCACATAGACCAGCGTCGCACCTACTGCGCTGGCAGTCCCTTCTAGGTAGGTGAAAAATCGGCTTCCATCGAAGCACACAACTGCGCGCGAACCACATGCCTCATTGAACTCAGCGCCGGCTGCCATCAGCTCGGCAATCCGCACTTCAGTCAGCTCCTCTACTGCTGAGCTTACAAAGACAACCGAGCAATTGAGCATGCCTAACAACCTCGAGTTAAGGCGTCAGCCTACGCCGCGCTTTGTGCTCTGGGCGTGCAGGAAGGAAAGGCGAAAGCGAGAGGTCAGTCAGTCGCGGGACCTTCACGCTCGCGCAACTATTCTCGCCGACGCCGCTCAATGCTGAGCGGTCAAGAACGGCATCGGACTCTTCTTGCGCAACTCGCAGGAAGCGATCAGCCCAGAGTCATCGCCACTGCATGATCAAGAGCAAGCCCCTACACGCCCCGCCCTTTGAACCAAACTCGCCTCAATTCGTCTGGAAAACCAGGTTCAAGGACAAATGTGTCTACACCGGATGCGGAGTGGGTCTTCCCGGGCGAATTGACAGCGATCACCTTGCCGAAGTCCACGCAACCAAGCAGGCGCTCGCAGCCCAGCTTGCGCACGTTCGGCTCTCGCAGTGCCACGAGGTGTTCGTCAGGAACACGACTGCCGCATTGATCACCGTCCACCATTTCCTGTCCCAGGCGGCGGAAAGGGATGCGGTCTTCTTCCTCTGCGCAACTGTTGAGGTTGCCGGGGAGATCATGGCGACACTCAACGTGGATGACAGACCGGCTTGAAGCAGGAAACTAGCAGTGGGAGATGAATCATTTTACGGGATAGTGAGACTTCGGTAGCAGTTAAGCCTCAGATCGCAAACGGCTTGACACATTTTCAGATCCACTCCTCCGTATACCTTGCCAAGCTTCAGACGCATGGTTAGATGCTTCCATCTTCAATGGAGGCAGGAACGATGGGCAACGTTCGCAGCAATAAGAAAGAACCACGCTTAGCTAACGATTGGCGCCAGGCCACCGAGGCCATACCAATCTTGATCGTCGAACGGAACGAAGCTTCCGTGATGGGCACCGACGCGTTGATCGCTGCAGCCAAAACGGGCCTCAGGAACGCCTGCGAGAACTACCGGACGGCTTTGATCGAGCATCGAAGGGCGTAAGCGGCCATCGTCGCCGGCATCTTTCGCGAACCGCTGAAAGGGGGGGGGCCCCCTTTTATGGTTGTCAGAAGCCCCCTGCCCGCCCTATAGGCTGGTGGCGCGCCACACGCGCCCGATCAACCCGCCCACCAGTGGCGCGATAGGAAAGACGGTGTAGAGGGCGGCCAACGCCAAGGGCGGGACCGACACGAAGAAGTTGCGTTCCGCCTCGATCAGGCCAGGGTAGAAGATCCCTACACCGATGCTCGCCAGCTGGACGACCACCACGACCAGCGTGCCCATCAGTGCCCCCTTCCAAAAGCCCCCGCGCCTTGGTTCCAAGAAGGGATTGACCGCCCTGGCTGCCCGAACGCGCGCCGCCCGCCAGTTCAGCACGTAAAGCAGCAGGAGGAGCGCCAGCACGCTAACACCAGCCGAGAACGCCGCCACAGCCTGCCAAGCAAGCCCCAGCTCTCCAGAAATTTCTGCACCGCCTGCGAAGGCGAGCAGGCCAGCGCCGCCCAAGAGGACCGTTGCGGGTGCGAGCAGGCCCCACTGCATATGGGACGCGGTCGAGTGAGAGCGGACATGGGCATTCATGGAACCTCCAAATGGGCGAGAACGAGGGCGGGTTACAAGGACCGATCAGGGCTTCTTTTGTGCGTCGATGAGCACCCACTGCCCGGCCTGCTTTTCAAACACCAGGTCTGCCTGGGCTGGCACGGGCGCAGGCTCTTCCTTCAGCTGGCGTCCACCCTGGAAACCAATCACATCGAGGGTGCCGCCGGTGACGCACGTCGTTCGCTCGGGCCCGCTCTGGTTGCAGTCGACGTTCAAGTCATCCCAGCCACGCACTTCCACGCGCTGCCCTAGCTCGGCCACCAGGTTCGCGTTCAAATACTGCTCGTACCCCTTTGCAACCTGCTCTACCGACGGTCCCTGTTCCGCCTTACCGCAAGCAATCAAGGCAACAGCTGCTACCGCGGCGACCACCATTCCACGCTTCATGCACCTTCTCCTCGGCTCTTGGTGATGTCCACTTCGATCGTTTCGTTCCGATAGCCCAGGCTCACCTTCTCGACGGTCACGTCCATCTTGGGTTCGGTGCCGTCGACCCAAACCCGATTGACCGAGAAGACCACGCGGTCGTCTTGGAACGAGCGGCCTTGCCGCGCGAGATTGGCCGCTTCGGCGGGGTCCATCCGAATCAGCAACCGGTAGCGCCCCGCGTTCGGAGGGCTGGACACGCCGGTGGGCGTCTTGCGGATCCAGGGGACGAAGTTCTTTCCCGTGACACTCAAGCCGGCAACCGAGATCTGCGGCATCGGCACGAACACTTCCATGACGCCCCGATTCGCGTTGTAGCTGACCCCACCCAGCGCTTTGAAGTTCGGGCGAACGGCATACCGCCGAATCCCTTTGAACCGCTCCAGCCGGGCGTCGAAAGCAGGCCCGAAGCGCTGCTCGATCACCGCCGCAGGCGGCTCTGCCTCTTTGCTGCCGGTCGTCCTCTTTGCGGCCACCCACGCCTGCCGCAAGCACCACTGCCGTTTGTCAGGCCGCAACTGGTAGGCGGAATGGGCCATGGCCAACAGGCCCATGTCGCACATGTCGATCCCTTGTGCCCCGGTGGAGGACAGCCCTTCGCGCAGGTGCTGAGCACCCTCAAGGGTGTCCTCGTCCAGGTCCCAGTAGATGCCGAGCGGCTCGGCGTACAGGGGATGGGACACCTTGGCCTGTGACGCGGATTTCCCAGAAATGGCCCCACCGATCTGCCGAAGCAGGCCCGATGCGGTCGTGGGTTCGGCGCTGACGCCCGTCGATACGGCCAGCGCGAGCGCGCCAGCCAGAACTGCCCCGTTCTTCATACAGCCCCTCGTTCCTTTGGATGGACTTGCCACATACTTACGTGGCACGTAGAGTCTACCCGGGGCGTAGGCCTTGCGTCATGATCGGTGCATGCTTGCACTGCATCCGTTCAGCCTGTGACTACGCCGACAACTCCGCGAGCGATCGTGGCCGCGCGCTTGCGCCAAGCCAGGATCCTTCGAGGCTTCAGCCAGCGCGAAGTGGGGGTCAGGATGGGCCTGGACAAAGACACCGCATCGGCTCGCATCAGTCGCTATGAAAGCGAGTCGATGACGGTGAGCCTGGAAGCACTGTTTGAGCTTGCGCAGGCACTGGACGTGCCGCCGGCCTACCTGCTGGCGACGACGCCGGCGATGGCCGACGCCATTTTGGCGCTGGGCGTTCAAAGCGAGGCCCAGCAGGCCAAGCTTTCTCAAGCCCTGGAAGAGCTGACCGCACTCCCCCCTGGAAAGCGAAAGCAGGCCATTGACCGCCTCTTGGCAGACCTCGAACCTTCATAGGCTCCTTCCAGCGAGCCGGTCTCAGCGATTGCGACGGCAACAGGTGATAATCCGCCCGGTATGGACACGGGGGATACGGGATGTTGTTTTCATCTACGATCAGCGATCGCTTTCAACGGTTCAAACTGTGGTGGTTCATCCAACCATTGACCGTTCGGGCTTACTGCAGTGGGGCGGCCCTCATGGGCATCGCCCTTCTTCTGTTCCGCTTTGCTCCGAAGGCTTTGGCCACCGACGTCATCACTTACGCGGCCAGTTTCTTCTTTGCAGTTGGGTTCCTACGTGAAGCATTTCTCTGGCTCTATCCGAAGCTCCAGCTGCCACTGGCCAAGTTGGCTGTCACAGCAATGAGCGTTATGGCGCTTGCCGCCGCAACAGGGATCAGCCGCCTGGCAGTCAACGATGGCACCGGACAGGATCCTTCTCATTTTCCAACTGCAGTAGCCCTACTTGTGCCTTTCGCTTTCGTGCCGATCATCGCCTTCGTGATTACGGTTTCAAGCGGCCTTTCAGCCATAGGCATTCTCATTTGGGCTGCAGGAACTTCCCCTTGGGGGAAAACGAAGAGGAGCGACTTTGACTATTTGATGCTTTGCTCACGCATTTTTGCCGCAGCAGTGGTGTCCATCGTAGCTGCGTTCGCGATAGGAGACTCACCAGTAGCGCCGTCCTGGATGAGATCAGTGGCCCGCCACACCGCATTTGCGCTCGACCTTTATAGCGATGCTTCGTGCGCCGTACATCCGAGTGATCGGTTTCACCGCATCAACGATGACATCGTGATCTTGGGGAGGATCACACCCGACGGTCCACGCTATGTTCGCCGCAGTTGCCCCTTACAGGCCGAAGCGGAGGCGCCTGAGCTGCCTCTCCTTGGCCCTCACCCCAACCTCTAGACAGGGGAATACGTTTCCAGAAAATCGGCGAATTCCTCGTCTTGACAGGCCAGTGCTTCGAGCCGAGGCTCGCCCTCCTCTATGCACGCACCGGCCTTGATAAGCATCAGGGCCACTTCCTGCTTGGTTTTGCTATCTAGATCGCTTGCCCATGCAAGCCACACCAGAGGAGGCTGGTCCATCTCGTCGTAGGTGTAGGGGTAGCCGTCCGGATCTACCCCGACTTCCAACATCGCGGCAACCATCTCGATATCGCCATGGGCGCACGCGTGGTGGAACTGCGGGAACGGCAAGGCTCGGGCGCGCACTTTGAGTTCCAACGGCAGCCGGCTGATGAGATTGTCCATCTCGTCCATGACAGCCCGGGTTTCCTCTTCACACTGAATTGGCAGACTCCAATGCGGATCTCTGGCGCTACGATGCCCTTCAGCGCTCATATCATTGTCCGTCTCTTTGCTCATCGACGCTCAACCAAAGACGTTCCCGGTTGGAACACCGTAATGTTGGCGAAGGGGAGCTGTAGGGCTCACTAGGCGCTGTGGCGCTTTATCGGGACATCTGTCCCGACAACGCCCGGTCGACATAGGGACATTGCAGGCGCGATTCACGAAGACCCCGGCAGCCATTGACAACCCTGCCCCACCTGATAATAAGGCCCACCAGTAGAGAAGAAGGCCAACATCATGAAAATTCAAGATTTCTGGAACAACGCCTATTTGGCGTGCCTAGCACGCGTCCCGCCCGAGGATGCGGAGAAACAGGCCACCGAGGCAACAAACCGCTGCATCGAATTCTGGCAATCCAATATGGAGCGCAGAGGCCTCCCTACTAGCGCTCCTCTTTGGAAAGATCAGGACATTACGTGGGTGCCGTTGTCGGGGGATGAATACCGCCAAATTGTCAGCCGACGCTCACCTCTCGAAGGACCGGACCAATAAGCTACAGTCCCCTCAAATTTAGTTGGGCTCTGATGTAGCCCCTAGCATCGTGGCATGAGCAAGCGCCTCAGCCATCGATTCAAACTCCGCCAGCGGGGGCTCTATGAGTGGCATTGTGTCCTCATACACGGCCCATGGATTACTTGGCGACGAGGGGCTAATACTGCCATCCGGGAGATAGCGCCGCCTGTCGACAACCACGTACTTCTTGTTACGCTCGGGCGGCACGCCCGTTGAACGACTTGGGAAATTCATTCAGACCTCCGGCAGGATTTAAAAACTCATAAGTAAAACAGTGAGCAGCTCCCTTCGCGACCCGAGCTCCAATTATTCATCGACAAGCGCGAGCCACGCGTGATGGCTGGTCTGGACAGACAAGAGCAGTGACGTCCCTCATGCAGCTCGCAAAGGACGTAGTTCTCGGCAGGGGCCACTCCGCGAGCGCAAAACGCGACAAGTGGCGAAGTTGGTGCCGTATTAGCCCTCAACTGAACTTTTCCAATCAACAGCCCGCAAAGCCGTTGCAGGGCATTGGGACAACGACTGAACGACCAAATCGTGAAATGGCGCTCGATCTTCCACGCTAACCCAAGATCGGCGTAGCGCCTCGTTGAGTGAAAGAGGTGCCGCTGGAAGCTTGGGATAGAAGCCTGATAACCCCCTGATGCGCTGCTCTTCAGTGAACGCCCATGGAAGGTCGCGCTCCAACCCGGCAAGCCCGAGCTTCTTCAAAACCTTCACGACATCTTCCAAACGCTCGGCAAGAACTTCGCTCTGAAAGCGCTCCGCCCCACCGCAGCGCACAACCGATGACCAGCGGTAACGCACTCCGTGCTTGTTACTTCTTGCCGCCCGATGCTCGGGAACAACGCCTTCGCCACGGAGTCGACGCTTCTTGAGAGCTTCCTTTGAAATCCCAAGGATGTACGCGGCGACGCCAGGACCGACCCACTCCACTCGCCCGGCCTTCGCTTTAGCCAACTCCAGCTCTTCTGCTTGGGTCAGTTCGATTGGCTTGGGCTGGGCTGGACGCCGTCCTGGGCGCAGGCCCATCACCTCCTTATCCAGTTCAGTTCCAGCCGTCATGACGCCTCCGTATGCCGGGCGAAAGGCCTCGCCGAATTGCCAGACACTGTCCCCGGCGCCCAACGCGCCTCCAAATCGCTTGCCTGCTGGGCAGCCTTGGCTTCGCGGAGTTCTTGTATCACCGTCTGAAGCACGTTTGCGTAAGCACAGTGGTAGGGCTCACGCGTCTCACCGTCGATCCAAGCCGCCTGTAAGGCAACTTCGACCGTGGCATCCCACACGTCACCCCGTTCAAGTGCATCGCTTAGCACTTGGTCGCTCACCACCAAGACATGGCCGGCCACCCGGCCATCCACCAACGCCCACTCATGGGGAACCACGGCAATGTCATCGAGCGTGGCCAGCGTGGCAATGCGCCCCAACTTCTTCTGAAGCCGGCTTGCGTCGTCGCGCGCCTGCCGCAAGGCCAATTCGATTTCCAGCTCACGGACCCGTTGCTGGGCTGCGTCCAGTTCGTCGATCAAGCGACGCTCTTTGACGCTGCGGCCCACGCGTGAGGCCTGCCAAGCAACGAGTTCGGTGTAAGGGTAACGGACGTGCTCGTTGGCCCCTCCAACAGCGCGGCCGGCGCCTTTCACGAAGGGCGGCCCTGCAGGAGGCGTTCGGCGGCGCCACTCGCCAAGCGTGTCGAAGTGGACCCCGAGGTAACGCGCCGCTGCTTTGGTGCTGATCGTCGGAGGCGGCAAGCCTGCGGCGGCTTTGGTCAGCTCAGCATCCAGTGCCGCAGAGCGCTGCTCCAGGTAGTCCTCTTCTTTACGCTGGCATTCCATTGGGTCGCTCCTTACTGGGCGTCGCGTCGGTTTCTTGCTGAGAAAATGGAGACTGGGGCATCGCCGGACTCGTCCAGCCGAGGCTTATCCGTCCCCTTCAAGCGATTCCAAACACGGGGACTCGTGGCCACCATGTGCTCTTCAACCCGGCCCATGGCCTCTCGAAGCTTGGACCACTCCTGCTCGGTGTAGCGTTCGGAGACAGCAGCCATGCGATCCTCACCTCGCCCCAACGTTCTGTGGTGGAGCAGTTGGGAGACGATTCGGCTTTCGCCGAACAGGAGGGCGGCGTAACGGCCGAGCGTCCGGCGCAGATCGTGGAGGGTCAGCCCAATGTCCACCTCTGCCCGCAGATCGAGCAACCCCGCGTCCCGGCGCACGTTTGCCACGATGCTCTTGCTGTCCGAGTAGTGCCCCGTCGTGCTGCGATCTGATCGGGCGGGGAACACGAACATGGTTTTGGCCCGCGAGCGGCGTGCCCTCTCCACCTCTTTTTCCAGCCGGTCCAGCAGATCCCGGCGCGCACGCCTAGCTCGAGCGGCGTCCAACACTTCTTCTGCGTCCGCCAGGTCTTGCTTGAGCTTGGTTTCGTCCGCGCGCTCGTCGTAACGCCGCTGCAAGATCTTTTCAGCAAAGTAGGCCACCGGCAGGTAGCGCTCCTCGCCATTCTTGGTGTCAAACAGGTAGACCTGAGAGCCTGCCCGCCTCGTGTAAGGGTTGACCTCATCCGGTGCTGCCAACCAGACCCAGGACACCTCCGACTGGCGCAGCTCGCCCGGGGAGCACCGGTCAAACCAGCGCAGGGGAGCGGCCTCGCCGCGGCGGGTGCCCCAGAGCAAGGTCAGCAGCAAGTAGTCGGCGCCGGTCGCGTTCAAGCCACCCTGCTCGTCCCGTCGCGCCAAGATCACCTTCAGTACCGTGGGCAGCGTCTCGTCCCCCAACGGATTGCGCACTTCCGCGCGCTCGTAATGCCGGCGCAGCGCTTGCGAGTCCCGCAACATGTCGTCGTCGTGGATGACCTGGAACGGGTTGTAGCGCAGCACCGGCTCCCGCTGCTGCTGAGCCGCCGCTTTGCGTTCCCGCTTCAGCATCAGGTCGACCGCCCTCTTCGCGTCTGTGAACGCGTGCTCGGTCGACGCCAAACCGGCCGCTTTGACTCGCTGGATGTACTTCCCGGTCACGCCCAACGCTTCGAGCTGTTGCGTGGAAAGCGCGGCCCAATCCGGCTGATCAGCCAGCGCTTGGCGCATCGGGGTGGGGATCCGGTTGGAGCGCACCATGGACGATCGCCGTAAGCTGTCGAACGCACGGTGGATGTCCTTGTCCAACAGCTGAAGGATCGGCTTGTCCGCCAGCCCGACTTCCGGACGAGCAAACCGCGCCAAGCTGTCTTGGATGGCCCGGATGCTGGCGGGCTTAGCTTTCTTGTTGCGAACGCGCTTCTGCAGGTCCTCAACGTAAGCCGCAAAGCAGTCCGCCAGCGTGAGCCCCTTCAGCTCCGCCAGCTGCTCGGTTCGGGCCTCTTCCTTCGAAGGATGCTCGCCCGTTTCTCGAACGACCGCCAACTTCCGTCGCGCCAGCTCGTAGGCTTGCTCCGGGCCGATGTCAGTGACGCTGCCCAAGGAGAACCGACGAACCCCGGCTGGGCCACGGACCACGACTTCATAGGTGGTGCGGGTGGTGCCCACGTAGAAGCCAAAGCCCGTTGGCGCGCCCTGATTGCCGTCCAGGACGCGGTAAGGCTTCCCGGCGTCTTCGGGCAGTCGAGGGGCGATGACCACCCTTCCCTGCTTGCCTTCGACCGGGCCTTTGGCCACGCTCAGTTCGCAGATTTGGCGGTAGCTCAGCTTAAACTTGGTGCCTCGGCGACGCGGGGCCTCTGCCTGCGTCGCAACAACCGTATCCATGGTCGATCCGCCGTCTGTCCGTCGCAACATCGATTTGATCCTCTTTGAGTGATCACCGCAACTGCGGCGCAACGAAGAACCCCGTTACTTGCCGTCAGCTGCCGGGATCGACCGCTACAAACCGTAGGAAGTTCTCTTGCAAACCACTGATTCAAAAGCGAAACCGTCTGCATCGAAGGCCAGTGCAGAGCACACGCCCCTCATGAAGCAGTTCTTCGCAGCCAAGTCCGAGTATCCGGACCTGCTGCTGTTCTTCCGCATGGGCGACTTCTACGAGCTGTTCTACGACGACGCGCGCAAGGCCGCGCGCCTGCTCGACATCACCCTGACCCAGCGTGGCAGCTCCGGCGGCGCGCCGATTCCGATGGCCGGCGTGCCGGTACATGCCTATGAAGGCTACCTGGCGAGGTTGGTGGCGCTGGGCGAGTCGGTGGCGATCTGCGAGCAGATCGGCGACCCGGCGCTGGCCAAGGGCCTGGTCGAACGCAAGGTGGTGCGCATCGTCACCCCCGGCACCGTCACCGACGAAGCGCTGCTGGATGAGCGCCGTGACACCCTGCTGATGGCGCTGTCGCGCACGAAGCAGGGCTACGGCCTGGCCTGGGCCGACCTGGCCGGTGGCCGCTTCCTGGTCAATGAAGTCGAGACCGACGACGCGCTGGAAGCCGAACTGGCCCGACTGGAACCGGCCGAGCTGCTGGTGCCCGACGAGGAGAACTGGCCCGACTTCCTGCGCCAGCGCACCGGCGTGCGCCGCCGTGCGCCGTGGCTGTTCGACGCGGACAGCGGCCGCCGCCAGCTGCTGAACTTCTTCAAGTTGCACGATCTGAGCGGCTTCGGTATCGATGACAAGCCACGTGCCACCGCCGCCGCCGGCGCCCTGCTCGGTTATGTCGAGGAAACCCAGAAGCAGCGCCTGCCGCACCTGACCTCAATCGCGATGGAAACCGCCGGCGAGGCGATCGCGATGAACGCCGCCACCCGCCGCCACCTGGAACTGGATACGCGCGTCGACGGCGATACCCGCAATACCCTGCTGGGCGTGCTCGACAGCACGGTGACGCCGATGGGCGGGCGCCTGCTGCGCCGGTGGCTGCACCGCCCGCTGCGCCTGCGCGAGGTACTGGTACAGCGCCACCATGCGGTGGAAACCCTGATCGATCGCGGCAGCGATGCCGACATCCGCGAACAGTTCCGCCGCCTCGGCGACCTGGAACGCATCCTGACCCGCGTCGCACTGCGTTCGGCGCGCCCGCGTGATTTCTCCACCCTGCGCGATGGCCTGGGCCTGCTGCCGGCGGTGCGCGAAGTGCTGGCGCCGCTGGATTCACCGCGCCTGCAGGCACTGCATGCCGCCTTGGGCGAGCACGACGCGTGCGCACAGCTGCTGGCCAGCGCCATCGCCGAAATGCCGCCACTGAAGCTGAGCGACGGCGGCGTGCTGGCCGATGGCTTCGATGAAGAGCTGGACGAGCTGCGCCGCCTGTCCACCCATGCCGACCAGTTCCTGGTTGACCTGGAACTGCGCGAGCGCGAGAGCAGCGGCATTCCCACCCTGAAGGTGGGCTACAACCGCGTGCACGGCTACTACATCGAAATCAGCAAGGGCCAGTCCGATCGCGCGCCGGTGCACTACACCCGCCGCCAGACGCTGACCAATGCCGAGCGTTACATCACCGAAGAACTGAAGGCATTCGAGGACAAGGTGCTGTCCGCGCGCGACCGTTCGCTGTCGCGCGAGAAGTACCTGTACGAGCAGCTGCTGGATACCCTCGGCGCGCAGCTGGAACCGCTGAAGCAGTGCGCCGCTGCGCTGAGCGAACTGGACGTGCTGGCCGCCTTCGCCGAACGCGCGCAGGCGCTGGACTGGTCGCGGCCGGAACTTGAAACGGCACCGTGCCTGAAGATCGAGCGTGGCCGCCATCCGGTGGTCGAGGCGGTGCGCGAGCAGCCGTTCGAACCCAACGATCTGGATCTGCATCCGGACCGCCGCATGCTGGTCATCACCGGTCCGAACATGGGTGGTAAATCGACCTACATGCGGCAGAACGCGCTGATCGTGCTGCTGGCCCACATCGGCAGCTTCGTGCCGGCCAGCCGGGCGCTGATCGGCCCGATCGACCGCATCCTGACCCGCATCGGCGCCGGTGACGACCTCGCCCGCGGGCAGTCGACCTTCATGGTCGAGATGGCCGAGACCAGCTACATCCTGCACCACGCCACCGCGCATTCGCTGGTGCTGATGGACGAGATCGGCCGTGGCACGTCCACCTACGACGGCCTGGCGCTGGCCGACGCGGTGGCCCGCCACCTGGCCTACCAGAACCGCTGCTACACGCTGTTCGCCACCCACTACTTCGAGCTGACCGCGCTGGCCGACGAGCAGCACGAGGGCGGCCGCAGCGGCATCGCCAACGTGCACCTGGATGCCGTCGAGCACGGTGAAGCGCTGGTGTTCATGCACGCCGTTAAGGACGGCCCGGCCAACCGCAGCTTCGGCCTGCAGGTGGCCGCACTGGCCGGCCTGCCGCGCGCCACCGTGGCGCAGGCGCGCCGTCGACTGGCCGAGCTGGAACAGCGCGGCGGTGAGAGCCATGCCGCCGAGCTGGCGCCGCAGGCATTGGATGCACCGCAGCAGTTCGGCCTGTTCGCGGCGCCGTCGAACAAGGCACAGGAAGCACTGGCCGCCATCGATCCGGACGAACTGACGCCGAAGCAGGCACTGGAAGCGCTGTACCGACTGAAAGCACTGCTGTAACCGCAGCGCGCACCCCTGGCTTCCCGCCGCCATGCGGGAGGCCTATCGAAAGATCCGGCAAATCTAATTCTTCGTTTCAATTGACAGAAACTATCAAACTGAACGGATCATTCGATTATTCATTTCATCTGGCCCTAGCTAAAGTCGAGTGAAGATGTTCCATCCCGTCTTCACCCGCAGGAGCCAGCCATGAGCCAGTCCGATAACAACAGCCCGAAATGTCCGTATCACACCGCGCCGTCGCCTGCGGAAGGCGCCCAGCAGCAGCGCGAGCTGAGCACTACCCCGAAGCAGAAGCACGGCGATGAACCGGTCACGCCGATGACCACGGCCTTCGGCGCACCGGTGGTGGACAACCAGAACAGCAAGACCGCCGGCCCGCGTGGCCCGCTGCTGATGGAAGACGTGTGGCTGCTGGAAAAGCTGGCCAACCTCAACCGCGAGATCATTCCCGAGCGCCGCATGCACGCCAAGGGCTCGGGCGCATTCGGCACCTTCACCGTCACTCACGACATCAGCAAGTACACCCGCGCCAAGCTGTTCGAGAAGGTCGGCAAGCAGACCGAGATGTTCGCCCGCTTCACCACGGTGGCCGGCGAGCGTGGCGCCGCCGACGCCGAGCGTGACATCCGCGGCTTCGCCCTGAAGTTCTACACCGAAGAAGGCAATTGGGACCTGGTCGGCAACAACACGCCGGTGTTCTTCCTGCGCGACCCGCGCAAGTTCGCCGACCTCAACAAGGCCGTCAAGCGCGACCCGCATACCAACCTGCGCAGCGCACGCAACAACTGGGATTTCTGGACGCTGCTGCCCGAAGCCCTGCTGCAGGTGACCGTGGTGATGAGCGACCGCGGCATTCCGCGCAGCTTCCGCCACATGCACGGTTTCGGCTCGCACACCTACAGCTTCACCAACGCCGACAGCGAGCGCTTCTGGGTGAAGTTCCACTTCGTCAGCCAGCAGGGCATCGAATCGCTGACCGACGCGCAGGCGCAGATCCTGGTCGGCCATGACCGCGAAAGCCACGGCCGCGACCTGTTCGCCGCGATCGAGAAGGGCGACTTCCCGAAGTGGAAACTGTTCATCCAGGTCATGCCGGAACTGGAGGCGGAAACCTACCGCATCCATCCGTTCGACCTGACCAAGGTGTGGCCGAAGAGCGACTACCCGCTGATCGAAGTGGGCCAGTTCGAACTGAACCGCAACCCGGTCAACTGGTACCAGGACGTGGAGCAGTCGGCGTTCGCGCCGAGCAACCTGGTGCCGGGCATCGGCCCGTCGCCGGACAAGATGCTGCAGGCGCGCCTGTTCGCCTACTCCGATGCGCAGCGCTACCGCCTGGGCGTCAACCACCACCAGATTCCGGTGAACGCGGCGCGCTGCCCGGTGCACAGCAACCACCGCGACGGTGCGATGCGCGTGGACGGCAACTACGGCGGCCTGCCGCACTACGAACCCAACAGCTACGGCCAGTGGCAGGAACAGCCGCAGTACCGCGAACCGCCGATGAAGATCCGGGGCGACGCCGACTTCTGGAACTTCCGTGAGGACGACGCCGACTACTTCAGCCAGCCCGGTGCGTTGTTCCGCAGCTACAACCAGGCACAGAAGGAGCGACTGTTCGCCAACACCGCCCGTGCCCTGGGCGATGCGCCGGACTTCATCAAGCAGCGCCACATCGACAACTGCAGCAAGGCCGACCCGGCCTATGGCGCTGGTGTTGCCGCGGCGCTGAAGGCGCTGGCCAGCCAGCCAACGGACCCGTTCAAGCCGGCCCAGCCGGAAGCGGACTTCCCCACCGCGACCCCGGGTGCCGAAGACATCGAGCTCTGATCGCCCTGCCCCGTGAACGCCACGCCGCCTCCCCGTGAGGCGGCGTCGCCGTTTTAACGGTCTGCGTCGTACCTTCTGCACGCCCAACCCCAATCAAGGATTCCGCAGATGAGCCTGACCGACGAACTTCTCGCCAAATTGCAGGGCGCCCCGCTGCAGCAGGTATCGCAGCAGCTCGGCATCAGCGATACCCAGGCCTCCGGTGCGATCAGTGCCGCGCTGCCGGTGCTGATGGGCGCGCTGGGCAACAACGCCTCGCAGCCGCAGGGCGCACAGGCGCTGCTCGGTGCACTGCAGAACAACCACAGCGGCCTGGACCTGGGCAGCGTGCTCGGCTCGGTACTGGGCGGCGGTGGCGGTGGCGCCGCCAGCGACGGTGCCGGCATCCTCGGCCACATCTTCGGCGGCAGCCAGCAGAAGGTGGAAACCGGCCTGGCCCAGGCCACCCAGCTCGACAGCGGCCGTACCAGCCAGCTGCTGCAGATCCTCGCACCGATCGTGATGGCCTTCCTCGCCCAGCGCCTCGGTGGTGGCCAGGCCGATGCCGGCTCGCTCAGCCAGGCCCTCGGCCAGGAAAAGCAGCAGGTGCAGCAACAGGGTGGTCTTGCCGGCGGCCTGCTTGGCAGCGTGCTGGACCAGGACGGTGACGGCCAGCTCGGCGTGGGCGATCTGCTGAAGATCGGCGGCAGCCTGCTGGGCGGCAAGCGCTGAGCCAAGGGGGCGCCGGACCCGGTCTGGCGCCCTGCAACTTACAACGCGTCGATATCGCCGAGCGCGCGGATCAACCGCCGTGCGCGTTTGTCCGGCTTGTGCTCCGGCGGCTGGAAACCATCGCGTGCGGCGATGCGCAGCGCACGCTGCTCGGCGCGGCGGGCCCTGGAGGCCTCACTCTCGGCATACAGCTGCTGCGCCGCCGGCGCCGGCCCGCGCTGATCGCTCAGCCCCAGCACCTGGATCTCGAAATGCTCCTCGCCGCGATCCACCTGCAGCTGCTCGCCGACGCGCACCGCGCGTGAGGATTTCGGGCGCTGCCCAGCCACGCTGACCTTGCCGGTCTCGATGGCCTGCTTGGCCAGGCTGCGGGTCTTGAAGAAACGGGCCGCCCACAGCCAGATGTCCAGGCGGACACTGGGCGGCAGCGGGGAAAGCTCGGTCATCGGCAGGGACTACTCCGTTCGCTTGTTCAGGGGACGCGGGTTGTCGGGGTCGGTGCGGCAGCCGCTGCCCCCGATCAGGGTGGGTACGCCGGCAGAAAGATCCTGGCGCTGGCTGCCGACCAGGCACTCGGGCCGGTCGGTGGGCCGCACCTGGGTATCGCCCAGCCGGTCACCTGTCGAACATGCGGCCAGTACGACGCTGATCAAGGCCAGCGCCAGGCTCCACTTCACCTGCAGTCGTTGATGCATTGCCACATCCCGCAAACCGGCTTGGTGCTAGTGTGCGCCTCCCGGGATTCGATCACCACTCCATGGCCAAAGCGCCGCTTGACCTGACCTCCGGCCCGATCGGCCGCAATCTCCTGCTGTTTTCCCTGCCGATCCTGGCAGGCAACATCGCGCAGTCGCTGAACGGTTCGGTGAATGCGGTCTGGGTCGGGCGCTTCCTCGGTGAGGCGGCACTGACCGCCACCGCGAACGCCAACAACATCATGTTCTTCCTGATCGGCTCAGTGTTCGGCTTCGGCATGGCTTCGACCATCCTGATCGGACAGGCGATCGGCGCGCGTGACATCGCGCAGGCGCGGCGCGTGGTCGGCACCAGTGCCACCTTCTTCATCGGCCTGTCGGTGATCATCGCCATCGCCGGTTGGTTCATGGCCCATCCGCTGCTGGCGGCGATGGGCACGCCGGCCGCCTCGCTGCCATTGGCCGAGGCCTACCTGCAGATCATCTTCCTGGCGATGCCGACGCTGTACGCGTTCGCCTTCCTCACCGCCGCCCTGCGCGGTGCCGGTGATTCGCGCACGCCGTTCCGCTTCCTGATGGTATCGGTGGCACTGGACATCGTGCTGAACCCTGTACTGATCTTCGGCATGGGGCCCTTCCCCGCGCTGGGCATCGCCGGCTCGGCCTGGGCCACGCTGGTCGCGCAGACGCTGTCGCTGGCCGGCCTGCTGCTGTACATGCGGCACAAGCGCCACACCCTGTGGCTGGGCCGCGCCGACCTGCGCCTGTTCAAGCTCGACATGACCATCCTCAAGGCGCTGGTGGTCAAGGGCGTGCCGATGGGCCTGCAGATGGTGCTGATCTCGCTGTCGGTGATCCTGCTGATGACCATGGTCAACCAGTACGGCACCGACACCGCCGCGGGCTACGGCGCGTCCCTGCAGCTGTGGAACTACCTGCAGATGCCGGCGATGGCGATCGGCGCGGCGTGCTCCTCGATGGCCGCACAGAACGTCGGCGCTCAGCGCTGGGACCGCGTGCGCGGTACCGCACGCCAGGGCGTGCTGTTCAACTTCCTGCTGACCGGCGCGCTGATCCTGCCGTTGGTTGTGTTCGATCGCCAGCTGCTGGCGCTGTTCCTGCCGCCGGCCAGCCAGGCGCTGGACATCGCCCGCCACCTCAACCATGTGGTGATCGGCTCGTTCCTGTTCTTCGGCGTCAGCTTCGTGATCTCCGGCGTGGTGCGCTCCACCGGCGCGGTGATTCCGCCACTGCTGATCCTGGCCGGCTCGCTGTGGGGCGTGCGCGTGCCGTTCGCCGAACTGCTGCAGCCGTACTGGGGCGCCGATGCAATCTGGTGGAGCTTCCCGGTCAGCTCGCTGGTGTCGATGCTGCTGTCGCTGGCGTATTACCGCTGGGGCGGCTGGCGCAAGGCGAAGATGATGGGCAAGCCCTCGCATGCCGAAGAACTGGCGACGCCGTCGGAGATTCCGGCCTGTCCGCCGTCGCCGGTGGCCGACCCGGATGCCGCACCACCACGGTAGTGCCGGCCGCCGGCCGGCAACCTCATGGACCGGCCAATGACAAGGTAGTACCGGCCGCTGGCCGGCAACCTCACACCTCTCCAGCAGCATCGCGCAACAGCCGGCCAGCGGCCGGCTCTACCGTTTCTTCTTCGCCGCATTGAACGCCGCCGCTGCGCGCAGCAGCGCCTTGAACGCAGCGGCATCCGGCATCGCACCTTCATGGATGTCGATCGCACGCCGCGTGTTGCCCTCCAGGCTGGCGTTGAACAGGCCCTTCGGGTCCGCCAGCGCCGCACCGTTGGCGAAGGTCAGTTTCACTGCCTGCTTGTAGGTTTCGCCGGTGCACAGGATGCCGTTGTGCTCCCACACCGGTGTACCCCGCCACTTCCAGGCTTCCTGCACGTCCGGCAGCGCTTCATGGATCAATGCACGCACGCGTGCCAGCGTTTCGCCGCGCCAGTCTCCCAGTTCGGCGATGCGTGCATCGATCAGTTCGGTCGCCGGTGTTACGGCATCGTCAGGGTTCGGCGCGTGCGTGGCCATCAGCGGTTCTCGTCGGGAAAGGAATCAGAACGGTGGGCTTACATGCGCTCGCCGGGCAACGCAGCGGCCTGGCGCACCCAGTCGAGGAACTGTGCCTCATCCAGCGCGCCATCCTGTGCGATATGCAGGTAGCGCGTATCGGCACTCCTGGACGGCTCGGGCGGCATCGGCTTCAGCACCGCGCCACGGAAGAACGCCACCTTGATGTAGCGGGTGAAGCAATGGAAGCTGAGAAACCAGCCTTCGCCCGGCGCCACCGCATACATCGGCGAGTTCCACTTCACCGCCTTGTGCACGCCGGGTACGGCCCGTTCGATCAACGCATCCAGCTGTGCGCCGACCGGGCGTTTCCAGTCCGGCATGGCGGCGATGTATGCCTGCACCGGAGCATCGCCCTCGCCCTTGGCGATCCGGGGGTTGCCGCCGGACAACAGCGTGGGCGCGGTGGAAGGTGCGGTTCGCTTGGCAGGCATCGCACGGCACGTCCATCGGGATGAAACCGCAGCCTAGCGCGGCCCGTAGCCAGCGGTCACGGCGCAGTGCGCCATCGGCTCAGTCCGCCTGCCGCGCCCGGAACTGGCGCCAATCCGGCAGCTTGCGGTGGCGGCGCAGCGAGCGCATCAGCGCCGCCATCACAAGGCCGAACAGCGCGCCGGCCACCAGACCGGCCACCAGCAACAGCACCAGCGGACGTTCGCTGCCCTGCCACAGCATCAGCCACATCAGCGCGGTCCAGAACAGCCCGAACAGCAGGCCCTGCACCAACGCGTTGGTGCCAAAGCCGGCCAGGATCGGTGGCGGCAGTGCGATGCCCAGGCGCCACAGCAGGCGATGCAGCAACGGCGCCGATTGCACGCGTGCCAATCCCTTGCCGTCGAGGAAGCGCAACGCCGACTGGATCACGGCCGGATAGCGAAGGTTGATGTCGTTCATCACCTGATCGTGGCCGATGCGATGCCGGAAACGCAAACGGCCACCCGAAGGTGGCCGTCGCGGCAACAACCGAAGTTGTTTATCAGGCCTTGTCGGCCAGACGGGCAGCCTTGGCGGCAGCAGCGGCAGCCAGGTCTTCCTTGATGCGGGCGGCCTTGCCTTCCAGGCCACGCAGGTAGTACAGCTTGCCGGCGCGGACCTTACCACGACGCTTCACTTCGACCGAGTCGATGATGGCGCTGTGGGTCTGGAAAACGCGCTCGACGCCGTAGCCGTGCGAGATCTTGCGCACGGTGAACGAGGAGTTCAGGCCGGCGTTCTTGGTGGCGATGACGACGCCTTCGTAGGCCTGCACGCGCTCGCGGCTGCCTTCCTTCACCTTCACGTTGACGACAACGGTGTCGCCCTGGCTGAACTTCGGCAGTTCACGGGTGATCTGGGCGGATTCGAATTCCGCGACGATGGACTTGTTCAGCTTGCTCATGGGTTACACCGATTCTTGTTCGGGTGGGCGTGTCGTATCGACAACGTAGGCTCATGCAGTCACCGGACTGTGCTGCACGTTTGTTTTGGGTACTGCGCGCGCCGACCAGGGCCGACGGGAATTGGCCATGATAGCCGATAAAGCCGACCCTGCGCTAGGGGCTGGCCTTCTGGTTGCGGGCCTGGCGGCCCTGCTCCAGCAGTTTGCGGTCGGCCTTGCCCAGTGCCTGTTCATCCAGCAGGTCCGGGCGCCGCTCGGCGGTCCGGAGCAGCGACTGCTGGCGGCGCCAGGAGGCGATGGCCGCGTGGTTGCCCGAGCGCAGCACGTCCGGCACGTCACCCAGCGGGTGCTGGGCCGGCTGGCTGTAGTGCGGGCAGTCGAGCAGGCCGAGGTCGCCCTCGAAGCTGTCCTGCGCCGCCGATTCGGCGTCGTTCAGGGCACCGTCCTGCAGGCGGGCCACGGCGTCGATGATCACCGCCGCGCCCAGTTCACCCCCGGACAGCACGTAGTCGCCGAGGGAGATCTCCTCGTCGACATTGGCCTCCAGGAAACGCTCGTCGATGCCCTCGTAGCGGCCGCAGAGCAGGACCACGCGCGGCAGCGCCGCCAGTTCCCGCACCTTGGCCTGGGTCAGCGGCGCCCCCTGCGGGCTGAGGTAGATCACCCGCGCCGGGGTCGGATCGGCCTCGCGGATCGCCTGCAGGCAGGCCTGCAGCGGCTCGATCAGCATCACCATGCCCGGGCCACCACCGAACGGACGGTCGTCCACGCGGCGGTAGTTGCCTTCGGCGTAATCACGGGGGTTCCAGCCGTGCAGGCTGAACAGCCCCTTCTCCTGCGCGCGCCCGACCACGCCCAGTCCGGCGGACTGGGCGAGGAACTCGGGGAACAGGGTGATGACGTCGAAACGCATGCTCACGCTCAGAACTCGGGATCCCAGTCGACCACGACCAGGTTGGCCTCGAAGTCGACCGACTTGACGAAGTCCGGCTGTACGAACGGAATCATCCGCTCGCGGTCACCGCGGACCACTACCACGTCGTTGGCGCCGGTGCTGAACAGGTGCGAGACCTGGCCCAGGGCAACGCCCTCGGTGGTCTTCACGTCCAGGCCTTCCAGGTCCACCCAGTAGTACTCATCGGGCTTCGGCGGCGGCAATGCACTGCGGGCCACGTAGATCTCGGTGCCGCGCATCGCTTCGACGGTATCGCGGTCCTCGACGCCGGGGAAACGGGCGACCAGGTGCTTGCCGCTGTCGCGGCCACGCACACCTTCAATCGTGGTTTCCACGCCGGACGGGCTGCGCACGATCCACGGCTGGTAACGGAAAATGGCGGAACGTGGCTCGGTCCAGGACTCGAGCTTGATTTCGCCGCGCACACCAAAAGCGCCGACAACCCTGCCCAGCAGGATGCGGCGCTCGATATCTTTCATCTGCTTCAACCAAGAGGGCCACGCCGAAGCGTGGCCCGTCAGGATCAGGCCGCAGCGGCCTGGGACTTGGTCGCTTCCTTGATCAGGTTGCGGACCTTGTCGGTCGGCTGGGCGCCGTTCTTGACCCAATGGTCAACGCGGGCCAGGTCCAGCTCGATGCGCTTCTCGGCGCCCTGGGCAACCGGGTTGTAGAAGCCAACGCGCTCGATGTTGCGGCCGTCGCGCGCGCTGCGCACGTCGGTGACGATGATGTGGTAGAACGGACGCTTCTTGGCGCCGCCGCGGGTCAGTCGAATCTTGACCATGGTGTTTTTCCTATTGCCCAGTCGCCAGGATGGCGAGGTAAGCGGGCGATTATAGCGGCAGAGCCCGGCCGAGCCAACCCCGGGGAACCCGCCCGGGGTCAGAACCCTTTTGCGCCGCAAAAGGGATCTGACCCCAATCTGTCCCAAGGCACCGCCGCCAGCACCGCCCTGCCCTGTTCAGCCAGCGTCTGCGAGCTTGGCAGGACATGCCCGTCAATGGCGTCCAGCGCCCAAAGACCGCTGGCGTTGCAGGCAAACGCGCTCTTCACACCGGCCAGGTCCGCCAGCCGCAACGGCTGCGTCGCCTGCGCCCCCGGCCAATGCTGCTTCAACAGCGCCTCGGCGGTCCCGCGCAGGGCCGGCGCCTGCGGCCAGAGCAGCCGTTCACCATCGTGCACGGCCAGGTTCCAGGTGCTCCCTTCACTCACGTCGCCATCGGCGGTCACGAACAGCACATCGTCGAATCCATGCGCCATCGCCGCGCGACGCGCGGCAAACAGGCCAAATGTGCCCACATGCTTGATCTGCGGCATTTCGCGCTGCCAGGCCACGCTGCGCACGCGCTTGGGCGCGGCCAGGGCCACCGGCGCTGAAACTGCCACCAGCACGTCCACCGGCACGGTCGCCAGCGGATTGCGGAAATCGAAGCGGCGCGAGTACACCGTCACCCGCAGCGAGGCATCGGCCAGGCCGGCCTGCCGCAGCGCCTGCGACATCCACGCCTGCACCTGCACCGTGTCCAGTTCGCTGCCGAACAGTTCGCGCGTGGCCTGCGACAGCCGCGCCAGATGCAGGTCCAGCCCCTGCACTGCACCACCACGCACCTGCAGCGAGGTGAAGTGGCCGTAGTTCACCAGCGCCGGCAGCAGGTCCGCCACCTGCGCCGGCTGACCATTGCAGGTGACCCTCATCGCAGCAGCGCCTGCGCCTGTTCCCACATGCCGCGCAGCACGTCGGCGGCCGGCTGTGCAGGCGCCATCCACGCCGACTGCCCGGCCCAGGCCTGCATCGCCGCCAGGCGATTTTCCTGCACGGCCTGCTTGCGCATCGGCGCGGTCAGGCCACGCTGCACCGGGTACGGGCGCGGCGCAGGGGCGCCTTCGGCAGCAGCGGCGCGCACATACGCGGTCGCCAGGCCGCGGCCAAGGCGGCCGCTGAACGCACGCGTCGGCCAGGTATCTTCCGGTTCGCTGGCGGCCAGCCCATCGGCCCACGCCGACGCGATCGCCGCCTCAGGCGTGCGCAGGAAGGCGGTGCCGATCTGGACGGCGCTGGCCCCCAGGGTGAGTGCGGCAGCAATGCCACGGCCATCGGCGATGCCACCGGCAGCGATCACCGGAATCTGCAGGTGATCGGCCAGGCGCGGCAACAGCGCGAACAGCCCGACCAGCTGGCGTTCGGCCATTGCCGGATCAAACGCACCGCGATGGCCACCGGCCTCCATGCCCTGCGCCACCACGGCGTCGGCACCGGCGTCCTGTGCGGCACGCGCTTCGGACAAGGTGGTCGCGCAGGCGATCCAGGCAATGCCGGCGTCCTTCAGCTGCTGCACGTGGCGCGGCAGCAGAACGCCCATGATGGTCGAGGCCACCGCCGGGCGTGCCGCAAGCAACGCAGCGAACTGTTCTTCGAAATCGGCAGGCGTGGCGTCGGCGGCGCTGGCCGGCACGTCCGGGCCCCACTGCGCGAGGAAAGCGCGGCTGGCGGCCTCGGCAGCGACATCACGGCTCGGTGCGGGGTCCGGCACCCACAGGTTCACCTGCGCCGGGCCGGTGGAGGTCGCGCGGAAGTCCTCCATCCAGCGACCGATGTCGGCCGACGACGACAGCACCGCGCCCATCGCCCCCATGCTGCCGGCATTGGCCAGCGCGGCGGACAACGGTACGGGGCAGGCACCGGCCATCGGTGCCAGCAGGATCGGAACGGAAATGCCAAAGCGCTGGCAGAACGCCTCGACGCGGGAAGTTACAGCGGAACTCTGCATGATGGCCCATCGTTTCGGACAGGCCCCCATGGTGCGCGCGGGACAGGGGAAGAGTCGAGCCTGCTGCCCGACCACCTGCTGCGGCGCTTGCGCGCCGCCGCCCGAGCGTGGGCTCGGGCGCTACATCACACTGCGGACGGGGCCGTCATCAACGGAACGGCATGCCACGGCCGCCCATGGCACCCATCATGCCCTTCATGCTGCGCAGCATGCCCTTCATGCCGCCGCCGGCCATCTTGCTCATCATCTTTTCCATCTGCATGTACTGCTTCATCAGCTTGTTGACGTCGGCCGGGGTCACGCCCGAACCCTTGGCGATGCGCGCGCGGCGCGAGCCGTTGAGCAGGTTCGGGTTGCGCCGTTCCTTCTTGGTCATCGAGCCGATGATGGCGATCATGCGCGGCACTTCCTTGCCCTGGCTGACCTGCTGCTTCAGGTGGTCGGGGATGTTGCCCAGGCCCGGCAGCTTGTCCATCAGGCCGCCGATGCCGCCCATGTTCTGCATCTGCTCGAGCTGGTCGCGCATGTCGTTCAGGTCGAACTTCTTCCCCTTCGCGACCTTCTCGGCCAGCTTGGCGGCCTTGTCCTTGTCGACCTGCTGCTCCACCTGCTCGACCAGCGACAGCACGTCGCCCATGTCGAGGATGCGGCTGGCGATGCGGTCCGGATGGAACACGTCCAGGCCTTCCGGCTTTTCGCTGACACCGACGAACTTGATCGGCTTGCCGGTGATGTAGCGCACGCTCAGCGCGGCACCGCCACGGGCGTCACCGTCGGTCTTGGTCAGCACCACGCCGGTCAGCGGCAGCGCGTCGCCGAAGGCCTTGGCGGTGTTGGCCGCGTCCTGGCCGGTCATGGCGTCGACCACGAACAGGGTTTCGGCCGGGTTCACGGCAGCGTGCAGGGCCTTGATCTCGGCCATCATCGCTTCGTCGATGGCCAGGCGGCCGGCGGTATCGACCAGCAGTACGTCGACGAACGACTTGCGGGCATCGTCGATGGCAGCGCGGACGATGGCTTCCGGCTTCTGGTCGGCGCTGGACGGGAAGAACAGCACGCCGACCTGCTCGGCCAGGGTCTTCAACTGCTCGATCGCGGCCGGGCGGTAGACGTCGGCCGAAACCACCATCACCTTCTTCTTGCGCTTTTCCTTCAGGTGCTTGGCCAGCTTGCCCACCGTGGTGGTCTTGCCGGCGCCCTGCAGGCCCGCCATCAGGATGATGGCCGGAGCGGGCACATTGAGGTTCAGGTCGCTGGCCTCGGCACCCATCACCGCGGTCAGCTCGTCGCGCACGACCTTGATCAGGGCCTGGCCCGGGGTCAGCGACTTCAGCACTTCCTGGCCGACCGCGCGCACCTTGATGCGCTCGATCAGGGCCTGCACCACCGGCAGCGCGACGTCGGCTTCGAGCAGCGCGATGCGTACTTCGCGGGTCGCCTCGCGGATGTTCTCCTCGGTCAGGCGGCCGCGGCCACGCAGGCGCTCGATGGTGCCGGAAAGGCGCTGGGTCAAGGACTCGAACATGCGGCGCAACCTGTCTGAAAGCGGGGGACAATAAGGCAGACAGTATAACGGGTCCGGCTGTCCGCCCGGACTGCGACCACCGGGCCGTCGCCAGCATCACAGGGGTATGCGAAACTGCAACGATGACAATCGTTCTCATCGCCGTCCTGCTCTACCTGGCTGCCAGTGCCCTGCTGGTGCGCGCGCTCGGCCGCGATGAAAGCACCGGCTCCCCCACCTGGCTGTGGCCGGCCCTGCCAGCGATGCTGCTGCATGGCGGTTACCACGTGATGGTGGCGATGCGCACCAACGGCGGGCCGGACATGCACTTCTTCGCCGCGCTGTCGCTGGTCGGCCTGGGCATGGCCTGGCTGACCTCGCTGGTGGGCGCGCGCGGCCGCATGTCGGCGCTGGGCGTGGTGGTGTTCCCACTGGCCGCGGTACTGCTTCTGGCCTATCACGGCTACGGCCACGAGCCGAGCAAGGTGCTGGGCTGGCGCCTGGCCAGCCATGCCTGGCTGGCGCTGCTGGCCTACGCCACGCTGAGCATCGCCGCGCTGCTGGCGATCATGCTGTGGCTGCAGGAACGCGCCCTGCGCCGCCGCGAGTTCCGCCCGTGGCTGCGCGCGCTGCCACCGCTGGCCGACCTGGAATCGCTGCTGTTCCGGGTGATCACGGTCGGCTTCGCGCTGCTGACCCTGACCCTGGTCACCGGCGTGCTGTTCGTCGATGACCTGCTGGCGCAGAAGCTGGTGCACAAGACCGTGCTGAGCGTGCTGTCGTGGATCGTGTTCGGCGTGCTGATGATCGGCCGTCGCCGCTACGGCTGGCGCGGCATGAAGGCGGTGCACTGGACGCTGGCGGCAATGCTGTTGCTGCTGCTGGCGTTCTTCGGCAGCCAGTTCGTGATCGAACTGGTGTTCGGGCATTCGCGATAAAGGCGTGCCGACCAACGGTCGGCACCCACCCAACATCACCTGGTAGTGCCGGCCGCTGGCCGGCAACTGGACCGCACCCTGCGTGGATGCTGCCGCCGGTCAGGGCACCGGCTGCGCCAGGATCTTCCGCACCGAACGGCCGCTGTTGGTGAGGATGTCATCGACCTGCCAGCAGCCCTGGCCCTGGCGCACCATCGGCAGACGGGTCACGTAGGCCTTCTTCCATACCGCATAGCGCATCTCGACCTGGCCGGCAGTGGCCGAGGCCTCTTTCCAGCGATAACGCACCGGGGTTTCAATGTCGCCGTCCTGCGCATCCAGCCACGGGTCGGAATCGATCGTGCAGATGCCCTCTTCGCGCTGCTGGCAGGCACGCTCGCCACGCAGTGCCTTGCCGAACGCCGGGCTGACCAGCGCGGGCGGTGGCTCCAGCAGGTCACCATTGCCGGTCGTGGCTTCGAAGAAGGCACGGGCAACGGCCATGGGTTCCTGGCAGGCCGGTGCGGCCTGCACGGTGGGGGCCAGCAGCAGCCCGGCGATCACGAACATCCCTGTCTTTCGCATGTATCTGTCCCTGAGGTAGTGCCGGCCGCTGGCCGGCACTACAGGATATCCCGGTGCTGCCGGCCAGCGGCCGGCACTACCCGATACCCGGCTTACAGCCCGTAACGCTCGATCACGTCCAGGTGCGGCTGGCGATCCTGGTCACAGGCTTCAGCCAGGCGCAGCCAGCAATGCGGATGCGGCCACGTCGCGGTGTGCTGCTGGAGGAAGCGGTGCAGCGCCAGCGGCGCATGGTCCTGCGGCTGGGCGACGGTGAACAGCAGGCCGGGCAGCGTGCCCTCCTCCCTACCGGGGTCGGTGACGGTGTAGTCCGGGCGGCTGTGCGACCACACCTTCCAACCCTGTGCTTCGGCCGCCTCGACGAAGGCATTCCACGCCTCTTCGCCCGGGTGCGCGCCATCGATCATCCAGCTGCGGGCGAAGCCGCCGCGCTCCAGCACATGCACCTGCGCATAGGTCGGGATGAAATGCTCGCGCGCTTCCTCCTCCTCAGGTGCCGGATGCACCAGTGCGGCATCGAACACCACCCAGTCGCCCACCTGCTGGGCGCGGTTGGACGGCGCATTCTCGACGATGCGCGCGGTCACCGGGCCGCTGCGACGGGCGTAGTACTCCATCGGCTCGCCGTTCTCTTCGCTGCGGATGATCACCCAGCCCCACGGTTCCTCGACCACGCCCTCGTGGCTGGACAACTCCATGCCAATCGCCGCAGCCGAGCGGCGCACCGCGTCCCAGTCGCGCGCCGCGCTGGCCGCACTCATGTGGTCCCAATGCGCGGCGTTCGGCTCGTCCAGCAGCTCCACCAACTGCGCATAGCAGGCCTGGGCCTCGCTGAAGCGGCCGGTTTCCATGTACATGCGCGCCAGCGTGCCGCGCGCGCCGTGCGAGCCCGGAGACAGCTCCAGAAGCGATCGGGCCGCCTGCTCCAGCGCCGGCCAGTCGGACACCCGGCGTGCGCGCTGCACGTCGCACCAGTGCGCGAACACCGGCACGCTGCTGCGGTAGACCTCGGCCAGCTGGCGCAGGCCGTCGTCGTCCCCCTGCTCGGCCAGCCAGCGCATCAGCGTGTAGGCTGCGGGACCATCGTTCTGCGCATGGCTGCGTACGAACCGCCACAACAGCGCTCGCGCCTCGGCCTGCGCGCCGCAGGCGCTCAGCGCCGAGGCGGCCATCTCGGCCAAGGCCTCGTCATCGGGCAGCTGCGCCTGCGCCTGCAGCAACCACTGCGCCTCGCGCTCGGGGTCGCGCGCCTGGTTCTGTTCGCCCTGCGCGTCCAGCCATGCCAGCAGCTCGCCGGCCGGCACCGGCAGCGGTGCGACATCCGGCAATGCATCGATGCGCGCCGCCAGGCCGGCCACCAGCGCTGCCGCCCCCCGGTCCTGGCGCAGCTGCGCCAGATGGGTGCGGGCCAGTTCCAGCTGGCGCAGCGCCACCCAGCGCGCACCACGCTGCAGGGCAAGCTCCAGGCTCAGCGCTGCCACTTCGATCAGCAGGCGATGCGATCCGACCCGGGCGAAGTGCTCGATGATCGTGTTGAAGCGCGTGCCCAGGTCCCACGTATTGCGCGCAGGGTCACGCTGGCACAGCGCTGCGGCGGTGTTCGCCCACAGCCGCCAGTAGTTCGGGGTCAGCTCGCTCCACGGCACCAGCTGCTGCAGCGCTTCTTCGTCGCGGCCCAGCTGGGCCAACGCCCATGCCTTGGACAAGCGGCGCGGCACCGTGCAGTTGGCCGGCTCATACTCCCCGGAGGCGGCCACTTCAGCTTCGCGCTTCTCGATCAGCGCCAGTGCCTCGTCGGCGCGGCCGACAGCGAGCAGGATCTTGATCTGCATCTCCGGGAAGCTGTCGAACACTTCCTTGCCACAGGCCTCCACGGCGTCGGCCTGCGCCTGCAGGTAATCCAGCGCCTCCTGGCCACGGCCATCGTCGAGCAGCGCATCGGCCTTCTCGCAGCTCAGGCACTGGAAGCAGGCCCAGCTGGGATCGATGCGGCCGAGGGTCTCGTCGCACACCTCGATGCGCTCGGGCACCCAGCCCGGGCCATCGATGTTGCCGTAGCAGGCGGCCAGGTCCTGGGTCACGCAGATCGACTGCGGGCATTCCAGGGTGTCTTCGCGGTGTGCCCGCTCGAACAGCGAAACGGCTTCGCCAAGTGCGCTCTCGCCTTCAACACGGTTGCCGACGCGGTTGCGCAGCGCCCAGTGGCCGACGTAGACGTCGACCCAGGGGTTGTCGAGCGCCTTGCCCAGTGCGCGTGCTTCGGGCAGCAGTGCATCGACGCGGTCGATCTGCAGTTCACTGACCTCGTCGGCGAGGCGGTTCAGCAGGTGCGCGTTCTGCGCCTGGCCGGCCTGGCGCAGGTCGCCCTGCAGTTTTTCGACCCAGTTCCAGATGTCCATGGGGTAAGTACTCCTGTCTAGCGAAGGCTGGATGAGAGGGCGCGGTGCTCAGCGCAGCATCTGCTGCAGAGCACCGGCGATATCGGTAAAGGCGCCGTTGAGATCCGGGCCCTGCGTGGCGGTCGTTGCCCGGGCCAAGGGACGGCCCTGCGCAGCGACGATGATCTTCAGCGAGCGCAGCAGGCGCGCCGCCGCTTCGGCCTGCGGGTGGCCCTCGCGCTGGGCGCGCAGCAGCGCCTGCACCGCCGGGTTGTCGAGGTTGAGGTACAGCCGCGAGGGTGCGCGCGATTCGATGCGTGCGGTGAACTGGCGCGCCAGGCGCAGCGCCGCCATCGAAACGCGCTTGTCGTTCTCGTCGTCTTCCAGGCGCTGCTTCAGTTCGGCCTCGCGGTCGGGCACCACCACCACCGGCAGTGCTTCCGGGCTGAAACGCGCCGGCAGCAGCTGCTCGCCATCACCCAGCTGTTCGCGCAGCCATGCGAGCTGCGCGTCGTCGAGGCTGTCATCGCTGCGGAACAGTGCGCGATTGCCCTGCTCGGTGCCGAGTTCAACCAGGCGCAGGCCCTTGGCCTGGGCCCAGCGCCGCAGGAACGGCACCACCGCGTAACGATGGCCATGCGCGACCGGCACCCCCATCGCGCGGAACAGCATCTCTTCGAAGCCACCGCCATTGTCGAGGATGACATGCACGGCACCGCGCGCCGGCAGGGCACTGGCCGGCAGGTCGCCCTGCGAGGTCGGCACGCGCACATGCTCCATCAGCAGGTCGAACAGGCGGTCATCGCACAGCGCCGCGCCCAGCAGCGCCTCGTTGTGGCGGCTCAATACGCGTCGCCACGCCTCCGGCTGCTGCCGCGCAACGTCGGCCAGACCATCGATCAGCGCCTCCAGCAAGGCATGTTGCACAGCGCGGTACTGGTCATCGCGCTGCAGGTCTTCGCGGCTGGCGGTGGGAGTCAGCCGCGAGGATTCGATCACCCCGCCGATGAAGCCAGCCCACGGCGGCAGCAGGTCACGGGCATCGTCATCCAGCAGCATGCCGCGCACGAACACCGACAGGTTGCGGTTGTCGCTGGTGCCATAGGTGGCACCATCCTGCACCCACAGCAGGCCGGTGGCATCGCTGTTGCCGTCGGCACGCAGCGGCACGGTGACGATCGGCTCGAAATCGTGCTCGAAGCGCGCGGCGAACTGCAGTGCCTGGCGGCGTGCCTGCACCGGGTGCACGGCCACGTCACCCTGCCCCCGCCACGGCGGCGGCTCGGGGTTGAGCGCTTCGGTCGCAGCACCGATGAAGATCGGTTCGGACAGCAGCGCGCAGTAGCGGCCCAGCACCTCGTGCAGGCGCGCCTCGTTGGCCAGCGGCAGGAAGTCCGGATGCAGCTCCAGTTCCACCTCGGTGCCGACCGCGCGTGCCGGCACTTCGCTGACGGTGTACTGCTCGGCATTGCTGGACACGTACAGATGGCCCAGCTCCGGCGTCTGGTACGAGGTGGTACGCACGCTGACCCGGCGCGCCAGCACGAAGGCCGACAGGAAGCCGAGGCCGAACATGCCGATCAGGCCTTCATCATCCTCGCCGCCCTGGCGCAGGCCACGGGTATAGCCGACGCCGACGGTGGCCAGGTAGTCGTGGATCTCCTGGCGGGTCAGGCCGGCACCGGTATCGGTGATGCGCAGCACGCCGGCACCGGCATCGACCTGCACCGAAATGCGCGAAGGCACCTGGACGCCGGGCTGCTCGATGCGGCGGCGGATGATCGAGTCGTGCGCGTTCTGCACCAGTTCGCGCAGCGCCACCACCGGGGTGGAATACAGGTGCTTGCCCAGCACCGTCATCAGTCCATTGAGATCGACCCCGGCACGACGGATCTCGGCGTTGGGGGCGGTGAGCGCGGTGTCCTGCATGTAATCGTTTACTCCTGGGCACGGAAAGGCGCCAGAGGGCGCCTTCGTCGAGCGGGAAAAACTAGCACAGCCAGCCTGACCGTTGCCGTATATGACGTATGTAGAGGCAGGCCCCGCAGCAGCCCCCCATGCCTCACGCCGCGTCGATGGCCTCGGACAGGCGCTCCACCGCGATCACTTCCATGCCTTTCACCGATCCGCCCTTGGGCGCATTGGCCTTGGGCACGATGGCGCGCTTGAAGCCATGGGTGGCGGCCTCGCGCAGGCGGTCTTCGCCATTGGGCACCGGTCGGATCTCACCGGACAGGCCCACCTCGCCGAACGCAATCGTCTTTTCCGCCAGCGGCCGATCCTGCAGCGAGGACAATACGGCCAGCAGCACCGGCAGGTCGGCGGCGGTTTCCTGCACGCGGATGCCACCGACCACGTTGACGAACACGTCCTGGTCGCCGACCAGCACGCCACCGTGGCGATGCAGTACCGCCAGCAGCATGGCCAGGCGGTTCTGCTCCAGGCCGACCGCGACACGGCGCGGATTCGACAGCGGCGACGCATCGACCAGCGCCTGCACCTCCACCAGCAGCGGCCGGGTGCCCTCGCGGGTGACCATCACGCAGCTGCCCGGCTGATGGGTGCTGCCGCCGGACAGGAAGATCGCCGATGGGTTGGAGACCTCCTTCAGGCCCTTGTCGCCCATCGCGAACACGCCCAGTTCGTTGACCGCACCGAAGCGGTTCTTGAACGCGCGCAGCAGGCGGAAGCGGCTGCCGCTCTCGCCCTCGAAATACAGCACCGCGTCGACCATGTGCTCGAGCACGCGCGGGCCGGCGATGCCGCCCTCCTTGGTCACGTGGCCGACCAGGAACACGGCCGTGCCGGTTTCCTTGGCAAACCGGACCAGCCGCGCCGCGCTCTCGCGCACCTGGCTGACCGAACCGGGCGCGGCGGTCAGGCTCTCGGTCCACAGGGTCTGCACGGAGTCGGCCACGATCAGCCGCGGGCCGGCCTTGGACGCATGCTGCAGGATCGATTCGACCCCGGTCTCGGCCAGTGCGTTGACCCCGTCCAGCGGCAGCTCCAGGCGGTGCGCGCGGCCGGCGACCTGCGCCAGCGATTCCTCGCCGGTGACGTACAGCACCGGCAGTTCGGCCGCCATCTTCGCCACCGCCTGCAGCAGCAGGGTCGACTTGCCGATGCCCGGATCGCCACCGACCAGCACCACCGCGCCCTCGACCAGGCCACCGCCCAGCACCCGGTCGAACTCGCCGATGCCGGTGGATACCCGGCGATGCTCGGTCTGCTCCACGTCCTTCAGGGCGGTGATCTTCGGCGGGTCGATCTTGCCGGCCCAGCCGGCCCGGCGCGAAGCCGGCGCCTTGGCCGCCGCCGCGCTTTCCAGCACGATTTCCGACAGCGAGTTCCAGGCGTTGCACTCGGTGCACTGGCCCTGCCACTTGCTGAATTCGGCGCCGCATTCATTGCAGACGTAGGCGGTGCGGGCTTTTGCCATCGGATGATTTCCAGCAACGGGAACAGGCGTGGCAGGATAGCCGAGCCGGGTCGCAGGTGCTGCGACCACTCAAGTCCTGCCCACCTGCGCCGATAGGGGTCGCGGGCGTGCGCCTTGCGGGCGCCCCTCCCTCCCCCACTGGATTCATCATGACTGGCAGCTACAGTCAGAGCCTGGTCATCATCTCCCTGCTTGTGGCCATTCTTGCTTCGTACACGGCGCTGGACATGGCCGGGCGCCTGGCCACGGCCGAGGGTCGCGTGGCCCGCTGGTGGCTGGCCGGCGGCGCGGCGGCCATGGGCCTGGGCATCTGGTCGATGCACTTCATCGGCATGCTCGCCATCGACCTGCCGATTCCGGTGGGTTACGACCTTGGCATCACCCTGTACTCGCTGGCGGTCTCGATCGGCGCCTCGGCCTATGCGCTGTGGCTGGTGTCGCGGCCCAGCCTGCCGTGGCGCCGGCTGCTGGCCGGGGCCGTGCTGATGGGCCTGGGCATCGCCACCATGCACTACCTGGGCATGGCGGCGATGCGCATGCAGCCCGGCATCGACTACCACCCGGGCTGGTTTGCCGCCTCCATCGCGGTGGCCATCGGTGCCGCCGGCGCCGCACTGTGGATCGCCTTCCGCCTGCGCGCCGAGCGGCGCAACACCCTGCTGCTGCGCGCGCTTGCTTCGCTGGTGATGGGCCTGGCCATCGTCGGCATGCATTACACCGGCATGGCGGCGGCGCGCTTCCCCGAAGGCAGCATCTGTGGCGCCGTCGGCAGTGGCGGCATCGACACGCGCTGGCTGGCAGTGCTGGTGATCGTCACCACCGTGGCCACGCTGGGCATCGCCCTGGTCGCCTCGCTGTTCGACCGGCAGATGCGCGTGCGCACCGGTCTGCTGGCCGATTCGCTGGCGCACGCCAACGACAAGCTGATCCAGGCCGCGCTGCACGACCCGTTGACCCAGCTGCCCAACCGCATGCTGCTGCAGGACCGCATCGAGCAGGCCATCGAGAAGGCGCGGCGCCGCAACCATGCAGTGGCGGTGATGTTCTGCGACCTGGACGGCTTCAAGGCGGTCAATGATGCGTACGGCCACCAGCTCGGCGACCGCCTGCTGGTGGCGGTGGCACAGCGCATCGGCGGCCAGCTGCGACCGCAGGATACGTTGGCCCGCCTCGGCGGCGATGAGTTCGTGATCGTGCTGGCCATCGACATTCCCGACGATGCGGTGGTGGTGGCCGAGCGCATCATCGCCGCGGCCGGCGAACCGTTCCTGCTGGATGCGGCCGAACTGCAGGTCAGCGCCAGCCTTGGCATTGCCCTGTACCCGGATGACGCCGGCAACGAGCGCGAGCTGATGGCCCACGCCGATGCGGCGATGTACCACACCAAGGAAACCGGGCGGAACGGCTACACCTTCTTCACCCCGTCGATGCAGCTCAGTGCCAACCGCCAGCTGCGCCTGCTGCAGGACCTGCGCAAGGCCATCGCCCGCGACGAACTGATCCTGCATTACCAGCCCAAGTTCCCTGCCGCCGGCGCACCGGCCACCGGGGCCGAAGCGCTGCTGCGCTGGCAGCACCCGGAGCTGGGCCTGCTGGCG
The DNA here is from genome assembly GCF_049384325.1 of Stenotrophomonas sp. CASM114. NCBI lineage: Bacteria > Pseudomonadati > Pseudomonadota > Gammaproteobacteria > Lysobacterales > Lysobacteraceae > Stenotrophomonas > Stenotrophomonas sp. CASM114. The sequence continues at coordinate 34,092 of NZ_JBMRGJ010000003.1, read as the reverse complement.
CCGGACGTGTTCATCCCCATTGCCGAGCGCAGCGGCCTGATCCTGCCGATCGGTGACTGGGTATTGGACCGCGCCTGTGCGCAGCTGCGGGCATGGCACCAGGCCGGGCATACGGAATGGACAATGGCGGTGAACCTCTCGCCGCTGCAGTTCGCCTCGCCGGCACTGCTGGACAGCGTGCGCGAGGTGCTGCACCGGCACCGGATCGAACCGGCGCGGCTGACCCTGGAGATCACCGAGACCACGGCGATGAAGGACGTCGATGCCAGCCTCGCGATTCTCAACGACCTGACCGCGATGGGCGTGCACATCGCCATCGATGATTTCGGCACCGGCTATTCCAGCCTGCTGTACCTCAAGCGCATGCCGGCCACCGAACTGAAGATCGACCGTGCGTTCGTGCACGACCTGGAGCGCAATGACGAGGACGCCGCCATCGTCTCGTCGATCATCGCGCTGGGCCGCACCCTGCAGCTGCAGGTGGTGGCCGAGGGCGTGGAGACGCAGGCGCAGCGCGAGTACCTGAGCGAACTGGGGTGTGATCAGTTGCAGGGTTACCACCTGGGCCGACCGATGGACGCCGAGGAATTCCTGCGCCGGGTGGGGTGAGGCGCCAGGTCCGGGGTCGGATCCCTTGCCGCAGGCAAGGGCTCTGACCCCTTCCACGCATGGCGTGGATCTCCTGGTAGAGCCGGCCGCTGGCCGGCTTCGCGTAATTGCCGGCCAGCGGCCGGTACTACCAGCCTGGTGGGTGCACGAAACGCGCAACCACAGCAAACAGAAAGGCCGCCCGAGGGCGGCCTTTCTGCGTGGCAACGTCGCGAGGACGTCAGTGCATCATGTGCACGTTCATGTTGTGCATGACCCACAGGGTGCCGATCACGATGATGCCGATCACCACAACGGTGAAGGCCGCAGCGTTGACGTTCCAGCGGCTTTCCGAAGAGCGGTCCAGGTGCAGGAAGAACACCAGGTGGACCAGCATCTGCAGCACCGCGGTGACCGCGATCACCACACCGTTGACGGTGCGCGAGAAATCACCCGACATCACCATCCAGAACGGGATGACGGTCAGCACCACCGCCAGCACGAAGCCGATCAGGTACGACTTCACGCTGCCGTGGCTTTCGCCGCCGGTGCCGTGGTCGTGTGCGTGGTTGTCATGTGCCATTACAGCGCTCCATTGAGGTAGACGACGGAGAACACGCCGATCCAGATCAGGTCCAGGAAGTGCCAGAACAGGCTCAGGCACGCCATGCGGGTCTTGTTGGTCGGGGTCAGGCCGTACTTCTTCAGCTGCACGAACATCACCAGCAGCCACAGCAGGCCGGCGCTGACGTGCAGTCCGTGGGTGCCGACCAGGGCGAAGAACGCCGACAGGAAGGCACTGCGGTCCGGACCGTAGCCCTGATGGATCAGGTGCTGGAACTCATAGACTTCCATGCACATGAAGCCGAAGCCCAGCAGCCAGGTAACCGCCAGCCACAGGAACATCTGGCCAACCTGCTTGCGGTGCATGGCGATCATGCCCAGGCCGAAGGTCAGCGACGAGGTCAGCAGCAGCGCGGTTTCCCACGCCACGAACGGCAGTTCGAACAGGTCCTTCGCGGTCGGGCCACCATCGGTACCGCCTGCCAGCACCACGTAGGTGGCGAACAGCGAGGCGAAGATGAGGCAGTCGCTCATCAGGTACACCCAGAAACCGAAGACGGTGTTGCCGCCGGTGTCGTGGTGCTCGTGGTCGTCATGGCCATGGGCCGCCGCGTGCGCGGCGTGCCCGTGGCTCAGGGTCGAGGTATTGGTGCTCATGCCTTCAGCTCCGACTTCACCAGGCCCTGGGCTTCCAGGTGCTTGCGGTGTTCGTTCTCGATGCGTTCCACCTCGGCGGCCGGGACCCAGTAGTCCACGTCCTGGTCGAAGGTGCGGTAGATGAACGTGGCGATCATGCCGACGAAGCCGACGATGGCCAGCCACCAGATGTGCCAGATCATCGCGAAGCCGAACACCAGGCTGAAGGCACCGATGACAACGCCCGTGCCGGTGTTGCGCGGCATGTGGATGTCGGTGTACTTGGCCGGCTTCGGCCAGGCTTCACCACGCTGCTTGCGCTCCCAGAAATCGTCCAGCTCGGTGACTTCCGGCAGCGTGCCGAAGTTGTAGAAGGCCGGCGGCGAAGAGGTTTCCCACTCCAGCGTACGGGCATCCCACGGGTCGCCAGTCAGGTCGACGGTCTTCTTGCGGTCGCGGATCGAGACGGCCACCTGGATGATCTGGCACAGGATGCCGGCGCCAACGATGAAGGCACCTGCGGCGGCGATCAGCAGCAGCGGCTCATAGGCCGGGTTGACCGTGCTCTGCAGGCGACGGGTCATGCCCATGAAGCCCAGCACGTACATCGGCATGAAGGTCACGTAGAAGCCGATGAACCAGCACCAGAACGCGCACTTGCCCCAGAACTCATTGAGGCGGAAGCCGAACATCTTCGGCCACCAGTAGGTGATGCCGGCGAACATGCCGAACACCACGCCGCCGATGATGACGTTGTGGAAGTGGGCGATCAGGAACAGGCTGTTGTGCAGCACGAAGTCGATGGCCGGGATCGCCAGCATCACGCCGGTCATGCCGCCGATGACGAAGGTGACCATGAAGCCGATGGTCCACAGCACCGGGGTGGTGAAGTGCACGCGGCCGCGGAACATGGTGAACAGCCAGTTGAAGATCTTCACGCCGGTCGGGATCGAGATGATCATCGTCGTGATGCCGAAGAAGGCATTGACGTTGGCACCGGAGCCCATGGTGAAGAAGTGGTGCAGCCACACGATGAACGACAGCACGCCGATGCAGGCGGTGGCGTAGACCATGCCCTTGTAGCCGAACAGCGCCTTGCGCGAGAAGGTCGCGATGACTTCGGAGAACACACCGAACGCCGGCAGGACCAGGATGTACACCTCCGGGTGACCCCAGATCCAGATCAGGTTGATGTACAGCATGGCGTTGCCGCCACCGTCATTGGTGAAGAAGTGCGTACCCAGGTAACGGTCCAGGGTCAGCAGCACCAGGGTGATGGTCAGCACCGGGAAGGCAGCGACGATCAGCACGTTGGTCACCAGGGCGGTCCAGGTGAACACCGGCATCTGCATCAGCTTCATGCTGGGGGTACGCATCTTCAGGATGGTGATGAAGAAGTTGATACCACTGAGCGTGGTACCCAGGCCTGCGACCTGTAGACCCCAGATGTAGTAGTCCATGCCGACGCTTGGACTGTATTCGATGCCCGACAGTGGCGGGAATGCCAGCCAGCCGGTGGCAGCGAACTCACCGATCCACAGCGACAGCATGATCAGCACCGCACCGGACACGAACAGCCAGAAGCTGAGCGAGTTGACGAACGGGAACGCGACGTCGCGCGCACCGATCTGCAGCGGCACGGCCAGGTTCATCAGGCCGGTGATCAGCGGCATCGCCACGAAGAAGATCATGATCACGCCGTGGGCGGTGAAGATCTGGTCGTAGTGGTGCGGCGGCAGGTAGCCCTCGGAGCCACCGACGGCGATGGCCTGCTGGGTACGCATCATGATGGCGTCGGAGAAACCGCGCAGCAGCATGACGAAGGCGACGATGAGGTACATCACGCCGATCTTCTTGTGATCCACCGAGGTGAACCACTCCTTCCACAGATAGCCCCACAGCTTGAACTTGGTGATCAGGGCGACGACGCCCAGGCCACCAAGAACCGCGCCGATCAACGTCGTCAGGACGATCGGATCGTGGGGGATCGACTCAAGAGAGAGTTTTCCCAACATGTTCATTCTCCCGAACCCGCGTGGCCGGCATGGCCTGCGTGTTCGTGTTCGTTGGCATCCAGGTTTTCACCCGATTCCTTGGAATCATGCGCGTCACTGGGGGCATGGCCCTCGTGCGCTTCATGCGTGGCGGCATCGGCAGCGGCGGCACCGGCATGCGAGTGCTTCATGCCGTAATGCTTGCTGTCGCCCATGTGCTTGGCGATGACCCAGTCGAACAGGCCTTCTTCGGTCTTGCCGAAGTAGGTGACCGGATACCACTCGGCGTTGCGTGCTTCACCCAGCGCCTTGAACGAGGCCTTGTCCAGGGTCTGCTCGCCGGCGCGGACCTGGTCCAGCCACTGGCGGTATTCGGCATCGGTGACCGAGTAGGCGGTGAAGTGCATCTTGGCGAAGCCCGCGCCGCTGTAGTGCGAGGACATGCCCGGGAATTCGCCGGTCTCGTTGGCGATCAGGTGGAGCTTGGTCTCCATCGCAGCCATCGAGTAGATCATGCTGCCCAGGTGCGGGATGAAGAACGCATTCATCACCGAATCGGACGTGATCTTGAAGTTCAGCGGCGTGTTGACCGGGAACTTGATTTCGTTGACGACCGCCACCTTCTCTTCCGGATAGATGAACAGCCACTTCCAGTCCAGCGAGATCGCCTCGATGGTGACCGGCTTGACGTCCGAATCCAGCGGACGATACGGGTCCAGTGCGTGCGACGAACGCCAGGTCAGGACCGCCAGCACCAGCACGATCATGCAGGGAATGGACCACACCACCACCTCGATCGCCGTCGAGTGGGACCACTTCGGCTCGTAACGGGCCTTGGTGTTGGAGGCGCGATACTTCCACGCGAACGTCAGGGTCATGATGATGACCGGGATGACGACCAGCAGCATGAGCACGGTGGCCGTGATCAGCAGGGTCTTCTCATCCTGGCCGATCTGGCCCTTCGGACTGAGGATGGCCACCGCATCGCAACCGGTGAGCATCACCAGCAACGACAGCAGCAGGCCCGGGCGCAACCAGCGCCCAAGGGTTTTCAACGGAATCATCGGTCGATCCAATTGCGAGGGAATGCCGTTCCCCGTCCCTGCCTGTTCCGGCCAAAAGCCGGTCCCACCGGTCCGGAAGACAGGCAGGGAGGTGGGGTCGAGTCAGCCTTTCAATTTTAGGCCGTCACCCACCATTTAAGAAAGGCATTGACATTGATCGAGCGCAGGAAAGGCCCGATTCTGGCTGCGACACGTTGTCGCACCGCGCAGGTGTGACGGGCCCATGACCCAGGACTGCGTGCCGGCCCCGCGCGCTCGTGGGGCCATTCGCCCTCGTTCGGCAAAGTCACCTGAACCGGTTCAGCGTACTGGCGGGTGCCTGGCGTGGGATGCTCTGCACAGGAGGAAGCCCCCGATGGACAAGATCGACTTCAAGAAGCGCGACCGGGCGCTCTATCAACCGCCCGCCGGCAAGTTCGTACCGGTCGATGTGCCGCCCCTGCCCTACGTGATGGTCGATGGTCGCGGCGACCCGAACACGGCCCCCGCCTACCTGCAGGCCGTGCAGTGGCTGTATTCGGTGAGCTATGCATTGAAGTTCGCGCTGAAGGCCGAAGGGCGCGACTACGTGGTGCCACCGCTGGAGGCGCTGTGGAGCGCCGAGGACCCGGCCAGCTTCATCGCGCGACGCAAGGATGAGTGGGCCTGGACCGTAATGATCCGCACGCCCGAGGGCATCGGCCCTACGCAGTGGCAGGCCGCGATCAGCAAGGCGCGCACGAAGCTGGGGGATGCGCCGCCCAGCCTCCGCCATGAAATCCTTGCCGAGGGCCCCAGCCTGCAGACCTTGCACGTGGGCGCCTACGACGACGAAGGCCCCGTCCTGGCGCATCTGCATGACGAAGTGATGCCCGCACTGGGTTACACCTTCGCCGGCCCCCATCATGAGATCTACCTGAGCGACCCGCGCAGGACCGACGCGGCGCGGTTGAAAACCGTGCTGCGGCAGCCGGTGCGGCCGATCGGGCCTGATGAGGATTCCCGCATATGAGACAAGGAATGCCATGCACCTGATCAACCGACTGCTGCACTGGACCACCCTGCCCGCCGGGCGCCGCCTGATGGCCGTGCTGGGTGCCGCGCTGGTGATCGTGCTGGCCTGCAATCCGGATCTGCTGCCGTTGTTGCCGGTGGTGGATGCGCTGGGGCTGGACGTGCTGATGCTGTTGCTGACTGCGCAGGTGGTGGCGGTCCTGCCTTGGGTGCGGGAGCGGGCCGCGCGTGGGACCACGGTGCTTGCACCCCTGCTGATCGGCGCGTTGGCGGGAGCTGCAGGTGGTTATCTCCGGCAGCTGGCGTGGTGGCTGGCACGGGGTCCGTTGATCGCTGGAGGTAAATGAAGGCGTGTTTCCATCGGTTACGTTGCCGCCCCCCCCTTTTCCTTGGGCAAAAACAGAAAGCCCCCGCGAGGGCCGGGGCGTTCTGTTGATGGACCTGCTCGCCTTGCGTGGAGCGCGCCTAGAACGCGGTCGGACCGATCTGAATCACGCCATCATGGGCCAACGCGAGACGGATCTTGGTTCTGCCACCCGCCGTGACCATTTGGGAAATCTCTCGCCTATGCGCCGATTCATCCCCCCACGAACAGAGACCTTTGCCTGCGAAACTTGCGCTGACAATGCGATTCCCGGCGGGAACAGACAGCGAGACAGACTCTCCCCGCTGCAGATGGGCTGCCAGGGTGCCGTCGATATACAGTGCAAGCGGGCACGCCCCACCAACCGCGCCAACGTCGCGCGTAACAATTACCTGTCCGGAAGCAGTGTCACTGATCCCATTGAAGGCGAAAACCCGCTCGGCGGGCACCGGTTGCGCCTGTTCGGAGCTGATCTGGCGGGTTGCACAGCCGGCAAGAACGACGCACGCAATCAGACTCACCACGATCTTCTTCATGAGATCCCCCGTTTATTGAAACTGTGTTGCCCGGTCCAGCGCCGCAAGCAATACACCTTGGCAATGTTAACCCCGACCAAGCAGGTACATGCCCGCGGTTCCATCGGACGCTGGCGCGGGCCCTGGGCCGGCGCCAGCACAGCCCAAACAAAAAGCCCCGACCAAAGGCCAGGGCTTTTCATTGCAACTGGTGCCGGAAACAGGAGTCGAACCTGCGACCTACGCATTACGAATGCGCCGCTCTACCAACTGAGCTATTCCGGCGTAGCCCGCGATTTTACGGGCTGGGCACCCCGGCGGTCAATCCACCCCGCTCAGCTCACCTCCACCCGATTCGCACACACCCGCCCCTCCGCAAAATCGCGCAGGTTCCCCAACGTGATCGCCGAGATCTCCTGCAGCGCCTCCACGGTGAAGAAGCCCTGGTGGCCGGTCACCAGCACGTTGGGGAAGGTCATCAGGCGCTGGAAGGCCTCGTCGTCGATGATCTCGCCGGACAGGTCCTGGAAGAACAGCGCGCTTTCCTGCTCGTAGACGTCGATGGCCAGGTGGCCGAGCCGCCGCGACTTCAGCGCGCGGATCACCGCGTGGGTGTCCACAAGCGCGCCGCGTGACGTGTTGACCAGCATCGCGCCGGCCTTCATCCGCGCCAGCGAGGCGTCGTTGATCAGGTGCTGGGTATCGGGCGTCAGCGGGCAATGCAGCGATACGATGTCGGCCCGCGCCAGCAGTTCATACAGACCAACCCTGTCGCCCACGCCGGCAAAGGCCGGCGATGGATACGGGTCGTGCCCCAGCACGGTGCAGCCCATGCCCTTGAAGATGCGCGCGGTGGCCAGGCCGATCTTGCCGGTGCCGACGATGCCGACCGTGCGCCCATGCAGGGTGCGCCCGAGCAGGCCATCGAGCATGAAGTTGCCCTCGCGCACGCGGTTGTAGGCGCGATGGGTCTGCCGGTTGAGCGTCATCACCAGCGCCAGCGCGTGCTCGGCCACGGCTTCGGGGGAATAGGCCGGCACCCGTGCGACGAACAGGTCCAGCGCTTTCGCGGCGGCCAGGTCCACATTGTTGAAGCCGGCACAGCGCAGCAGTACGGCGCGTACGCCCAGCGCATGCAGCGCGTGCAGTACCGGCGCGTCGAGGCGGTCATTGACGAACACGCAGACGGCGGCGCAGTCCTTTGCCAACGCAGCGGTATGCACGTCCAGCGCGGCATCGAAGTACACGAACGCAAAGCCCTGCCCGGCCGCATCGCGCTGGTTGGCCTCGTCCAGGAAACGACGATCGTAGGGGCGGGCACTGAAAACGGCGATCTGCATGACGGGGCCTGGCTGGATTTCCCTGCCGACCATACCGCAGCACCTGCCCTGATGGGATGGCCCCGGCGATACGCATATCGCCGGGGCCGGGTACCGCTTAGAACCGGTAGCCCAGGCCCAGCATCACGCCGTTCTGGATCTGCCCGTCGCGGCGCTCACCCACGTAGTCGGCCATGATCGACAGGCGCTCGCTGGCGCGACTGGTCACGCCCACGTTCCAGGCCAGTACCTGCTCGCCCACGGCCTGGCTGCTGGCGCCAAACACCAGGTCCGGGGCCGCAGCAAAACCGGTGCTGTAGCGCGCCTGTGAATCGCCCAGCTCCTTCTGCCAGACCACGCGGGCACGCGGGGTGATGCGCTCGCCGTTGTTGCCCTCGAAGGTCTTGAACAGCTGCAGGCCGGCACCCACGCGGATGCTCTCCAGGCTGCCGCCGCGCCCCACCAGCGCACCAGCGCCCTGCCCTTCGTTGAAGCGGGTGGCCGAGGTCCGCGCGTAATCCACCACCGGCAGCAGCGGCTGGATCACCAGTCCCTTGCCGGTGGTGAAGGAGAACGCGTGTTCGACCCGCGCCGAGATCGCATCGTTGCTGTATCGGGCACGCAGCGGCTGTTGCAGGCCATCGATGGGCGAAAGGCTGCGGCGGGTATCGTGGCGCAGGTCGGTGTAGCGCACGGCCGCCGACAGGTAGCCACGCGAATAGATCGCATCCAGGTAGCCGCCCACATCCAGCGCGCGCACGTCGCCACTGAAACCGGAGCCATCGCTGGCCTTGGTCGACATGTCCGCGGCGGCCACGCTGACGCCGAGGGTCACGCGGTCATCGGCCACGCGCGTGTCGGCACCGACCACGATGCCGCCGATGTTATGGCTCAGGCCGGCCACGCCACCGTCGGCATCGATGCGGCCATGGCTGGCAAAACCGCGCGCCCACAGGCTACGGCTGCCACCCGCCGCGCGGCTGTCGCCAGCAGCCTCGCCGGCCGGCTCGACCAGATGCATGGCCAGCTGGTTGAACAGGCTGCCATGGCGCATGCCCGGCTGCGCCGAGACCGACTGCGCCGCCTGCGAGGCCAGGCCATCGGCATCGCCGCCACTGCGCATCGCTGCCTGGTGCTGCTGCACCACGTTGCCGATGCTGCCCAGCAGTGCGTTGTCGGCCAGGCGCAGGCTGGCGTGTGCATCACCGCGCAGGGCGCCGGCCTGCTGTGCGATCACATCGCGGTCGGTGAACTGCAGTGCGCCGAGCAGCGACTTCAGGCCGCTGTCCTGGCGATCCGATGCGGCTGCCAGCGCGCGCCCCAGTCCATCGCCGGAGGTGCCGTTGGCAAACAGGCCCAGCTGATCGAAGCCCGGGTTGGCGGTCAGCCACAGCCCGTCGGCCGTCTGGTTGACGTTGAAGCTGAGCAGCGAATTGTGGCGCGGGCGGAATACTTCGCCCGCGGTGATGCTGGCGCTGTAGCCGGTGTCGCCCAGTCGCACGGCATCCTGGAAACCGCCCTGGTAGATCGGCCCTTCCACCAGATCGCGGCGGTAGCCGCCGGCATAGAAGCCCTGGGCGACGTTCAACGCCAGGTGTGCGCCCTGCGCGATCACCAGCGCCCCCTCTTCGGCCCCGCCATCGTAGAAGCTGCCGACGCGCAGGCGGCCACTGCCGGTGCCCCCGGCCTCGGTAACATCGAACAGCACCTGCCCGCCGGGCATGATGTTGACGTAGCCGTGGGTCACCAGATCACCGCCACGCGGCATCAGCGTGCCGAACACGCGCAGTCGGTTGAAGCCGTCTTCGCGGTAGGACGGGCCGGTGCCATCCAGCAACGCATCACTGTCGGTGCCGACCGATGCGATATCGCCATGGCCAACCACCACGCTGCCCGGCATCACCCGCAGCTCGGGGGTACGCAGCGCGCCGCCCTCCAGCGCGATGGTGCCGTTGTCGACCAGCATGAAATCGGCGCCGGTGGTTTCGGCGGTGCGCCAGGTGGCGCCGTTGCTGACACGGATCACGCCCGCCGAACTTGCCAGGGTGGACGCATCCAGATCGGCCAGCCGCAACTGGCCGCGCAGCTCATCCTGGAGGTCGGGGTCGGCAAGCAGCTGCTGCAGCGACTGCGTGCCGATGCCGTTCGGCCCCCGCGTGGAGACGTTGTACAGGCTCACCGCGTAGTTGATGTAGGTGCTGGCCCAGTCGGTGTTCCAGCGCGCGAAATCGTCGTCGACGAAGGCCTGCAACTGGCGCGCGGTGCGCAGGTAGCCCGGATTGATGTCGCCGCTGACGTTGCTGGTGACACGCAGGGTGTCGCCCGGATCGCGATAGCCTGCCGTGTTGATGATGTTGTTGCCGCGGATGTCCTGGCCAGGGAAGGACTCCAGCTTGCTGCCGCTGCCATCCGGATCGAAGGTGACCGAGGTACCCGTGGTGCGCGCCGGGTCGCGGAACACCAGCAGGCCATTGGGCCGCACCACCTCATACATGGCCTTGTGCAGCAGGCCGGCATCCATGCCGCCGCCATAGTTGCCGGTGTAGATCTGGGTCATGCGCGGCGACGGTGCGTAGGTGATCCTGCCACCACTGCTGGCGGCATGGATCTGCACCGAATCGACCAGTGGCAGGTCGCCGCCGAGATAACGGTTGACGCCGCCGGACTGCATGATCGAGCAGGACGAAATGCAGTGGCCGGACACGATCGTGTCCAGGCCCTGGGTGCGGATCACCGCCTGCAGCCACTCGCCGGCGATCAGCGCGCCACCGTTGGACGTGCGCAGCACGACTTCGTGGATCGGGCGTCCTTCGGCCTGCGCCTTGGCCAGCAGCGCGGGCAGCGCCACCACATCGGCAACGGTTACGCCGCCACTGAGGAAGACGCGATCGTCCCGCACGTGATAATTCATTGCCATGACGTCATCAACCGCCGCCATGGCGGTGATGCCCAGCAACGCTGCCAGGGCCAGGCTCAACTTCGAATGCTTCATGTGTTCTCTCTCTCCACCCGCAACGCACGGGTCGAAAGTTCAACGTCCGGACGGTGCGCCCTCCCCCAGTGCAGCGCCCCTCGAAACATGAACGCATTCACAATGGATTCGTGGGCCACGCACACTCTTCCCCATCCGGTCATCGTCGCGTAAAACTCGAAGACGTACCCGCCACCGACGTCCGAGGCCAGCCCTGTCCGCCCCCTCTCCTCTGATCCATCGCGCGCCGGACCTGTCCGCGCCGGCGGACGCGTTCATTGCGTTCGTGCGGGAGGAACGCGCGCCGTTGTGTGCGTTCCTGCGCACGCGCGGTGTCGGGCCGGAGGATGCCGAGGACATCGCGCAGGACTGCATGGAGCGGCTGATCCGCTATCGCGCGCACAGTGCCGACGAGCTGCGGCTGCTGCTGTATCGTATCGCCCGCAACCGCCTGGCAGACCGCGGCCGTTCGTCGCAGTCGCGGCCGCATCTGTCCCTCGCCGAACATGATGGCGGCAACGAGCCTTCCAGCACGTCGCCCGATCCATTGCGCCAGGCCGAGTCCGGGCAGATGCTGTCCCTGCTGCGGCAGGCCCTGTTCAAGCTGCCCGAGCGCGCGCGCGAGGTGTACCTGCTCAACCGGATCACCGGCATGAGCTACACGCAGATCGCGCGGCACTGTGGAATTACTGCCAAGACCGTGGAAAAACACATCGCCCGCGCCCTGCAGGGCCTGCGCCAGGAACTCGGAACGGATCCGCTGCACAACGACAGGGACAACGGATGAGTCACGCCAGGCCCAGGGAAGATACGCAGCTGTTCGAACGCGCCAGCGCCTGGGTGGCGCGGCTGGAGGCTCCGGACTGTACGCCGGGCGAGCGCGAGACGTTCGAGGACTGGTTGGCCGAGGATCCGGCCCATGTTACTGCCTGGATCCAGGCCGAGACCCTGTTCCAGCAGGGCGAGGAACTGGCCGCCGACCCGTGGCTGCGCACCGCCGCGGCACGTGCGGCACGGCCGGCGCCGCGTCGCTGGCTGCCGGCAGTGGCCGCTGCCGCAGGCGTCTGCCTGGCCATCGGGATCGGCTGGATGATTGCCGTCGACGGCAACCCCACGCCGCTGCGCTACGCCAACGACTCCCACCAGCCCCGGCAGCAGACGCTGGCCGATGGCAGCGTGGCCACGCTGGATGCGGGCACCACCCTGCACGCCCGTTTCGGTTGGCGCCATCGCAACCTGGTGCTGGAACGTGGCCGCCTGCAGCTGCAGGTCGCACCGTCGGGCAAGGCCCTGCAGCTGCGCGCCGGCGACAGCACCATCCGCGACATCGGCACCACCTTCCAGGTGGAACGCCTGCATGATGGCCTGGTCGAAGTCGCACTGCTGGAAGGTGCGGTGGAAGTCAGCAGCGGGGGCACCCAGCACACCCTGGCGCCCGGCCAGCAACTGCAGGTACTGCCGAGTGGCCGCATCCAGCCCGGTCCGGCACTGTCGTCCAATGCCGCAGCTGAAGGCTGGCTGCAGGGACAGCTGGTGTTCGATGCCACACCGCTGTCGATCGTGGTCGAACGCATGAACCGCTACGGCCACACGCCGCTGGTGATCGCCGATCCGGAGATCGCCAGCCTGGCGGTAAGCGGCACCTTCCGTGCCGGCGACGCGCAGGAACTGCTGTCGGCACTGGAACTGGGCTGGTCGGTGGCTGGCCAGACGCGACCGGATGGCGCGCTGGAACTGCGCCGCACGTACTGAGGAGGCCTGCGGTGATGGCAGTACCGGGCGCGCTGCAGGGGGGGCTGCTGCTCCGCACCCTGTTCTGCCTCGCGTTGGGCATCCCCGCGCTGCCGTCTGCCGCTGCGGCCGAGCAAGCGGGCACCCTGGAGGTCGATGTTGGCTCAGGCCCGCTGGCGCCGGCCCTGCAGCAATGGGCGCGACAGAGCGGCATTGCCCTGCTGTTCGATGCGCGTGAGCTGGATGGCCTGCGCACGGCCGGCACTCATGGCCACCGCGATGCGGCCGCGGCCCTGAAGGAACTGGTCGCGGGCATGCCGGTGAACATCCTGCGTACGCCCGCTGGCGGATTCGTCGTACGCCGTACCCACCCCGCGCTCCCATCGCGACCTTCGGTCGCGGCACGCGCCACGCCCGCAGCACCTTCGCCACACAAATCCGCCGACGCGCCGCCGCAGGTGGAACTGGCGCCGATCCATGTCACCGGCAGCCGGCTGCCGCGCACCTCCGTGCAGACCACGCTGCCGGTCACCATCATCGACCGCGATGACATCCTGCGCAGCGGCTACGGCAGCCTGTTCGACCTGCTGCGGCACTTGCCGGGCATGAACGGCCACCCGGCGATGAGCACCTCGCGCAGTGGCGATTCGCAGTACCTGCCGGTGGGTGCGGCCACCACCACCAGCCTGGACGGCATGGGCCCGCGTGCGACCCTGTTCCTGGTCAATGGCCGTCGCCTGCCACGCTATCCCATGGTGTCGCTGGAACAGGGTGGGCTCACCGATCTTGGGGGAATTCCGCTCAGCTTCGTCGAACGCATCGAGCTGGTACGTGGCGGCGCCTCGGCCATCTATGGCGCCGACGCGATGTCCGGCGTGGTCAACATCATCCTGCGCGACCAGGCTGACGGCCCGGAAGCCATGCTGCAGACCGGCCTGAGCGGGCGCGGCGACGCTGGCCAGTATCGCGTGCAGGCGGCCACCGGCGGCGTGCGCGACGGAGGGGACCGCTGGTTCGCCGGCATCGACCTGCACCGCATCGACCACGTGGCCGGTGATCGCCGCCAATGGCATGCGGAAACCTCGCAGTACCTGATCGGCGCGTTCCGCGATGGACGCTACTGGCCGGCAGAACGCTGCGAAGGCCCATTGACGCGGCGCGATGGTGCCTGCTGGTTCGACAGCGCCCGACCACGCTCGCTGCAACCGGCCTCGGATACCGCCTCGACCTACCTGCGCTACCGGCATGAGCGCGGCGAAGGTCGCTATGCCTACGCCGAGGCGCGGGCCAGCCACAACCGGCAACGCTTCGACCTTGGTCCAACCGCCGTTGCCATCGGCCTGTACGGGTTCACCTTCAACAGCGTGCTGCGCGAAGCCGGCAACGTGCGTCCGCATGTACGTGCCACCGACGCCGACGTCACCTTCGGCATTGGCCGCGACCAGGGCCGGCGCAGCTGGGATGCCGGCATCAGCGCACAACGCAGCGATGTCAGCCTGTCCACGTCGGGCACCGTGCGCGCCGAGCCCCTGCTGCGGGTCGCCGAGACACTGGATTTCCTGCCCGGCTTCACCTCGTTGCCGGCGGGCGCGGCCGAGCAGTTGTTCCCGTCGATCCGCAATCGCGGGCGCACCGAGCAGTGGCAGGGCTGGTGGGGCATGCAGCGGGAGCTGATGCCATTGGCCGGCGGTGCTGCACAGCTGGCCACCGGCATCGACCTGCGCCAGGAGCGCTGGACCTCGCATCCCGACGCCCTGCTGAGCCAGGGTGACCTGGCGCTGGGCCTGCCGCAGGAGCAGCGCCACCTGGCGCGCCGCAGTGGCGGCGCCTACGCCGAACTCGGCCTGCCCCTGGCGCACACGCTGCGCATGGACCTGGCAGCACGCTGGGACCGCGATGGCGACTACCAGGCCTTTTCACCCCGTGTTGGCCTGCGCTGGAGCCCCACGCCCCGGTGGTCCTTCCTGCTTGCCAGCGGGCGCGGCTACCGTGCGCCCAGCCTGTTCGAGCAGCGGCGCCCCCCGGGCTATTTCGGTGCGATCGAGCTGCCGGCCTCCAGCGCCCTGCCCGACTGCGCGCAGAGCAGCGGCAACGGGCGCTGCAGCGTCACCGTGGACGTGGTGGAGAACGATGCGTTGAAGGCCGAGCGGTCGCGCAGCCATTCCCTGGCCGCGACCTGGACGCCGACCGATACATTCTCGCTGTCACTCACCCACAACATCGTCGAACTGCGCAACGAGATCCTGGCCCTGCAACCGGCCGACGCGGTGTGGAACCCCGGCACCTGGGAGCTGGACGAGGACGGCCACCTGAGCAACCTGCGCCTGTCCTTCGACAACATCGGCCGCACCACCTCGCGCAACTTTGTACTGCGCGGGGAGTACCACATCGATACCGGCAGCACCGGCCAGTGGCTGTTCTCGCTCGATGCGCTGAAGCAGCAGGAACTGCGCCGTGAACGTGGCCATGATGCAACGGTGGACCTGCGCGGCCATGTCACGCCGACGATGGCCGCCGTGCTGAACGTGCAGTGGCAGAACAGCAACTGGGACATCGCCCTGCGCGGCAACCAGGTGGGGCGCACGCGCGCCTGGCTGCCCGGTGCGGAATGCCCGGAGGAACAGCGCGAGCAGAACCACTGCATGAATCCCCGGCAGCTGCGCTGGAACCTGCATCTCGCACGACGCCTGGGGCCGCGCGTGGTCGCCGCGCTGGACGTGCACAACGTGCTCGACACGCAACCGGTGAACTATATGGTTGGCAACGGTGGCCAGATGCCGGGGCTCGACGATCCGCTCGGCCGCTACTTCCTGCTGACCCTGCAGATCCGCTGAGCGTAGTACCCTACGCGCCCTGTTCCATCGGTTCCCCACCACCCCATGAAGGCCTATCTCTGGTTCTGGGGCGCGTTCCTGCTGTTCTTCGCGTTGCCCTTCCCCTGCATCCTCTATGTCGGCACGTCGTGGCCGGTGCAACTGGCCGACCGCAGCGCGCCATGGCTGGCCCTGCTACTGCTCGCGCTGTCGGTGATCCTGTGGCTGGCCCTGCTGCTCGCCTTCCTGCACTACCTGCTGCTGGGCCCGCCGCGCGCGCTGCATCGGGTGCGCACCATCCTGGCCGGCGGTGAGCCGCGCGACGCGTTGATCGAACAGGCCGAGCAGACTGGCGTGCACGTGCGCGGCTTCGCGCAGTGGAAGCTGCAGCTGGGCTTCCAGAACCTGTCCGGCACGCCCATCAACGAACAGATGCTGGTGGTGGACAGCAAGCCGCAACTGCAGCGTTTCGTGGCCGGCCAGCGTATCGAGGTACGCCTGAGCCGGATGCCGGGCGCGTTCCCCAACGTGGTGCTGGAGGGGGCGCAGCCCGAACTGGATGTCGCCAGCCTCTGGCGTCGTGGTGTCGGCGCAGCGATCGGCATCGTGGCGGTGGCCAGTGCCTATGTGGCCGCCTATCGGCTGCAGAGTGAGGGGCTGGGCTGGACCTTCCTGTCGCTCGGTCATCCGCTGCTGGTGTGCCCGTTGGTGTTGTGCGGCTACGCGCTGGGCCTGCGCCTGCTCGGCCGGCTGCTGCAGGCCGATGCCCGCGGTGACGCGCTGAAGTATCGCGGCATCGGCGTGGATGCGAAGGTGCTGAAGCTGCGCCAGACCGGCACCTATCTCAACGAGCAGCCGCAGGTGGAGTTCCAGCTGGAGTACATCGACCGCGAAGGTGGCGTGCAGCAGGTGAGCGTGCGCCGCTTCATCCCGTTGATCGAGCTGGCCAATCTTCCGCGCGAGCGGGTCACGCTGTTGTACGACCCGGAAGATCGCCGCAACGTTCGCCTGGAGGGTGTATGAAGCAGCCGCCCTCGACCCGGCTGGTGTTCTCCGTGGTGTTGCTGGTGCTGGCCGGCGTCGCCGTGGCAGGCGGAGCCCTGCAGACGCTGGGCGAAACACTGGGCCATTCGGTGCAGGCCAACAGCGCAAGCGCGCCGATCGCCATGCCGCCAGCGCGCGAGAGGCCAGCTTCGCTCGCGCCGATGACCGAGCCGCGGTTGCCGCCGGTGCCCGAACGCAACAACCGGTTGTTCGATGCGGACTACCTGCTGGCCGCCCGCCAGGCACTGGAACAGATGCCTGCGCTGGCCGGGCACCGGCTGACGGTATTCCACAGCATCCACTTCTACGACGATGGCCGGATCAATCTGGACCTGGTGGATCCGCAGCAGCCGTCGCGCGTGGACAGCTACCACTTCGAACGCGGCCAGTGGCGCAAGGGCGACCCGGTCAATCCGCAGCGCTTCGCGCCCACCATCACCCTGCGCCGCAGCAGCACGGCGCTGGCCAACATCGATTTCGAGGCGGTGCCGCGCGTGGCCCAGGCACTGCAGGCACAGCGCAACGCATTGATGGGCACTCCCGGTGAAGTCGGCCACGTCTATGTGATCGTGCGCAAGGGCGGCACTCTGGTCTGGCTGCCGGACGAGGTCGCCGGTGATCGCCAGTCCGCACGACTCTCTTTCGACGCACAGGGCCGTTCCGGCAACGCGACCCTCCGATAGTCAACGCGAAAAGGGGACGGAGGGGATTAAGTCGTTTGTGCCTTGGTGCCGTCTGCGACTTAATCCCCTCCGTCCCCTTTTTGCTGTTTCACGGAGCGGGCGATGGCGTACTGCGCGCCGTAGTAGGTGGACAGCACCAGCAGGCTGGCCAGTGGCAGGCCGCCGGCGAAGCGGTCCCAGGCCAGCAGCGAGTCGCTGGCGACGAACAGCAGCGCACCGGCGGCCGCCCAGCGGGAGCTGCTGGCTTCCATTGCATCGGTGTGCGGTCGCCGCCACTGGCGTGCGAGCGCCAGGACCGCCATCGAGGCCAGCACCAGCACGTATGCCAGCACCGGAATGCGCATCGGTGCGGGCAGGTGCGGCCACAGGCCAAGTACATTGAGTACAGCGAACGCACCGAGCAGGACGCTGGCGGCGAGCAGGCCACGCCCGGCACGCAGGCCATCGCGGAAGGCGACGATGTAGCAGAGGTGCGCCAGCAGGAACGCGACCAGCCCCGGCACGAACGCATCCATCGGCAACATCAGCGCGATATCCCCCACGCACGACAGCAGCATGCCGGCCAGCACCGCGCGGCGGTAGAACGGCTGCGCGGGATCGCGCACCCGCCAGGCGATGGCAGCGATCAGCAGCGTGGTGGTCGGCTTGGCCAACCAATGCAGCCAGCGCCCGTCACCGTGCAGGAACGCACCGAGGATGGCGAGGATCGCCATCAACAGGATCACGCCATCGCGGGCGCGCGGTTTCATCGTGCCTTCCACAGGTCCGCAAGGCGGTCAGGCTTGCCGGCGATACGCTCCAGCACCGGGTACTGCAGGCCACCGTGGTAGGCGATGTTCATCGTTTCGATGCGGTCGAACTGCTTCACCAGCAGCACGATCGGCGCCTTGTCCTTCCCCGCCGCAGCTACCGCATCCTTCAAGCGCTGGCTGCTGTACTCGCGTCCGCCAACGGCAATCACCTTCATGCCAGGCGCCAGGCCGGCGTTGAAGGCCGGGCTGTCCCAGATCACGTCGCCGACCGTACCGTTGTCGAGCACCGTCGCACCCAGCGAGTACGCCAGCAATGCGGCCTTGGCGCGCTTCTCCTGCGCCTTGTAGGCATCGTTCGGCGTATCGCGGTAGACCAGCTTCCAGCCCGCCAGTTCCAGGCCGCCGGTCAACGAACCGTGGCCGTCCAGGCGTCCGCGCAGGAACGTCGCCCAGTCGTACGGCGCGATGCCGTTCAAGGTCGCAACCACGTCATCGAAGGTGTACGGGTTGACGTCCCAGTCACCGTTGCCAACCCCGAAGAAGGCGCGCGCGAAGTCATCCAGGCTGCGCCGGTTGCCGCTCAGTTCGCGCAGCTTGCCCTCCACTTCCAGCCACAGCATCTGGCCGCCGGAGTAGTAGTCCTCGCTCATCTGATAGTTGCGGTAAGGCAGCGTGCGGCGCTGCGCGATGGTCGGGTCATTGGTGGTGTCCTGCAGCGGCCGCCAGGCCAGGCCCGGGCGACCACGGTCATAGGTCGCGGCCACGTTGGCCAGCATGTCGCGCGCCTGCGCGGTCGACCACAGCCCTGAACGCGCCGCCAGCACCTGGCCCCAGAACTGGGTCTGGCCTTCGTAGACCCACAGCAGACTATCGCCCATCGGCGTGTTGAAGTTGGCGGTGGCCAGATCGGCGCCGCGACGGTACTTGCCATTCCAGGAATGGGTGTACTCGTGCGGCAGCAGATCGCGCATCCACGCGTTGTTGTCCCACTCGGTGAAGTAGCCCGGGTCGGCACTGTTCTCGCTGGAACGGTGATGCTCCAGGCCGATGCCACCGAGGCGGTCGGTCAATGCCAGCAGGAACTCATAGTGGTTGTAGTGCCGCGCGCCGTAAAGCTTGTCGGCCTGCTGCACCAGCGCACGATGCAGGGTGATCTGCGCCTCGCTCGGCTTCAGCGATTTGGCGTCGTCGGCGAACACGTTGAGGTGCACCGGTACCTTCGCGCCCGGATCGAGATCGATGCGCTGATAGTGCTCGCCGGCGAACAAGGGCGAATCGACCAGATGGTCATACGAGATCGGCTTGAACACCACGGTGTCACCGTCGCGGCGCGCGGTCTCCAATGCAGTGGCGAACGACCAGCCCTTGGGCAGGGTCACGCTGGCCTGCGCCTGCAGCTGGCGCGCGTCGATGCCGGCCGGATACAGCGAGTTGGCGTTCCACTGCAGGTTGAGCATTTCCGGGGTCATCACCACCCGGCCCTGGCTGCCACCCTGCGAGGACAGGAAATCGAAGTGGGCGACGATCTCGCTGGCGCCCTCGGGCACGTTCACCTTGAACGCATAGACGTTGTACTGATCGCGCTGCCAGGCCAGGGGCTTGCCGTTGGCGGTCACGCGCAGGCCGGCCAGCTTGTCAATCGGGCCGGTGGGCGAATGGTTGCCGGGAATCCACTGCGGGTACAGCAGGGTCATCGGGCCGGGCTTGGCCGGCACGGTGGCGGTCACCTTGAAGATGCGCCGGGCCAGATCGCGCGCGTCTACATCGATGCGCAGCAGGCCGGGAGCTGCGGCGTTGGCCGGCGGCGAAATCTGTGCGAGCGCGGGCGTGGCCACCAGCGCAAACAGCAACGACATCGCCAGGGCTCGGGTCTTCATCAGGCAGTTTCCAACAACGGGGAATCCTCCGATGCTAGGCCTGTGCGATGGCCGGCCCCATGGCCAAAGGTCATGGGCGGTGCGCCCGCCCGGCCATGCCAAAGGCGTGCGAACCAAGGTTCGCACCCACCAGATCAGTTTCGGTTCGCACCCACACCGGGTAGTGGCGGGCCGTACCCTGCAAACGTCCTTCCGCGGTCAGTCGACCAGGCGCAGGCGCAGTTCCTTCGGCAGCGCGAACACCATCGATTCCGGTTCGCCGTCCAGCTCGCCCACGCCGGTGGCGCCCAGCTCGGCCAGGCGCGCCAGCACGCCATCGACCAGCACCTGCGGCGCCGAGGCGCCGGCGGTCACGCCGATGTGCTGCTTGCCTGCCACCCATGCCGGGTCGATCTCGTGCGCACCATCGATCAGGTACGACTCCACGCCTTCGCGGCGGGCCAGCTCGCTCAGACGGTTGGAGTTGGAGCTGTTCGGCGAACCGACCACCAGCACCAGGTCGCAGCGCTTGGCCAGGTCGCGCACAGCATCCTGGCGGTTCTGCGTGGCGTAGCAGATGTCGTCGTTCTTCGGGCCCTGCATCGCCGGAAAACGCTCGCGCAGCGCATCGATGATGCCGCGCGTGTCATCCACCGACAGCGTGGTCTGGGTGGTGTAGGCGAAGTTTTCCGGCTGGTTGATCTGCAGCGTCGCGACCTGCTCGACATCCTCGACCAGGTAGATCTGCCCGGTCCCGGCTTCGCGGTTCCACTGGCCCATGGTGCCCTCCACTTCCGGGTGACCGGCGTGGCCGATCAGCACCACGTCACGGCCGGCACGGCAGTGGCGCGCGACCTCGAAGTGGACCTTGGTCACCAGCGGGCAGGTGGCGTCGAACACCTTCAGGCCACGGCGCTCGGCTTCCTGACGCACGGCCTGGGACACGCCATGCGCGCTGAAGATCACGGTGTTGTTGTCCGGAACCTCGTCGAGTTCCTCGACGAAGATCGCGCCGCGCTGCTTCAGGTCGTCGACCACGAAGCGGTTGTGCACCACTTCATGGCGGACATAGATGGGCGCGCCCAGCGTTTCGATCGCGCGCTTGACGATCTCGATCGCACGATCGACACCGGCACAGAAACCACGCGGGTTGGCGAGCAGCACATCCATCAGTTCAGTCTCCCGGCGGCAGCCGGCTTACGGTTTCGGGTTGGCATTATCCGCCTTTTTGGCGGACTTGCCGTCGAACAGGCCAAACAGCGCGATGCCGACGGCACCCACCACGATGGCCGAGTCGGCGATGTTGAACGAGGGCCAAGTGTAGCTGCCCACATACCACTGGATGAAGTCGACCACGTGGCCGTGCACCTGGCGGTCGATCACGTTGCCGATGGCGCCACCGATGATCAGCGCATACGGCACCGCGGCCTTCCAGTTGCCGCGGGCGGTGCCGCGCAGCCACCACGCCATCAGCCCGCTGATGGCGATCGCCAGCGCGGTGAAGAAGTACTTCTGCCAGCCACCGGCGTCGCTCAGGAAACTGAATGCCGCGCCGGTGTTGTAGGTGCGGTACCAGTTCCAGAAGCCGTCGATGACCACCACCGGCTGGAACTCCGGCAGGCTGGACAGCACCCAGGCCTTGGACCACTGGTCCAGGCCGATGATGGCCACCGACAGCAGCAGCCAGACCAGGGCGTTCGGATGCGGACGGGGCGCGGCCATCAGAACCAGCTCCGCACTTCGCCGGCGCCGGTCACGTTGCTCACGCAACGGCCGCACAGCTCGGGATGGTCGGCGTTGCTGCCGACGTCGGCGCGGTGGTGCCAGCAGCGCACGCACTTGGCCTTGGTGGTCGGCTGGGCGCTGACGAACACCTCGTCGGTGGTCGCCGGGCGCACCTGCACGTCGCCACTGATGAACAGGAAACGCAGTTCATCGGCCAGCGGCTGCCAGCGCGCGGCCTGTTCTTCGCTGGCGGCGATGGTGATCTCCGCTTCCAGCGCCGCACCGATCGCACCGTTGGCGCGCATCGGCTCGAGCACCTTGGCCACCTGCTCGCGCACGGCCAGCAGCTGGTCGAAGTCGGCGGCATTGAGCTGGGCATCGGCCGGCAACGGCGCCAGGCCGTCATACCAGGTGGTGAACAGCACGTGGCCGGCGCGTTCGCCCGGCAGGTAGCCCCACAGCTCGTCGGCGGTGAAGGTCAGGATCGGCGCCACCCAGCGGGTGAACGCTTCGGCGATGTGGTACATCGCGCTCTGGGCCGAACGGCGACCGTGCGAATCGGTCGGCATCGTGTACAGGCGGTCCTTGGTCACGTCCAGGTACAGCGAGCCCAGGTCCACGCTGCAGAAGTTCAGCAGCAGCTGCACGATCTCGGCCATGTTGTAGCCGTCGTAGGCTGCCTTGATCTTCTCCTGCAGCTCCCACGCGCGATGCACGATCCAGCGGTCCAGCGCGACCATCTGCTCGAGCGGCTGCAGGTGCAGCGCCGGGTCGAAACCGTCCAGGTTGCCGAGCAGGAAGCGCGCGGTGTTGCGCAGGCGGCGGTAGGCGTCGGCGTTGCGCTTGAGGATCTCCTGCGACAGCGACATCTCGTTGCTGTAGTCGGCCGAGGCGATCCACAGGCGCAGGATGTCCGCGCCCAGCTTGTTCATGATGTCCTGCGGCTCGATACCATTGCCCAGCGACTTGGACATCTTGCGGCCGTGCTCGTCCACGGTGAAGCCGTGGGTCAGGCACTGCTTGTACGGGGCGCGCTTGTCGATCGCCACGCCGGTCAGCAGCGAGGACTGGAACCAGCCGCGGTGCTGGTCGGACCCTTCCAGGTACAGGTCGGCCGGCTTGCCGAAGCCACGCGCGGCGAGAACGCCTTCATGGGTCACGCCCGAATCGAACCAGACGTCGAGGATGTCGGTGACCTTCTCGTAGTCGGCCGCGTCGGCACCGAGCAGTTCGGCGGCGTCCAGCGAATACCACACGTCGATGCCCTCGGCTTCGACGCGGTCGGCGACCTGCTGCATCAGCTCCACCGAACGCGGATGGATCTCGCCGGTCTGGCGGTGGGTGAACAGTGCGATCGGCACGCCCCAGGTGCGCTGGCGCGAGATGGTCCAGTCCGGACGACCGTCGACCATGCTCTGGATGCGCGCCTTGCCCCAGGTCGGGAACCAGCCGACGGTGTCGATGGCGGCCAGCGCATCGTTGCGCAGGTTGGCCTTGTCCATCGAGATGAACCACTGCGGGGTGGCGCGGAACACCACCGGCGTCTTGTGGCGCCAGCAGTGCGGGTAGCTGTGGCGGATCGGATGGAACGCCAGCAGCGAACCGTTGTCGCGCAGCACGCCGACGATGGCCTCCTGTGCCTTCCACAGGTGCTGGCCAGCCAGCACCACGTCACCGGCCGGCGGGGTCGATTCCAGGTACACGCCGCGGCCGTCGATCGGAGTGACCTGGCCAGCGTTGTACTTGTCCAGCAGGCCGTACTTCTGGCTGACCACGAAGTCTTCCTGGCCGTGGCCGGGGGCGGTGTGCACCGCACCGGTACCGTCCTCGTCGGAGACATGGTCGCCATTGAGCACCAGGATCTCGCGCTCCGGGTAGAACGGATGCGCCAGCAGCTGGTTTTCCAGCGCAGCGCCGGTGGTTTCACCGTGCAGCACCACTTCGTCCACGCCATAGCGCTGCAGCGCGCGCTCGGCCAGGGCCGCGGCCAGCACCAGCCAGCGGCGCTTGCCTTTGTGGGCCGGGCCTTCGGCCAGCACGTAGTTGATCTCCGCGCCCAGCGACACCGCCAGCGAGGCCGGCAGCGTCCACGGGGTGGTGGTCCAGATCGGTACGGCCACTTCGACGTCGGCCGGCACGCTCACACCGAACGCCTGGCCGATGGCCTGCGCATCGCGTGCAGCGTAGGCCACGTCGATCGCCGGCGATTCCTTTTCCTGGTACTCGATCTCGGCCTCGGCCAGCGCCGAGCCACAGTCGAAGCACCAGTACACCGGCTTGGCGCCGCGGACCAGGTGGCCGTTGGCCACGACCTTGGCCAGCGCGCGGATCTCGTTGGCTTCGAAATCGAAGCTCAGGGTCTTGTACGGGTTGTCCCAGTCACCGGTCACGCCCAGGCGCTTGAAGTCCACGCGCTGGATGTTGATCTGCTCTTCGGCGAACTCGCGGCACTTCTGGCGGAATTCGACGGCGTCAAGCTTGGTGCCGACCTTGCCCCACTTCTTCTCGACCGCGATCTCGATCGGCAGGCCATGGCAGTCCCAGCCCGGCACGTAGGGCGCATCGAAGCCGGCCAGGTAGCGCGACTTGACGATGATGTCCTTCAGGATCTTGTTGACCGCGTGGCCCAGGTGGATGCGGCCGTTGGCGTATGGCGGGCCGTCATGCAGCACGAACAGCGGGCGGCCGGCGGCGTTGTCGCGCAGCTGCTGGTAGAGCCCCTGCTCTTCCCACCGCGCCAGAATGCCCGGCTCGCGCTTGGGCAGGTCGCCGCGCATCGGGAATTCGGTGGCTGGCAGGTTCAGGGTGGTCTTGTAGTCCTGGCTCACGCAGTGGCTCGCAATCTATGTTCGGAAAGGATGGCGCGCGCCTGTTCGGCGTCGCGGTGCATCTGGTCGGTCAGCGCCGCCAGATCATTGAATTTCTCTTCGTCGCGCAGCTTGGCGACGAACTCCACGTCGATGTGGCGGCCGTACAGGTCGCCCTGGAAATCGAACAGGTGGGCTTCCAGCAGCGGCTCCACGCCCTCCACCGTCGGCCGCGTACCGAAGCTGGACACCGAAGGCCAGGGCTGGTCGAACACGCCGTGCACCCAGGTCGCGTAGATGCCCGACAGTGCCGGGGTCTTCGGGAAGCGCAGGTTGGCGGTGGGGAAGCCCAGCGTACGGCCGAGCTGGCGCCCGCGCACCACTCGCCCGCTGATCGCGTAGGGGCGGCCGAGCAGGTCGTTGGCGCGGGCGAAATCGCCCTCCTGCAGCAGCTGGCGGATGCGGGTGCTGGAGATGCGCTCGCCGTGCAGGTCCACCGCTTCGATCTCGCCCGCGGTGAAGCCGAGTTCGGCGCCCATCTCCTGCAGCAGTGCCAGATCACCGCGGCGGCGGTTGCCGAAGCAGAACTCCGGCCCGATCCACACTTCGCGGGCGCCCAGCCGGTGCACCAGCAACCGGCGCACGAAGGTCTCGGCCGGCATCGCCGCCATCGCCGCGTCGAAACGCAGCAGGCCGATCGCATCGACGCCGAGCTCGCGCAGGATCTCGACCTTGCTGCGCGCCAGGGTCAGCCGCGGCGGCGGCGTGCCCTGGGCGAAGAATTCACGCGGCAGCGGCTCAAATGCCACGGCCACTGCGGCCACGCCCAAGGCGCGCGCGCGGGCAACCGCGTGGCGGACCAGCGCACGATGGCCCAAGTGGAGGCCGTCGAATGCACCGATACAGACCACGCTTCCGTTGGGGAACAGCTCCCCGCCCTCGACGCTTCTGAACAGCCTGCTCATCAACTCTCGTTCCGGCCCGACCGGGGCCGCCGCTTCAATGGTGTAACCCTGAAGTATAGCCGCCACGGACCGCGATCAATGCCCGCGCAGGTCGCGCGGGCGGAAGCCCATCGCCAGCATGGCCACCACGTAGGTCGCGCCGCCGCCGCCGACCAGCAGCATCAGGCCACCGATACGGTGCCATTTGTCCATGCCGGTGAAGTCGGGGACCCAGTGCAGCAGGGCCAGCAGCACGCCGACCATGGCCACGCAGGCCACCCCCAGCCGCACCAGATAGCCGCCCCAGCCCGGCCGCCGCTGATAGACATCGGTCTTGCCCAGCCAATACCAGAGCAGGCCCAGGTTCAGGTAACTGGACAGCGCACTGGCGATGCCCAGCGCCAGGTGCAGGCCCGGCTGCTTGCCGATGGCCGCCATCACGCCCTGTGCCTTCAGCTCGTCCGGCACCATCACCTGGTACAGCACGGCCAGCAGGGCGAAGTTGAACACCATGTTGGCCACCAGCGCGGCAACACCGGCGCGCACCGGGGTCTTGGTGTCCTGGCGGGCGTAGAAGGCCGGCAACACCACCTTGAGCAGGGCGAACGCCGGCAGGCCGAAGCTAAGGCCATACACCGACAGCGCGGTCATGCGGGTATCGAACGCGGTGAACTGGCGGTACTGGAACAGGGTGGCGATCAGCGGCTCGGCCAGCAGCACCAGGCCCAGCATCGCCGGCACCGAGATCAGCAGGGTCATGCGCAGGCCCCAGTCCAGCGAGCGCGAGAAGCCCTCGCGGTCGGTGCTGACATGGTGGCGGGCCAGCGCCGGCAGGATCACCGTGCCCAGCGCCACGCCGAACACACCCAGCGGCAGCTCCAGGAAGCGATCGGCCAGCGACAGCCAGGACTGCGAGCCGTCGGTCAGCTTGGCCGCGATGAGGGTATCCAGCAGCAGGTTGATCTGCGCCACCGACGAACCGAACAGGGTCGGCACCATCAGCGTCAGCACCTTGCGCACGCCCGGATGGTTCCAGCCCCAGCGCGGCAGGGTCAGCAGGTTGATGCCCTTCAGCGAGGGCAGCTGGAACAGCAACTGCAGGAGGCCGGCCGCCAGCACCGCCCAGCCCAGCGCCAGGATCTGCTTCTCCGGGGTGCCGCCCAGCCGCGGCGCCAGCCACAGCGCACCGGCGATCATGCACAGGTTGAGGATGACCGGGGTCAGCGCCGGCATCGCGAAGCGCTGGAAGCTGTTCAGCGCACCGCCGGCCAGCGCGGTCAGCGACACGAACAGCAGGAACGGGAAGGTCAGGCGGAACAGGTCGACCAGCAGGGTCTGCTTGACCGGGTCGGTGTCAGCACCACTTGAGAATGCCACCGCCAGCTGCGGCGCGAAGATCAGCGCCAGGGCGGTGACCAGCATCAGCACCCCGCCCAGGGTGCCGGCGGTCCGGGACATCAGCTCACGCAGTTCGGCGTGGCTGCGGGTCTCCTTCACCTCGGTGAACACCGGCACGAAGGCGGTGGAGAAGGACCCCTCCGCGAACAACCGGCGCAGGAAATTGGGTATCCTGAAGGCAACCCAGAACGCATCGGTAACCGCATTGGTGCCGAACGTGGTAGTGATCACCTGATCCCGGACAAGTCCGAGAACCCGCGAGACCATGGTCATGCTGCTGAACGACAGCAGGCCCCGCAACATCTTCGGTGAACTCACTCAGCGTCCCTCTTGACAATCGACTTGACGTGCATTTCTCGAGCCATCATACTAGCTAGCTTGCTGTTCCCATAACACCGATTTTTTCAGGAAACCACCACCGTGGCCAATATCAAGTCCGCCAAGAAGCGCGCCAAGCAGACCGTCGTGCGCAACGCGCGCAACGTGGCTCAGCGCTCGATGCTGCGCACCGCTGTCAAGAAAGTAATCAAGGCGCTGGACGCCAACGATGCCGCCGGCGCCGAAGCCGCCTTCGCCGTTGCCCAGCCGATCCTGGATCGCTTCAGCGCGCGTGGCCTGATCCACAAGAACAAGGCTGCTCGCCACAAGAGCCGCCTGAACGACCGCATCAAGGCCCTCAAGGCCGCCTGATCCGGCGTTGCCGCCCTGCCCCTCGGGGTTGGGCAGCAGACAAAAGCCCGGCCCCGGCCGGGTTTTTTGTTGCCTGCGGTCCGGGCGATCCCACGGGACCCGCGCGACCGGTAGTGCCGGCCGCTGGTCTGCGGTTCACCGGGATTGCCGGCCAGCGGCCGGCACTACCAAATGAAAAACCCGGCCGAAGCCGGGTTTTCCGCATGGAACCACAACGGCATTCACTGCGCGTTGCGGGCTTCCAGCTCGTCTTCCTTCTGGCGATCGAAGAAGGCCATGATCCGGCTCATGATCGGGAAGGTACCTTCGCGGCCCAGCGCGGAAACCAGGAACCACGGCTCCTTCCAGCCCAGCTCGGCGACGATCTGCTCGGCCGCGGCCTGCGCCTCGTCTTCGAACATCAGGTCAGCCTTGTTCAGCACCAGCCAGCGCGGCTTGTTCAGCAGCTCCGGATCGTGCTTCTCCAGCTCGCGTTCAATCGCACGCACCTGCTCCACCGGCGAAATGCCCTCCACGCCGCCTTCCATCGGCGAGATGTCCACCAGGTGCAGCAGCAGGCGGGTGCGCTGCAGGTGGCGCAGGAACTGCGCACCCAGGCCGGCGCCGTCCGCAGCACCTTCGATCAGGCCCGGAATGTCGGCGATCACGAAGCTGCGGTGGTTCTCCACCTTCACCACACCCAGGTTCGGGTACAGCGTGGTGAACGGGTAATCGGCCACCTTCGGCGTTGCCGCCGAAACGGCACGGATCAGGGTGCTCTTGCCGGCGTTGGGGAAGCCCAGCAGGCCGACATCGGCCAGCAGCTTCAGCTCCAGCTTCAGCGTGCGCTCTTCGCCCGGCTCGCCCGGCAGCGCCTGGCGCGGCGAGCGGTTGGTCGAGCTCTTGAAGTGCATGTTGCCCAGGCCACCGCGACCGCCCTTGGCCACCAGCAGGCGGTCGCCGTGCTGGGTCAGGTCGCCGATGACTTCATCGGTGGCAACGTTGATGACCACGGTGCCGACCGGCACGGTGATGGTCAGATCTTCGCCGCCCTTGCCATAGGCCTGGCGGCCCATGCCGTTCTCGCCGCGCTGCGCCTTGAAGATACGCTCATGGCGGAAGTCGACCAGGGTGTTCAGGTTTTCGTCGGCGCGGATGTACACGCTGCCGCCCGCACCGCCGTCGCCGCCGTCCGGGCCGCCGAGCGGAATGAACTTCTCGCGACGGAAGCCAATGCAGCCGTTGCCGCCGTTGCCGGCGAACACTTCGATTTCTGCTTCGTCTACCAGTTTCATTGTTTCGATGCCTGCGATGGGCGCGACCTGTTGGCCGCCACCTTGAATGTCATGCCGGCCGCGGGCCGGCAACCCGGCCCAGCCGGTCTTGCTTCAACTCTAACGAAAAGCCCCGCCGAAGCGGGGCTCTCCATGCAGCGTGCTCTTCATCCAGCACGGCCATGCCGCGGCACGGGTGCCGGCGATGCCTGGATCAGGCGTCGGCCGAGACGATGCTGACGGTGCGACGCTTCTTGGCGCCCTTGACCGAGAACTCCACCTTGCCGTCCACGAGGGCGAACAGGGTGTGGTCACGGCCCAGGCCAACGCCGGTGCCCGGGTGGAACTGGGTGCCGCGCTGACGCACGATGATGTTGCCGGCTTCGATGGCCTGGCCGCCGAAGATCTTGACGCCCAGGTACTTCGGGTTGGAGTCGCGACCGTTGCGCGAGGAGCCTACGCCCTTTTTATGTGCCATGACTGCTTCTCCTGATGCTTAGCCGGCGATGCCGGTGATCTCGATTTCGGTGTAGTACTGACGGTGACCCTGACGCTTCATGTGGTGCTTGCGGCGACGGAACTTGATGATCCGGACCTTGTCAGCACGACCCTGGGACAGGACCTTGGCGGTGACGGCAGCGCCCTTCAGCGCATCGCCCAGCTTCACGCCGTCGCTGTCACCCAGCATCAGGATGTTGTCAAACTTGATCTCGCTGCCGACTTCGACTTCGAGCTTTTCAATGCGGAGCTTTTCGCCCTGCGCCACGCGGTATTGCTTACCGCCGGTGACCAGTACTGCGTACATGACCAGGCCTTCCTCTGTAGTTATTGTGGTCTGAGCTGCCGCCATCGAGGGCGGACAGGAGCGGAATTGTACGCAGATCAGCGGGCGCGGGTCAAGTCAACCCCCGAACGCCGCTGGGGACGGCTCCGGAACGGGGTCAGATCCCTTTTCACCCCGTGAAAAGGGATCTGACCCCTGCCTGACGGCCTGTCTCACCAGATGAGACATCGGGCTGGCATTGTCGCCCATTGCCCCCATCTGGTCACCTCGGTAGGCTGACCGATTGCCGTTCCCTGCTGGCCCGGCACCCAGCCAACGCCCCCACAACCGGATCCCCCATGGCGATGGATTTCATCCGCATCCGCGGCGCGCGGACGCACAACCTGAAGAACCTCGACCTCGACCTGCCCCGCGACAAGCTGATCGTGATCACCGGCCTGTCCGGCTCGGGCAAGTCCTCGCTGGCGTTCGACACCATCTATGCAGAAGGCCAGCGCCGCTATGTCGAGTCGCTGTCGGCCTATGCGCGCCAGTTCCTGAGCGTGATGGAAAAGCCGGACCTGGACCACATCGAGGGCCTGTCCCCGGCGATCTCGATCGAGCAGAAGTCGACCTCGCACAACCCGCGTTCGACGGTCGGCACGATCACCGAGATCTACGACTACCTGCGCCTGCTGTACGCCCGCGTCGGCACCCCGCGCTGCCCGGACCACGGCTATCCGCTGGAGGCGCAGACGGTCAGCCAGATGGTCGACCAGGTGCTGACCCTGGACCCGGAACAGCGCTACATGCTGCTGGCCCCGGTCATCCGCGACCGCAAGGGCGAGCATGCCCAGGTGTTCGACCAACTGCGCGCGCAGGGTTTCGTGCGCGTGCGCGTGGACGGCGAGCTGCATGAAATCGATGCGGTGCCGCCGCTGGCGCTGCGCCAGAAGCACACCATCGAGGCGGTGATCGACCGCTTCCGCCCGCGCGAGGACATCAAGCAGCGCCTGGCCGAGAGCTTCGAGACCGCGCTGAAGCTGGGCGACGGCATGGCCTCGGTGCAGAGCCTGGACAGTGCCGACGCTTCGCCGACGCTGTTCTCCTCCAAGTACTCCTGTCCGGTCTGCGATTACTCGCTGCCGGAGCTGGAACCGCGCCTGTTCTCGTTCAACGCACCGATGGGCGCGTGCCCCGGCTGCGACGGCCTGGGCATGGCCGAATTCTTCGATCCTTCGCGCGTGGTGGTGCATCCCGAGCTGTCGCTGGCCGCCGGCGCGGTGCGCGGCTGGGACCGTCGCAACGCCTATTACTTCCAGCTGATCGCCTCGCTGGCCAAGCACTACCGGTTCGACGTCGACGCGGCGTGGAACTCGCTGCCGGCCAAGGTGCAGCAGGCCGTGCTGTACGGCAGCGGCGATGAGGCGATCACCTTCACCTACTTCACCGAAGCCGGTGGCCGCACCCAGCGCAAGCACCGCTTCGAGGGCATCATTCCCAACCTCGAGCGCCGCTACAAGGAAACCGAATCGCCGGCGGTGCGCGAAGAGCTGTCCAAGTACATCAGCGAACAGCCGTGCCCGGAATGCCATGGCGCGCGCCTGAACAAGGCGGCACGCAACGTGTTCGTGGCCGACCGCCCGCTGCCGGAGCTGGTGGTGCTGCCGATCGACGAGGCGCTGAAGTTCTTCAGCGAACTGAGCCTGCCGGGCTGGCGTGGCGAGATCGCCGCGAAGATCGTCAAGGAAATCGGTGAGCGCCTCGGCTTCCTGGTCGATGTGGGCCTGGATTACCTGACCCTGGAACGCAAGGCCGACACCCTGTCCGGTGGCGAGGCACAGCGCATCCGCCTGGCCAGCCAGATCGGCGCCGGCCTGGTCGGCGTGATGTACGTGCTCGACGAGCCGTCGATCGGCCTGCACCAGCGCGACAACGAGCGCCTGCTCGGCACCCTCACCCGCCTGCGCGACCTCGGCAACACGGTGATCGTGGTCGAGCATGACGAGGATGCGATCCGCCTGGCCGACTACGTGCTGGACATCGGCCCGGGCGCGGGCGTGCATGGCGGCGAGATCGTCGGCCAGGGCACCCTGCAGGACATCCTGGAGGCACCGCGCTCGCTGACCGGTCAGTACCTGTCGGGCAAGCGCGCGATCAAGATCCCCGCGCGCCGGCACAAGCCGAACCCGAAGATGACCCTGCACCTGCGCGGGGCCAGCGGCAACAACCTCAAGGGCGTGGACCTGGCGATTCCGTCGGGCCTGCTGACCTGCGTGACCGGTGTATCCGGCTCCGGCAAGTCCACCCTGATCAACGACACCCTGTTCTCGCTGGCCGCCAACGAGATCAACGGTTCCTCGCACCCGATCGCCCCGTACAAGGAGATCGATGGCCTGGACCTGTTCGACAAGGTGGTGGACATCGACCAGTCGCCGATCGGCCGCACCCCGCGTTCGAACCCGGCCACCTACACCGGCCTGTTCACTCCCCTGCGCGAACTGTTCGCACAGGTGCCCGAAGCGCGTGCGCGTGGCTATTCGCCGGGCCGTTTCAGCTTCAACGTGCGCGGTGGCCGCTGCGAAGCCTGCCAGGGCGACGGCCTGATCAAGGTGGAGATGCACTTCCTGCCGGACGTGTACGTGCCCTGCGACGTCTGCCATGGCAAGCGCTACAACCGCGAGACGCTGGAGATCCTGTACAAGGGCTTCAACATCAACGACGTGCTGGAAATGACCGTCGAGGATGCACTGAAGCTGTTCGAACCGGTGCCGTCGATCGCACGCAAGCTGGAAACCCTGGTCGACGTCGGCCTGAGCTACATCAAACTGGGCCAGAGCGCGACCACGCTGTCCGGTGGTGAAGCACAGCGCGTGAAGCTGTCCAAGGAACTGTCGCGCCGCGATACCGGCCGCACCCTGTACATCCTCGACGAACCGACCACCGGCCTGCACTTCCACGACATCGAAGCGCTGCTGGGCGTGCTGCACAAGCTGCGCGACGAAGGCAACACGGTGGTGGTGATCGAGCACAACCTGGACGTGATCAAGACCGCCGACTGGATCGTCGACCTGGGCCCGGAAGGCGGCCACCGCGGTGGCACCATCCTGGTCACCGGCACGCCGGAAGACGTGGCGGCCTGTCCGCAGTCGTATACCGGCCAGTTCCTGGCGCGCATGCTGCCGTCCACCAGCGCGCGCCCGGAACAGCCGGCTGCCGTGGCCAACAAGCCCGACGCCCGCCCGCCACGCAAGGTGAAGCCTGAGAAGCCGGCCAAGGTTGCCAAGAAGGCCGCGGCCGCCAAGAGCACCGGCAAGGCCAGCAAGAGCACATCGAAGAAGAAGGACGCCTGATGAGCAGCGAACACAAGATCCTGGCCCGCATCCCGATCAGCGTGCGCTGGCGTGACATGGACAGCATGCGCCACGTCAACAACGCCAAGTACATTTCCTACCTGGAAGAAGCGCGCGTGCGCTGGATGCTGGGCGTGGACGGCGTATCGATGACCGACCGCATCGCACCGGTGGTGGCCGCGACCAACGTCAATTACCGGCTGCCGATCGTGTGGCCCAACGACATACTGGTCGAGCTGTTCGTCGAGCGCCTGGGCAACAGCAGCGTGACCATTGGCCACCGCATCGTCGACCAGCACGACGCGTCGAAGCTGTACTCGGACGGCAACGTGGTGGTGGTGTGGATGGATACGCAGACCGGCAAGAGCGCGCCGCTGCCGGAGGCGATCCGCAGCGCCTCCACTTGACGCGCCCTGGTAGGTGCCGACCTTGGTCGGCACGCTTTGGCTGCAATGAGGTTGCCGGCCAGCGGCCGGCACTACCGATCCCATTCAATGGACTGACATGATCCACCAGACTGAACTGCGCGACCTGCTGCCCGGCATGGTCCCCTTCCCCACCGACGTCTTTCCCGCC
Organism: Stenotrophomonas sp. CASM114; assembly: GCF_049384325.1. Lineage (NCBI taxonomy): Bacteria > Pseudomonadati > Pseudomonadota > Gammaproteobacteria > Lysobacterales > Lysobacteraceae > Stenotrophomonas > Stenotrophomonas sp. CASM114. The sequence goes on along the minus strand of NZ_JBMRGJ010000003.1, from coordinate 696 downwards.
GACCAGGCCTGGCTCGGCCAGCACCTGCTGCCGCTGCTGAAGATCGACCTGGGCGTGCTGCGGCCGGAACTGGCCGGCCAGGTGGCGACGATGCTGTGCCCGATCGAGCCGTACGACGGCTGCATCGGCGAGACCACCGAAGAACACCACAACGATTTCACCGGCACCAACTGGATCGCCTTCGAACTGACCGCCGGCAACCAGATGCGCTTCCTCGGCAATGAGGGCTATTTCATCGGCGAGGCGGTGCAGGACAAGGATGCGCAGGAGCACATCGCGCAGATGCGCGACAGCTACGCCAAGGCCCGCGATTACCATGCCGCGCACGGTCGTCTCGCCTGCTACTCGCGCTACGGCAAGGGTGAGGCCAGCGAACGCGACTACCTGGATACGCTGGGCGGACCGATAGGCTTCGGCAACTGGACCGAGACCGCGGAGATTCCCGCGGCCTTCGAACTGGGCTTCACCGACGCTGCCGATGACCCAAACGCTGCGGACGATGCCGAAACGGTGATCATCACCCGCAACGGCAACAAGTTCTTCGCCGTGGCCGGCGTAGCCGGCTACAACTGGTGCGCCACAGGCGCCGATGCGATCGTGATGCTGTACGAGCCGGAAAGCCGCACCGTGCTGTTCTCGTACGACTGGTCGTAAGGCCCTGCGGTAGTGCCGGGCGCTGGCCGGCATTTCCTGTGC